>JAUSOZ010000120.1 GCA_030655955.1 Deltaproteobacteria bacterium
GGACGGGGCCGGGCTGCTGATGGATTTTGGCGTGGTTAAATCTCGGACCAAAGAGGTGCTGGAAGAGGTCGACCATAAATATTTGAATGAACTGGCCGCCTTTCAGGACCGCAACCCCTCGTCGGAGAATCTGGCCTGTTACCTGTACGGGCGCCTGGGGGCCATCTTCAATCGGGACGGGGTGAAAGTCTGCCGGGTCAACGTCTGGGAATCCGATACCTCCTGCGCCTCCTACTATCAGGACTGAAGTGGCCTTGACCACAGGCTGCCGTTTGGCTTTTGTGGCGGGACTGATCCTGGTGATGGGTATCCTGGGGGCTCATGGCGGCTCTCTCACCCAGGCCCCGGCGGATAGTTTCCTGAAAATCCCCGTGGCCGGGTCCAGGCGTAAGCCGCCGGTGCAGTTCAGCCACCGGGTGCACCAAGCCCGGCATGTGGCCTGCACCCAATGCCATCACGACTACCAGGGCCGGCGCAACCTCTGGCATGAAGGCCAGCCGGTGGCAAAGTGCCAGACCTGCCATAGTCTGAGACCGGAGGCCCGCCGCCTGGATGTGAAGAACGCTTATCATCGCCAATGTAAAGGCTGCCATCTGCGGCTGCGGCAACAGGGACAGCAGGCAGGCCCCATAAAGTGCCAGGCTTGTCATCGCCCGATTTAACCGCGCCGGCACGGCTTGGGGCCGGGATGCCGGGTCGTGAGTGGACCGGGGCTGCCTGGCCCTTGATCAGCCTTGGACACCGGATGGAAATGCGGCTGAACCATTCAGCCTGAGGAGTCGTGATCAAAAAGTCCATCGCCTCCTTTATCCGGACGCTGCAACGGGAACGGGTCTTTGGCCTGGTCCTGGCCCTGGTGGTCATCCTGATGGTGGGATCCATCGGGTTCAGCCTGGTTGAACCTGCCGAAGGGCCGTGGTGGATCCGTTTCGGGCGCGCCCTGTGGTGGGGCATGGTCACCCTGACCACGGTGGGGTATGGGGATGTGGTCCCCGTCACCTTCCTGGGCCGGCTGGTGGGCGTCGCCCTTATGATCATAGGCTTTCTCAGCCTGTCGCTCGTGACCGCCACCGTGGCCTCGGTCTTCATTGAACGCAAGTTTCGCCAGGAGAAAGGTTTGGAAGCCATTAAATCCACACAACATATCCTGATCCTGGGGTGGCCGGAGGATGCCGAGGCCTTGCTGGACCAGTTGCTCAAACGCCTGCCTCTCACCGTCGCACTAGTCCTGATCAACAAAGCCCCGCCGGAACAGATGGACGCCATCAAAGAGAAATACCCCCAAAATACGGTTTCCTATCTCCGGGGGGACTATTCCCGGGAAGAAATCCTCCTGAAGGCCAATGTTCGATGGGCCATCAAGGCCATCATCCTGGCCGACCGTCAACCGGGGGAAACCGCCGCCCAGGTGGATCAACGGACTTTGTTTACCGCCCTCACCTTGAAGGCCCTCCATGCCAAAATTCGCATCATGGGGGAGTTGCTACGGCCGGAAAACCGCACCTACCTGGAGCGCGCCGGGGCCGAGGATGTGTTGATCCGGGGGCAATACGACAGCTCGCTCCTGGCCGGGGCCATCGCTTCCCCGGCCCTGTTCCGCGTCTACACGTCACTGTTAATCGGTGATGGACAGGGCTTATGGGATGTTGAGGTCCCCAGCAGCTTCCACGGGTGTCCCTTGAGCGATTTATCCGCCTACCTCCAGGAGTATCACCAGGGTATTCTTATCGGCATCTACACCGAGAGCAAGAGTGTGAGCCTCGAGGACTTGCTCTCCGAAGAACCGTCGCCCATTGATGACTTCATCCGGCGCAAGTTCGCCGATACCAAGATGACCCATCTCCTGGGACGCACCAAGGTGGAATGCCAGATCAATCCCCCTCCCACCCTGATCCTGGGGCCGCACCAGTATGCCGTGGTCATCGCCCCGCAGAGGCCGAGTCTCTGATGATGGATGCCGCCTTTTTCCAAAAAATCTTTCTCTTCCAGGACCTGGAAGAAACTGAAATCCATCAGGTGCTGGGCCGCACCAGCCTCCGGGAATTTTCGGCCGAGGCGGTCATCATCCAGGAAGGCGAGCCCGGAGATAGCCTGTTCATTATGCAGGCCGGGGAAGTGGAGATCACCAAGCAGCTCACCCTGGTACTGGATGAAGATACTCCCAAAGAGCGGGTGATGATCCGCCTGAAGGCGGAAAACGGGGTGTATTTCGGGGAGATGGCCCTGCTGGAAAACGAGACCCGGTCGGCCACGGTGACCGCCTCCAGCGATTGTTCCCTCCTGGAACTGCATCAAAAGGATTTTCTGGAACTGATCGAACAGAACCCGGCCATGGGGGTAAAATTGCTCCTGCGCCTGGCCCAGATCCTGTCCCGGCATCTGCGCAAGTCCAACCAGGACGTGGTGAAACTGACCACCGCCCTGGCCATCTCCCTGGGGGGATAGGGGCGCGGGGTGTGCACGGACCCGTAGGGGCGGACCTGTGTGTCCGCCCTTATCCGACTCCGGGACCGCGGCCAGCCCGACTAATCCTGGCTCGTCATCAAAGGCCTCTCCATGCTGGATGAAACGGTGCAACAGCAGCTCCTGGACCAGGCCCGGCGCGCCCGGGAGACGGCCTATGCTCCCTATTCCAATTTCAAGGTGGGCGCCGCGGTCCTGACCGCAACCGGTGAAATCTTCTCCGGCTGCAACATCGAGAACGCCTCCCTGGGGGCTACGATCTGCGCTGAGCGCGTGGCGATCTTGACCGCCGTGGCCGCCGGCCACCGCGACTTGACCGCCCTGGCCGTGGTCGCCGACACCCCCGACCCCGTCGCCCCCTGCGGCCTGTGCCGCCAGGTGTTGGCCGAGTTCAGCCCGGACTGCCGGGTGCTCATGGCCAATACCGCCGGCCGCATACGGCTGGCGAACCTGAAGGAGCTGCTGCCGCTGGCCTTCCGTTTGCCCCCCCAAAAAAGCGGCGAGCCCGGCTAACCCCTCAAAAGGAGAAGAGAAATGATTGAACATAAACACATGAAATTCATGGCCATCACCACCATCGTGATCCTCCTGGGCTTCGGCCTCTGGCTCCTGGTAACTGCCTACCTCTACGCCTGATTGCCTCGCCTCATTTGGCCTGGGCCACATAAAGGTCAGGGCCGGCAAACCCCGGAGCCTGGCCGGATTGTCATATTTTCCCTCCTCATACCGAGTTGCGGTCAAAAATTTCCAGACGAAACGTAGGGGCGCACCTATGTGTGCGCCCTCAGGGGGGGACACATAGGTCCCCCCCTACAAAAATTGTCCATTGAGCGCTAATCGGTATCATGCCGAGTTCCAGCCAATCGAATAGTTTCCTCCCAACTTTTTTGGTGGCACAGGCGTCTCGCCTGTGCACCGCCGGCTTTACCGTGAAAGTCCACCCGTAGGGGCGGTTCGCGAACCGCCCCTACAAGGAATTTCAAGATTGGGGGTGGTCCCAAACGGCCATGGTGGTTTAGCCTGCGGCCACCAAAATAATCAGTTGAACCCGACCCGGTATCAGCTCCCATACTGCTGCACCCACTCCGGCCCCTGGTCCCTGAGCCACCCGGCGATTTCCTGAAACCCCCGGTCCAGCACCTGGCGGGCGGCAGCCAAACGCCCCGTAAATGCCTCGGGGGCGGACCCCAGCATGAGGCGGGCCTCCACCTCGGCCGGAGTTTCCTCCCAGGACTTTGCCGCCAGCAGCAGGGCCCGGAGGTCCCGGCCCCGAACCCGGTGCGCCAGGGTCTCCGGGTCCGACAGCACGTCCCTTACATAATCCTCCCCCCGATCCCACCCCAGGCTGTGAAGCGCCGCGCGGCGCATCAGGCAGGGATAGCAGTAGCCGCAGGAGCCGGCGGCCCTTCCCTGCCAGCGGGAGACCACCGGCCGGGCGCAGGAGACGCTTGCCCCGTAGAGCTGTCCCAGGAGGTCCCGGTTGCGGCAGCGGTGCACCACCTCGCCCTTGGTGAGGTCTGTGTAGGGGTTGATCAGGGGATTGACCAGGCCCACTTCCTGCCAAAGCCCCGTAAGCTGCTCCAGAAAGTAGGGATGGGTGGTGCGGGTGCTGCAACTTCCCAGGCGGTTGGCCGTCAACGGCGGATTGAGACTGATCCAGCCGTTTTCCGGGATGATGAGGGGGGTGGCGGGGCCGAAGCTGGCGGCTGCGGCCAGCCCCAGGGCCAGGTAGAGGAGCGACCGGCTCCGCATGGACAGCTCCGGGGCCTGGGGAAACTGCACCCTAAGCCCCAGGTGATGCACCCGGTCGGGGCCGTAATGGCGAAGCAGCGCCGCAGCCAGGGTCTGCTGGACGTTCGCCAGCTGCCCGAAATCGTAGTGGCTCACCAAGACCAAGCGCTCCCCGGCCTCCAAATAATCCAGGGCCCCCACCAGGGAATCGAGCCCGCCGGAGAACAGCATCACCCCGTCCGGGCGCCAGGCGTGGGGCCACTCCCCCTTGAGGCCCAGGTCCAGGGAGGCTTCCCGCAGCTTCAGGGTCCAGTCGTCCCCGGTGAGGAAATTGAGCAGCCGGCTCAGGCGGTCGGCCAGGGGCAGCCAGCCAGCGCTGACGGGAAGGTTAAGCGTGATCTGCCGGGTCCAGGCATCGGGGGCGGCGCGGCGAGGCAAAAACTTATCCGCCGCCCAGACTCCCAGGGCCGCCAGCAGAAAGGCCGCAACCGCCTGACCCGGCAGTCCGGGAGCCGCCGGCAGCCGGGCCAGATTGTGGTGCAGGGGATAACCGTCTTGGCCCGGTTCATCCAGATGAATGACTGCGGCCATTCCCGGCGGCGGCCGGCGTTTTTCGTTCGGGGCCCTCAGGTAGAGTTCATCGGCCATGCTGTCGCCTCGCCATTGCCAACTACCAATGGCCGGTTGAGAGGATCTGTCTTGAAAAGTTCCTGATGATATGTAGGACAGCCGCCCCCGGCTGTCCGAAGCGCAGGCTGGAAAGCCTGCGCCCCCAAAGTTTAATGTGGGGGAGGGGTTTTCTCTGCTCCTTCCCCTTCACCTTGACAACCCGACTTTTCTTGTGGCAATATGAAAAGCATTATGGTTTTTTAAGAATTTGAGTCTGAGATACAAGTTAAAAACCCTAATAAGTGAGGTTTACTAAATGAAGAAGAAATTGAGCATCTTATTGTCTATTTTCATAATCATGTCTTTGGTAAAGTTAGCACTCGCCGAAGTTAATGAAAAAGAATCGATATTACATACAGAATATTTTGGAAGTTTAGTAAAAGCAAAGAAAATTAAAAAATCTGGAAAAATTAAATTAATACCATGGGACCCTTACGTTAAATATAGCGAATCAATTCCTGACAATAAAGTATTGCTTCAGCACACCAATAAACAGGATATTAATTATGACGAAATATGGGTAAAGGAAATGGACGATTTTCAAACTCCAGCTGAAAAGAGAAAATACAAAGGACAGCAAGATATTGTAAAGATTTATTGGCTAAAAAATAAAGTCCAGGCTAGTATTCTTGAAAAATATTATGTTTTTAATCCAATTACCAACACGAAAATTGGCAAACATAAAATTACTGAGGTATTGGATAGAGATTCTGTATTAAATAAAATGACGGAGTAGTTTAATTGGAAAATCCATCACCCCCTTTCCAGAGCCGCCGCCACCATCCGGCCTTGGCCGGGGGCTCAAGAATCCTCTGACTCATCTTCTACAGTTATAGGGCGGCCTGTGGCCGCCGCCATTCTACGTTCCTTTCACAAGTTACAGTTGTGCCACCGGCTCATGAGCAACTGCCGTTATTTTTACTCTGGGGCTCACCCGAGGTTCTTCATCAATCCCGCCATAACTTCGGTAACCCAGGTCCAACCCGTGAACCCCTGCCATAGCCCGGGGGTAGCCGGAGGCTCCGACGGGGCGCCTGCCGCCAAAGCGCCGGCCTCGATCACGGCCTTGATCCGGTTTAAGCCCTCCCGGAGCCGCCCGGAGCTGCCCGCCGCTCCTTCCAGGGGCTCCCCCAGGTCCAGGGCCAGACGCAGGTGCAGCGCCGTGACCAGAAACTGCCGCACCATCTGAGCCGGCTCCGGCCGGTCTTGAGATTTAGCTGCCGGTCCGATCACCAATGCCAGCGCCGTCCGAACCACGGCCTCCTCCAGGCCCCCGCCGCTTCCGGCCAACACCCCGCTCACCCCGGGCGCTAGCAGCTCCGCAGGTTCCCCAGATAACGACGCCAGCCCCCGGTCTTTGAGGGCCAAACCCCATCCCCGGGCGGTCACCTCCTGCCACAACGCCCCCAGGTCCTGAGCCACCTTCCGGGTAACCCGAAACGCCGCCAACGCCTCCCCCTGCCCCGGGGCTTCCTCCAGGGCCGCCAGATACCGGGCCACCACCTCCCGGGCGCCCACCTCTCCCCCGGCCCCGGGCGACAGATACCGGGTGGCCGCCCCCTTGGCCGAGCGCCACAACCCCGTAGTAGGCCCCCGCCGGGCACTGGACGTTCCCATGAGTTACCTCTGCGAGTAAGTTGAAGGGAGGGCCGGGGGAAGTTTTTCGTTAGGGTCCCCCGCCCACTCCGCAACCCCATACAAGAAAGACATCTGGTGGCACAGGCTTCCAGCCTGTGCTTTCCCCAACGTAACCGTAGGGGCGGTTCGCGACCCGCCCCTACCCAACCCACTGTAGGGGATGGGGGGCTTGGGCGAAGGG
>JAUSOZ010000269.1 GCA_030655955.1 Deltaproteobacteria bacterium
CGTAGCGGCACGGGTCCTACATGATGATATTGGCCGCCAGGATGCGGTAGATATAGCGCTCGGTCTCCTCCGGCAGGCTCAGGTGGTAGTAGTTATTGACCCCCTGGGCGGCGATGGCCTTCTGGACCCGCCCTTCCCCGGCGTTGTAGGCCGCCAGGGCCAGGGGCCAGCTGTGAAACAACCGGTGCAGGCGTTCCAGGTGGGTCAGGGCCGCGTCCGTGGCAGCTCCGAAATTCAGGCGCTCATCTATGGCTTTATCGCACCGCAACTGTAACTGCTGGGCCGTGGGGCCCATGAACTGCCAGGGACCCATGGCGCCGGCGCTCGACCGGGCCTGGGTGCGCAGGTCGCTCTCCGCCAGGACCACGTATTTCAGGTCCAGGGGGAGCCGCCGGGCCCGCAGTTTCCGCTCGATTTCCGGAAAGTAGCGGTGGGCCCGTTTCAGCCACATGGTGGTCTGAGCCCGGCTCCACACCTCGATGACGAACTCCCGGTCCAGGGCCTCCCTGACTTCGGGATCATTCAGGGGCACCGGCTCGCCGCACAGGAACATCTGGGTAGGGGCGGCAAAAAAGGGCAAAGGGACGACCTCGGAGGAGGCGGCGGGCGGCGCCGCCAGGGGGAGGCCGGGGCCCGCCCCTACCCCGCCGGGGAGGAGCCACAAGCCGGCCAGCACAAATATGATGATCAGCGCCATAAAGGATAATCCTGACGGTCTCCAGAATATCGTTCGGTAAGCATGTACCCCACCGGAAGCGGTCTGTCAAGCCGTGGGGTTCAGGGCGGCGGCCGGCTCTTGGGTCCGGACGGACACCTCCAGTTCGGGCACGGACTGGTGGTGCAAGACCCGCTGCGGGAAGGGCAGCTTGATGCCATGCTGCTGGAATCGCTTCCAAACCCCCAGGAGAATCTGGCTCTTGACGTTGTGGACCCCATTTTGCGGGTCATGAATCCACACCCGCAGTTGAAAATCGACGGAGTTCTCCCCAAAGCCCATTAACAGGCAGGCAGGCTGAGGGTCGGTCAGGATGCGGTCCACCGCCGCGGCCGCCTCCAGCATGAGGTCCATGGCCTGCTGAATATCGGAGTCGTACCCGATGCCGACGGGGATCTTGAGACGGACCAGATTGCTGCTGTAGGACCAGTTGATCACCTGGTGGGTAACCAAGTCTTCGTTGGGTATGAGGTATTCCGTAGCGTCCCGGGTCACCACGGAGACATAGCGGCTGCCGAGATAATTGATATATCCGTGGGTGTCACCCAACTGGATCACGTCACCGGGCTTGATGGATCTGTCGGCCAGGATGATGAGACCGCTGATGAGGTTGGAGAAGATCTTCTGCAAACCGAAACCGAGGCCCAGGCCGATGGCGCCGCTGAAAACCGCCAAGGCCGTGAGGTTGAACCCCAGGTAGAACAGAACCCCGAGAACCACCAGGGTAAAGAGGGCAAAGGTGAGCAGCTTGTGCAGCAGGACCTGCGCCGAGGGGGTGACATGCTCCACCGTCTTGATCCAGTGTTGGAAGAACACCGAGATTTTCTTGGCCAGCCAGAACAATGCCACCAGCAGGAAGCCCCCCTCGAACAGGCTGAGAAGAGTCAAATGCACGTTACTGATGGTCAGGTCGATGCTGTCGAGCAGGTCGAGGAAGGGGCGGAGCAGGTGGACGATATCCAAGGCGGCCACAAACCAGATGATAACCGAGATGCCCCGGGCCAGGGTGCGGTTTTTCATCTGGGAGGTCAGCAGACGGATGATCACCCAAGCCAGGAACAGGCTCAGGAAGATGCGGATGCCGTGATTGGGCCAGTGAAAGTGGCTTGCAGTTCCATGGGCGAACCAGAGCAGCACGATAGTGATTATGGGGGTGACACACCTGGTGGTGATCACCCTGGTCAGATGCGGCAAAGAATGTTCCACCAGGGGGTGCCGCTTCAGTTGCCGGTGAAGCCACGGCCGCACCGGCCCGGCGGCCAGGCGAGCCAGCGTATACAGGCAGCCCACCACGATGAGCTGTATCAGCATGTTCCAGACCAGGATGTGGGTAAGGAAATAATTCTGGGCCTGGAGCCCCACGGCCAAAAAGTTATCAAGATTAAGGACATTACCCATCATGGCCTCCGGGATAGGGTTCAGATTTTCCCTGGATTGTACTGTAAAGTCCGGGAAAATGGCAACCGCCCGGAGGTTATTTGAGACCCGGCGCCGATGCGTCTTCGCCGGCCCAAATCCGTGTCCGGGAAAAAATCTCTTGATTCCTGGCCGGTTCTCTTCTATGATTTATGCAGAATTTCTCGATGAGGAGGTGATCCTGGTGCATCGGTCGCTCTTTTTTACACCTTTGAAATCCTGAAGCAGCGGCGTCCGGGGAGCCTTGGTAAGGCTCTGGATTCGAAGGCCGGACAAGGGTGGGCCTGAGCGCCGGGAACTTTCTCTCTGCCGCAGTCCTGGTTCAATTCCCCCCTTGCAGTAACCCTTCAGACTCATCGCAACATTTTTCGGCCTACCGACGTAAACGCCGCTAGCTTCGCAAGCAGTGGAAGGCGCCGCTTTGCGCCCGCCCGGTTGCCGGCCGCGGCCAGCCCCGACCTCGGGGTTCGGTCCCGGCCGCATCCCCAGACCTTACCCGCCTCCAACAGGCTTGAGGCCGTATCCGGCCCGGGCCGGTCTCTGGTTTAATTTCGCCTGAACCTAATACAGTCATTGGGCCTTTGGCCCACCCGTAAATTATGAAAAGTCACGTAGGGCGGGCGTCCTCGCCCGCCACTCAAATGGATTAATGGTGCGTAGGACGCACCCTACGAAAGACTTTTCGGAACAGGGTGATAAGTTTGTCGAGAATCGGCGTCAAACCCACTACCTCCCAGGAAATACCCGGGGCCGGCAGTTTCGGCCGATCCCGGCCACATCCTGACCCCGGTGGTCCGGTCGCCTTGACCTGGCTGTACCATGTTCTGAGACTGGGTCTGGCCTGCATCTTCATTTATGCGGGGTTTATCAAACTGCTCGATCCCCGGGCCTTTGCCCACGCCATCGCCCAGTATGACTTGATCCCCGAGACGCTGTTGCCCCTGGTGGCCGTGGGCCTGCCGGCCCTGGAGCTGCTGGCCGGTGTCGGGCTCATTTTCGAAGTCCGGGGCAGTCTCACCCTCATTGCATTTTTACTCCTGATTTTCCTGGTGATCCTGGGATATGCCATCTGGCAAAACCTGGACATCGACTGCGGCTGTTTCACCCTTGATGAACTGGACGCCCAAGACGGCGTCATAACCGCGTTCCGGCGCGACCTCATCATGATCGGGGCAACTCTGTTTCTGTATTGGCGGCGGCGGAGTCGTGCGCCCCAAGACCTCTGGATCGGAAAAATAAAAATACTACTGAAAGGAGCAACAAAATGACTAAAAAACACGGATTCTTCATGGGTGGACTCTTGGCTATCGTGGCCCTGGCCCTGGTGGGTTGCGGCCAATCCTGGTCCGGCAAAGAGCTGGCAACGGAGACCTCCGGAGTCAACTTATCCCGGGAGACGAGCCGGGGCGGCTACCAACTCGTCACTACCCCCGAGTTGAAAACCTGGATCGACCAGAAGAAACCCATGATGATCATCGACACCATGCCCCTTAACGACAGCTACAAGAAACAGCACGTCCCCGGGGCAGTGCAGTATGATTTCCCCATCCCGGAAGTGAAGGCGATGGACGACGCCGCCAAGGCGGAATTCGAGAAATTTTTAGGACCCGACAAGGATAAGACCCTGGTGTTCTACTGCGGTTTCGTCAAATGCACCCGCAGCCACAACGGCGCCATGTGGGCGGTAAAGCTGGGCTACAAGAACGTCTACCGCTGCCCCGGCGGCATCAAGGCCTGGATGGAGGCCGGCTACCCGGTGGCCAAAGGCGATAAATAAGCCGACGCCGGCGCACCCCGGTAAAGCAGGAAAAGGCCGGTGGGGCGGGCGTCCCCGCCCGCCTCTCAACTGGATTGATGGTGCGTAGAACGCACCCTACGAAAGACTTCTCAAACCCGGAAGATTTTTTGCCAGGTTTGAGTCAACCGTAAGGTAACCTTATACCCACACCGATTAACCACAGAGGAGAGCCTGTAACCATGTCGAAAAAAACACTGGACTGCCGGGGGTTGGCCTGTCCCAACCCGGTGATCAGAACCAAGGAACTCATCGACCGGGGCGACCTTAAGCAGCTCACGGTGCTGGTGGACAACGCCGCGGCCCAGGAAAACGTCAGCCGGTTTCTCCAGCGCGCCGGTTTTAAGGTCGAGGTGGAGGGGCAAGGAGAGTCATGCGCAATCACCGGCTCCCGGGCGGAGGCCGGCCCCTGTGAGATATTCGTCGAGCCACCGGCGGTGGCCCAGCCCAAAATTCTGGTCCTCATGGGCGCCGACCGCTTGGGCCGGGGCGATGATGTCCTGGGGACCAAGCTCATGGGCAGTTTCATCGCCACCCTGAAGGAAATGGGGCCGGATCTGTGGTGCGTGGTGATGCTCAATGCCGGGGTGAAGCTGGCCGTGGCCGGCTCCGAAGTCCTGGCCGGCCTTCAGGACCTGGAGCAGTCCGGGGTCAGGCTTCTGGTGTGCGGCACCTGCCTGACTTATTTTCAGCTGCTGGAGGCCAAGCAGGTCGGCGAAACCACCAACATGCTGGACATCGTCACCGCCATGCAGCTGGCCGACAAGGTTATCACCCTGACCTGAGGCCGCTTAGTGAAAATCCGCCGTTTTTATAGGGTGATTTAGGGGTCGGTCATCGGTTCCGGCTGCCCTACCCGGCCCCACTCCCCGGATTTTATTGGAAAAGTGCCCGCCGATGAAGTATATATGGGGAAAGGAAAGCTTCAGCCCCACACGCCCTTATGATAAATCTGTCCGACGTGCGGATTTACTTCCGCCTGTTCAAGTACCTGAAGCCCCACAAATGGCGCATGGCCGCGGCCGTCGCCGCCATGCTGGGGGTCTCGGGGCTCACCGCCCTGTTGGCCTACATGGTCAAGCCCGTCCTGGACGACATCTTTTTCGCCAAACGGGAAAACATGCTCTATTTGCTGTCCCTGTCGGTGCCGGTCCTCTACCTGGTCAAGGGGTTTTTGTCCTACACCCACAACTTTCAGATGAGCTACATCGGCAACGCCACCGTCACCCGCCTCCGGGATCAGCTCTTCGCCTCCCTCCAGCGCCAGCCCTTGTCGTTCTTCGACGGCGAGGCCACCGGGGTGCTCATGAGCCGCCTGACGTACGACGTCAACCTGCTCCAGGACGCGGTAACCCGGGTGGTGACCAGCTTCTTCAAAGACACCTTCACCGTCATCGGCCTCAGCGCCGTGATCTTTTACCAACAGTGGCACCTGGCCCTCATGGCCATGGTGGTCTTCCCCCTGGCGGTCCTCATCATCGTCCGCCTGGGCAAACGTATGCGCCGCATGTCGCACGCCACCCAGGTGGCCAACGCCCATCTTTACACCGTGCTCCAGGAGTCCCTCATCGGCCAGCGCATCGTCAAGGCCTTTGCCCGGGAGGACTACGAAGAACAACGCTTCTTCCGGGCCAATTGGGACTATTTCAATATCCGCATGAAACTAAACGCCACCCGGGAGCTGTCCCCGCCGGTGATGGAATTTTTAGGCTCCCTGGGGATGGCCGGGATCATTTTGTACGGCGGTTACGCCGTCATCCGGGGCGTCTCTACCCCGGGCACCTTCTTCTCCTTTCTGGCCGCCCTCCTCATGCTCTACCAGCCCATCAAGAGCCTGAGTTCGGTGCAAAACATCGTCCAGGAAGGTCTGGCCGCAGCAACGCGGGTCTTCAGCCTCATGGACCGGGAGCCGGAGATTGCCGACGCCCCCGGGGCCGTGACCCTGACGCCCCTGGCCCAAGAGATCGATTATGCCGGGGTCAGCTTCGCCTACGGCGGTCGGGAAGACGTCCTCAACGACATCGGCTTCACCGTGCACCGGGGCGAAGTCGTGGCCTTGGTGGGCCCCTCCGGGGCCGGCAAATCCACCCTGCTTAACCTCCTGCCCCGCTTCTACGACGCCACCGGCGGCGCCATCATGATCGACGGCCACGATATCCGGTACGTCACCCTGGCCTCACTCCGGGGCCAGATCGGCGTGGTCACCCAGCAGACCATCCTGTTCAACGACACCGTGCGCCACAACATCGCCTACGGCCGCCTCGACGCCACCGAAGCCGAAATCGTCAAGGCCCTCAAGGACGCCCACGCCTACGACTTTGTCATGGCCATGCCCCAAGGCCTGGACACCCTCATCGGCGAACAGGGGGTGCGTCTCTCGGGCGGCGAGCGCCAGCGCCTGGCCATCGCCCGGGCTTTGCTCAAGGACCCGCCCATCCTCATCCTGGACGAAGCCACCTCGTCCCTGGACTCCGAATCCGAGCGCGAGGTGCAGCAGGCCCTGGACCGGCTCATCGTTGGGCGCACCACCCTGGTCATCGCCCACCGCCTCTCCACGGTGCGCAACGCCGACCGCATCATCGCCATGGAAGCCGGCTGCATCAGGGAAATCGGCACCCACACCGAACTCCTGGCCGCGGACGGCCTCTACCGCCGCCTCTACGAGATGCAGTTCGCCCGGGAAGAAACCGCCGGCCCCGACGACGACGCAACTGCGGCACGGGAATAAGCACCATAGGAAGTTCGGAGATGGCCCTGAAAGACCCTGCAATTACCCCCAAAGGTTAGATTTGCGATTCCGCCATGACCGATTTTTTTAACGCCAGATACCTTAAAGAACAATATGACCACATGGCAGAATCATATATGGAAAGCCGATCCTTGTTTGATAACACGGATCAGTTGGAGAAATTGGCAGAATTAATCCCTCCAAAGTCAACCGTATTGGATCTCGGCTGCGGCACTGGTCTGCCCGTGGCAAAATTTTTTACGGAACGAGACAATGGCGTCACAGGTATCGACCTATCTGACAAAATGATTCGATTTGCCAAAGAGAATGTGCCGAATGCTGTCTTCTACACTGAAAATATTATCAATGCCGACCTTAGTGAGAATTCATTTGACTTAATTGTTTCGTTTTATTGCCTTTTTCATCTTAGGAAAGAACAACAAAGAGAAATATTCAATAAAATTATGCATTGGCTCAAATCAGGCGGGTATGCCTATTTCACCCTGGCTACCAAAGAATATACCGGCCAGGAAGACTTTGAAGGAACCATTCATTTTGAAAATAATATTCTGCCTTACAGCCACTACTCTTTAGCGGAATACCCTAAGATTTTTCAAGATATTGGCGCAACCTTGGTCAGCATGAAAAAACATACCATTGCCGGCGAAACTATGCTCTGGGTTCTCTTAAAAAAACCGGACAGCCCCAAGTCCTAAACTATGCGGCCTTACTGGCATAACCTGTTCCGGCGGCTTCAGGGGGACCCGGGCGAAGGCCCGCCTCCCGGCCCTGTGGTCCGCGCCGGCGCCGCGGCCGCCTCCCGGCTCTATGGCCTGGGGGCCGGGTTGAGGCGCAGCCTCTATGCTCGGGGTTGGCTGACGGTCAGGCGCCTGCCGGCCCCGGTGGTGAGCGTCGGCAACCTGACGGTGGGCGGCACCGGCAAGACCCCCGTAACGGCCTGTCTGGCCCGGCTGTTACAAGACCGGGGTCAGCGGGTGGCCATCCTCAGCCGGGGCTACGGCGGGCAGAGCCGCAATGTTGCCTGCATCTCCGACGGCCGGCATATCTACAAAAAACCCCCGGAAGTGGGTGAAGAACCTTACTGGCTGGCGCGGACCCTGCCCGGGGTGGCGGTCTACACCGGGGCCTGCCGTTATGCTGCGGGGCTGGCCGCCTGGCAGGAGTTTAAACCGGACCTCTTTCTCCTGGACGACGGCTTCCAGCATTTTCAACTGCACCGGGACCTGGACCTGGTGCTGCTGGATGCGGCCTCGCCCTTCGGCAACCACCGGCTCTTGCCCCGGGGACCCTTACGAGAACCCCTCACGGCCCTGGCCGCGGCCCAGTGTTTCATCCTGACCCGGTTTGACCCGGAGCGCCACCAGGGGCAACTCGCGGCCATACGGGCGGCCTTCCCGGACAAACCGGTGTTGACCGCGACCATAATTCCGGTGTCCGTCACGGCCTACCCCGGAGGGCGGGCCAATGCCCTTGCAGCCATGCGCCATCGGGCCTTGATGGCCTTTGCCGGCCTGGCCCGTCCGGAGGTATTTACCGTCACCTTAGAAGAACTGGGGGTGGACCTGAAAGGCTGCCGTATCTTTCCCGACCACCATGCCTACAGCCAGGAGGAATTGGACTGCCTGGCGGCCGCGGCCCGGTCCCTGGGCGCTGAGGGCCTGGTCACCACCGCCAAGGATTGGGCCCGGCTGGGAGAGCGCTGGGACGGGGAACTCCCCCTGTGGGTCCTGGAAGTGGAGGCCCGGCTGGGGGATGCCGAACCGGTCCTGGAACTCCTGGAACGGAGTTGTGCGGGCTAAGGGAAGGGGTCATGGTGCGCAATGCGCACCCTACCTTACTGGACCGGAGTTGCCGGGCTTAAGGCAGCGCCGCCGCCAACCGCCGCCCATTTGCTCTCCGGGCCGCTCCCCTGAAGCTCCCTCTACCGTATCCGGCGAAAATGTTTTACAATACCTCAGCGGGTCTATAGTATAGGCCAAAAATTTCTGCCTATTGATGGTTTTTAAATCCCCCTAAATCCCCCTGGTTCAAAGGGGGACTTTAAAAGGAATTCCGCTAAGTTCCCCCCTTTGGAAAAGGGGGGGTAGGGGGGATTTGGGTTTTCGGAGCATGTGCCATAACGGAAAAAACTTTTAGCAATCGCTATAACTGGCCGCCATCGAGGAGAGGGCGCGGCTCCTTCAGGATCGCGCCACACGCATGACTGACGCCCCTAAAGAAAAACCCCGCCGGGTTACCGACTTGCCTCTGCCCCCCGAGGTCCGGCAGCGGTTTCAGCAGCTTCAGGTGTCCCGCCGGTTTACCCGTGACCCCGAAGTGGTACGGCGCATCCTGGTGCGAGTGCCCAACTGGGTTGGGGATGCGGTCATGAGTCTGCCGGTGCTGGCCGGGCTCCAGCGGCTCTTTCCCCTTGCCGGGTTCACCGTGCTGGCGGCGCCCCGGGTGGCCCCGCTCTTTGCCACCCAGCCCGGAGTAACGGAAATCATCCGCTACCCGTCGGGCCGGGGCAAGTGGCAGGTCCTGTGGGAGCAGCGCGGGCGCTTCGACGTGGCCCTGGCCCTGCCCAACTCCATGGAATCCGCCCTGGGATTATGGCTGGTGGGGGTGCCGTCCCGGGTGGGGTATAACACCGACGCCCGCCGCCTCTTCCTCAAGGAGGCCGTGTCCGGGAGTGAAGCGCTGGCCGGTTTGCACACAGTCTTTTATCTTCTGGGCTTACTCAAGGCCTTGGGGGGAGTGGCTACCTTTACCCCCCCCACCCTCTATCTGGAACCCGAGGAAGAGGCCATGGGGGCCCAGGTCCTGTCCGAGGCCGGCCTCCCCGGCCAGGGCCCCTGGGTGGGATTGAGCCCCGGCGCGGCTTACGGCCCGGCCAAGCGCTGGGAGCCGGCGCGCTTCGCCGCCCTGGGCCGCGAACTGGTGCGGGAGTTCGGAGCCCGCCTGGTGCTGCTGGGGGCCGACGATGAACGTCCGGTGGCCGATGAGGTCACAGAGCAGCTCCAGGTGCCGGTGGTGGATCTGGTGGGGCGGACCAGCCTGCGGCAGGCCCTGGGGGTCATGTCCCAACTCCACCTGCTGGTCACCAACGACTCGGGGCTGATGCACGCCGCGGCGGCGCTCTCGGTCCCCCTGGTGGCCCTGTTCGGCTCCACCGACCCCGTGGCCACCGGCCCGTTCACCTCCCGGGCCACGGTGATTCACCATCCGCAGCCGTGCAGCCCCTGCTTCAAGCGCACCTGCGAGACCGGCTATCCCTGCCTGACCGCCATCAGCGTCGACGAGGTTGCGGCCGCGGCCCGTGCCTGGCTTCAGGAGGGCTCATGAGTCAACCCGCGGTATTCCTGGACCGGGACGGCACCATCAACGAACAGATGGGCTATATCAATCACCTGAGCCGCTTTAAGCTGCTGGACCAGGCGGTTGCGGCCATCCGCCGCCTCAATGAGGCCGGAGTCAAGGTGGTGGTGGTCACCAACCAGTCCGGGGCGGCCCGGGGCTATTTCCCCGCCTCCCTGGTCGATGAGATTCACGCCCTCTTACAAACACTCCTGGCGGCCGGGGGGGCGCATCTGGACGGCATCTACGCCTGCCTCCACGGCCCGGCGGACGGCTGCGATTGCCGCAAGCCCCGGCCCACCCTGATTGAGCAGGCGGCCCGGGACCTCGATCTCGACCTTTCCCGCTCTTATCTCGTGGGCGACCGCTATAGCGATATACAGACCGCGGCCAACGCCGGGGCCAAGGGCATCCTGGTGCTCACCGGCTACGGCCGGGGGGAGTATGAATATGTCCGGGCGGCGCAAAAGGTGCAGCCGGTGCAGGTGGCGCCCGATCTCCTGGAAGCGGTGGAGTGGATTTTGGCGGATTTGGCGGGAAATACTTCGTAGGGGCGACCCGGTGGGTCGCCCCTGCGAACTGTCAGGTTAGGAAATTGGCTACGGTTGTTCCGCCCCCCTCACCCCAACCCTCTCCCCCCGAAGCGGGGGGAGAGGGAGCAGCTGATGTCGACGGTTTTA
>JAUSOZ010000279.1 GCA_030655955.1 Deltaproteobacteria bacterium
GCCGAACCCCCAGCCGTTGAACAGCAGGGCCATGTAAGGGAATTCGCTGAGCTTGTCATAGATCACCAGGTCCGTATCGTAGCCTTTCTTATAGCTGCTCTTGGGGGGTCTGGGGTCCTTGGTCTTGAGCCAGGAGTCGTATTCCAGGGGAAAGAGCTTGCCCCAATTGGCGGGATCAAAATCCCCGTCGGCGATGGTCCCGGTCTTTACGGGCTCCGGTTTGGGGGGCGAACAGGCGCCCGCCACCAAGATAAGCCCCGCCAAACACAGCAACCAGACCACAAAACTCGCTCTCTGCCTCTTCATAAGCTGTCCCGTCCTTCTAGCTTAAGGGGTCCTGGTCTCAATCGCGCCAGTCCGTTTGTGCGACAGACGGCGGTGGCAATCCCAGCACCGCCGGTCTTCATTAATCCGTGCAATCGTCTCGGCATGGCAGCGCTGGCAATTGGCCAGCACCACCTTGGCGCCATGGTCGGAAATCTGCATATTGTCGGGCACCCGGCCCATATGGAAATACGTAAAATCCTTGAGCCCGTCCAGGGTCTTCCAGGTCAGGTGCCGGGCGAAATTATCGTTGGGCAGGTGGCAGTCGACGCACTTGATGCGGCGGTGCGCCCCGGCATGGAACCAGGCTTCATATTCCGGGGCCACCGCATGGCAACTGCCGCAGAACTCGGGACTTTCGGATTTGGCATAGAGGCCGGGCGGTCCAAAGGCCGCAAATATCCCCAGAACCGCGGCGATAGCCGCCGCCATCAGAACATAGATCAGGGTTTTTCGCTGGAGTAGGCTCATACTCACCTGCGGCTGGAAGGAGGGCGTCAAGATCAAGCCCTGCAAGGGGTTTCCCTGACGACCGTGCCTGAGGCCCGGCACGGCAACCACAACGGCAGGGGAGCGAGCGCCCCTGATGCTACGAAGGCGGAGGCAGGTCGGATAACCCTCTCCTGCGGGGCAGGTCGCCCCAATTCACATTTGTGTAGCAAGATAAATATTATTTCAAAATTGTCAAGTCAAACCTTTTCCAGGTCAGGGAATTTATGGACAAGATCGGTGGGGCGGGCCTCCGTGCAGTGGGGCGGGCGTCCCCGCCCGCCAACCGATATGGCGGCCAGGGACGGCCGCCCCACTAACACCAGCCATTTTTCATCTTTCGTTGTGTGCGTGAGGAAATGATCGTTGGTATGAGCCCAACTCAGTATCAATCACCAAACTCCAGGGGCAGGCGGTCGGCCACCACCAGGCCGTCCAAAGTGGCGATGACCCGCTCGCGGTCCACCCGGACGAGGCCGGCCTGGGTCAGCGCCGCGACCACGGCGTCTGCCCCCGGATGCTCCCGGATGGTGGCGAGACTGACGCCCGCACGGGTCCGGAACCCCAGGGCCAGGGTCTCCAGGCGGATTTGCTCCGGGGTGAGAGTTTCGGCCTCCGCCACCGGGGCTTCGCCGGCGTTCAGAGAGAGGCAATATTTCTTCACTGACGAAAAATTCCACCAGCGCCGGCGGCCATCGAAGGAGTGCGCCGCCGGACCCAGCCCCAGGTAGGGGGTCCGGGTCCAGTACTTGACGTTGTGGCGGCAGCAATAGTGGCACAGGCTTCCAGCCTGTGGTCCTTGCCGGGCGAAATTGGCCACTTCATAGTGGAGATAGCCCCGGGCCGTGAGGAAATTGGCGGTCAGGAGGAAAAATTCCCGCTGGGTCTCTTCATCCGGCAGGCTGATTTCACCCCGGGCCACCCGCCGGGCCATTGGGGTCCGTAGGGCGGGCGTCTCGCCCGCCATAAGCGTCAACTGATAGCACGACAGATGTTCCGGGGCGAAGCTCAGGGCCTGCTCCAGGGTCTTGAGCCAGCCGTCCAGGCTTTGCCCCGGCAGCCCGTACATCAGGTCCAGCCCCAGGTTGGTGAAACCCGCCGCCCGGATCAGATCGATGGCCGCCTCGGTCTGCTTGGCCGTATGCCGCCTCCCCAGAAACCGCAGTTCGCCCTCATCAAAGGACTGCACCCCCAGGCTCAGGCGGTTGATGCCCAGGTCGCGCCATAAAGTCAGTTTTTCCGCCGTGATGTCGTCGGGGTTGGCTTCGATGGTGATCTCACTGTCCGGGGCAAAGGTAAAATGCCGGCGCAGATTTTTCATAAGCCCGGCAAGTTGCGCCTCGCCCAGCCACGACGGGGTGCCGCCCCCGAGGAAAAGGGAGTCGAAGCCGGGAAACTGCTCCCGGTAGAGCCCGGCTTCGGTGTTCAGGGCCGTGAGATAGGCGGAAATCAGGGTTGCATCAGTGACGGAATAAAAATCGCAGTAGGGGCACTTGGTTTTGCAGAACGGGAGGTGAACATAGAGGCCGGAATTCGTTGGGTGGTCCATAAAAAGATTTTTCAAGCTTGCCGGGCTTTTCTCACCCGGTGAACGTACCACTGGGTAAAGATGATTCCCAAGAACATGCTCCCGGTGGCGAGCAGCTGATAAAGCCAACCGGCCAGTTGGTCCAGATACGGCCTGAACAGGCTGGCCCCCAAGGCTATAAGGAAGATAATTCCCCAGACCATGGAAATGAAATAACCGGTGTGGATGAACTCCGGGGTGCGCCAGTAGGCTTCCGGCACGCTTTCCCTGGCGTACTGCAGGGCAAAAGGCCGACCGGCGATGATGGAAGCCCAGGCTATGGCCGCCAGGGTCGCCCGGACCAGCAGGTCCATGTGCTCAACAACCCAGAGGTTTTTCAGAAAAGCCACCAGGATAAAACTGACCAAGAAAAACAGCAGGCTGCCCCAGGTCAGGAAAAATCCCTTACGGAGTTGATTGAATCCCAGGGCCAGCGTCGCGGCCAAAGCAACCGCCAGGGCCGCCTCCAGCCTGGTAAGGGGTGGCCCGGCCATGATGCCGAACAAGATCCAGGGCAAAAAACCAAGAAGGATTTTCAACAAATCTTTCACATCTTCTCACAGCCGCACCCAGCCGGTGGCATCACTCATTTTCCGTCTTCAGCACTGCCACAAAGGCGCTTTGGGGGATCTGGACGGAGCCCACCATCTTCATGCGCTTTTTGCCGGCCCGCTGTTTTTCCAGGAGTTTGCGCTTCCGGGAGATGTCGCCGCCGTAGCACTTGGCGGTGACGTCTTTGCGGAAGGCGCTGATGGTGGAGCGGGAGATGATCTGGCCGCCCACGGCCCCCTGGATGGCGATTTTGAACTGCTGCTTGGGGATTTCATCCTTGAGGCGGTCGCACACCCTGACACCCCACTCCCGGACCCGGTCCTTGTGGACGATCATGCTCAGCGCGTCCAGTTTCTCGCCGTTCACCAGGATGTCGAGCTTTAAGAGGCTGGTGGGCCGGTAGTCGATGATTTCGTAGTCAAAGGAGCCGTAGCCCTGGGTGATGGTCTTGAGGCGGTCGTAGAAGTCGATGATGACTTCGGCCAGGGGCATGTCGAAGTTGATTTCCACCCGGCCCGGCGAGGGGTATTGGAAGCGGGAGTTGACGCCCCGGCGTTCCAGGCAGAGCTTCATCACCGCGCCCACAAAGCGCTCGGGGATGAGGATGGAGGTGCGGATAAACGGCTCCTCCTCGCCCTTGATGCTGCTGGGGTCGGGGTAGTACAGGGGATTGTCCACGGTGATGACCTTGCCGTCGGCCAGGGTGAAGCGGTACCGGACCCCGGGCACGGTCATGATGATGGACTGGTTGTACTCCCGTTCCAGGCGTTCCTGGACGATCTCCAGGTGCAGCAGCCCCAAAAAGCCGCAGCGGAAGCCCTGGCCCAGGGCGGCGGAGGAGTCCTTCTGGTAGACCAGGGAGGCGTCGTTGAGCTTGAATTTTTCCAGGGCGTCGGCCAGGTCCTGGTAATCGTCGTTCCCCACCGGGTAGATGGAGGCGAAGACCACGGGCTTCACTTCCTTAAAACCGGGTAGCGGCCCGGCCGCGGGGCGGGCCTCCAGGGTAAGGGTGTCGCCGATGCGGGTGTCGCTCACCGTCTTGATGCCGGCGATGAGGTAGCCCACCATACCGGCGGACAGCTGTTTCCGGGGCTCCCGGGTCAGCCGGAAGACGCCCGTTTCCTCCACCTTGTGCACGGTGCCGTGGTACATCATGCGGATGATGTCCCCGGGCTTGACCTGACCGTCAAAGATGCGGCAGGAGACCACGGTGCCCCGGAAGGAGTCGTAGGTGGCGTCGAAGATGAGGCCCGAGAGGGGTTCTTCGGCGCTGCCTGTGGGCGGCGGGATCCGGGCGACGATGGCCTCGAGGATCTCGTCGATGCCGATGCCTTCCTTGGCGGAGCACAGGAGAACGTGGTCCGAATCCAGGCCCAGCTCGCGCTCGATCTGCTCCTTGACCCCGTCCACGTCCGCCGCGGGCAGGTCGATCTTGTTGATCACCGGGATGATGGTGAGATCGTGCTCCATGGCCAGATAGAGGTTGGCCACGGTCTGGGCCTCAACCCCTTGGGAGGCGTCCACCAACAGCAGCACCCCCTCGCAGGAGGCCAACGCCCGGGAGACCTCGTAGGAGAAATCCACGTGGCCCGGGGTGTCGATGAGGTTGAGCTCGTATTCGACCCCGTCGTCAGAGGTGTAGGGCAGGCTGATGGTGTTGCTCTTGATGGTGATGCCCCGCTCCCGTTCGATGTCCATGGTGTCCAGGATCTGGTCGCGGAACTGGCGGTCCTCCACCATGCCGGTCCACTGGATGAGGCGGTCCGCCAGGGTGGACTTGCCGTGGTCGATATGGGCGATGATGCTGAAGTTGCGAATGTTGGACATAGTAATCGAAAAAGCCGGTTCCTGATTTATGAAGAATTCAACTCGAATTAATTATTATACATTTTATCCTGGGGAACGTCCACTGCCAGATTGAGGTTCATACCAACGAAGATGTTCTTACGCCCACAACGAAAGATGAAAAATGGCTGGTGTCGGTGGGGCGGCCGTTCCTGGCCGCCATATCGGTTGGCGGGCGGGGACGCCCGCCCCACTGCACGGAGGCCCGATCCACCGGGTTTTTTCCCTATAAAATTGCGCTCAAAAAGGTGATTTTTCAGTAGCCGCAGATTTCAGCCTGGGATTGCACAGGTTGAAAACCTGTGATATTTTTCAACCAGAATCAATAATATCACTTAGTTAGGCTAAGGAGAACCCCTAAATTTACGGCAGCAGAACGGCAGCACCTTTTTTTTCATCTCCGAAAAGATCAGTGATGTACTCCCGGTATCCCTGGATGGCCGTCTATGCATTTTCGATGACATCGGCCCGGAGTTGAAGCCCGGCGACCTTCGCTTCCAAAGCGACGATCTTACCGGCCATGTGCTGGTAATTCCAGGCGAAATACCTGCAGATGGCAGACCCAGAGGATCACCACCGCGGCCCCGATTTTGATATAAGTCAGCACCCCCATTTTAACCTCCTTCCCGCTGTTCAAAGAGCTGGAAGGTCCGTGGGTTCGATTCCCATGCACTTCCGCCAATAACTTATTAAATTTATTAGCAAAAACAATATCATAAGTGGCAAAAACCGTGGCACCAGATTGGCACCAAATGCCAAAAACTGCCACCCCAGAGTATTGGCTCGCGCGGCAAGCGAAGGGTGGGTTCGAATCTCACCCCCTCAGCCATCTTTGTAGTTGATAAATCAATAACATAGGCTTTTAAAATAGGCTAAATTTGGGGCAGTAACATCGCCCTCTGCCGTCTAACGGAAATTTTGTTAATTTTACCGATAAAATTGTGGTAAGATTGATCTTGCGCATGGTCGAGACCTTCAGAGGAACCTCGGTTGAGTGTTTAGGATCGGATCCAGGCTCGACACCTGGACCGGTCCGTTTTTCTTTTTGTTGAGTCCGGCATCCGCCTGGTGTTCAAACCATTTCATTTGCGCCTCTGGCCTTTATATTCCCCTTGCCACAGTGGCTTGAGTTTCCAGGGTCCCCGCAGTTCTCCCGTTTTTGTCCGAATTGATCCAAACTTTTCCACGAACAAACGCCCCAGCCATGGGCCTGATTATTTTGCAGCGTAGGGGCCGGCACCTTCAAAGAGTTCGGCCACCGGGCTTTCCAGGAAGTCGGCAATCTCCCTTTGAAGCTGGGCACTGACACTATATCCGTATATGTTGTTGGCCACCGGACCAAAGGGCCGATTGGCTTGCGGGAAAGGAAAGAGTTGTTCTACCCAATTGCAGCCAAAAGTCTCTTGATTCGCCAGGCTTCTCAAATTTCTTCATTTGTGTTCTGGATTATCCTTTCCACATATGGTAAGGATAATCCAAGGGAAAGACAATAAACGCATGCGGCAATTGTCAAGCAATAATTTAGCCGAGGATGGGAATCATGGCTAAGAAGATGTTTTCTTTAGAGGTCTTCCTCCAGCAGATTCAGAAGCTGATGGAGGAGAAGGGCATCAAGGATCAGAAGAACTTCAACGAGATGGTAGGAGTTCAGCGGGCCATTACCCGCTGGAAATCGGGGGAGTCTCGGCCATCGGTGGACAGCCTGATGATGATAAAGGAACTGTTCGGTAAATCAATAGACTGGCTTTTGACGGGCGAAGAAGCCCCTGGTTTTCAACCCATGCAGCCCATCATCACGCTGGTGGGTGCTGCACCAGAGATCCCGGAAGGGGTACGGTCTGAAAATTATTATGCAGTCCCACTGGTGAAGGGGCCCATTGCTGCGGGTTATGCCGGGTTGATTCCTGGGGATTATGTCAGCGACCTGGTCTGGGTATATAAACCTGAGTTGGGGGCTCGCCAGTATCATAATCTACGGGCGGTACAAATAGGAAAAGATGTCGATTCCATGGAACCTACCATTTACCCGGGGTCCATCGTCATCATCGACCCCACCGAAACCGAAATCACTCCGAAGGCCATATTTGCCGTACGACTGGATAGAGAAGGGGGTTGCGCCATCAAGCGAGTGCAGCAGACTGACGCTCATTGGGTCTTGGTCTCGGATAACCCAGAATATGATCCCATCG
>JAUSOZ010000289.1 GCA_030655955.1 Deltaproteobacteria bacterium
CTTGATTCACCAACCCCTGGGCGGCTTCCAGGGCCAGGCCACGGACGTGGACATCCAGGCCCGGGAGATCTTGCGCCTCCGGGAAGAATTGAACGGTATTATGGCCAAACACACCGGCCAAACCATTGAACGCATCAATCACGATACCGAGCGGGATTTTTATATGTCCGGCCAGCAGGCCAAGGAATACGGCCTGGTTGACAACGTCATCACCCACCGGGAACCGGGGATGCTTTTCCCCGCCCGGCATCAGGACTAACCGCCTGATAAACGCTGAAGGAAAAGCCGCCCGGTGCCGATGTAATCTGGCAAGGCGGCAACGAAGCAGACCAGCCAAACCCTCGAACCGCTTCTTTTGCGGGGTTTGTGGAGGAAAACGTATATGAGTAAGCGCGGTACCGACAAGAGTGCCGACCTGTTGTGTTCTTTTTGCGGCAAAAGCCAGGGCGAAGTGAAGAAGCTCATCGCCGGCCCCGGCGTCTACATTTGCGATGAATGCATCGAGCTGTGCAACGACATCATCGCCGAAGAGTACGAAAAGGACGAAGCCAAACACGCCCGGCTGTCGATTCCCGAGCCGGCGGCCATCAAGAAACAGATAGATGAGTACGTCATCGGCCAGGAACGGGCCAAGAAGATCCTGTCCGTGGCAGTCTACAATCACTATAAGCGCATCAATGCCGGGGTTGACCTGGACGGGGTGGAACTCCAGAAGAGCAACATCCTGCTGGTGGGGCCCACCGGTTCGGGCAAGACTTTGCTGGCCCAGACGCTAGCGCGGATCTTGAATGTGCCCTTTACCATTGCCGACGCCACCACCCTGACCGAGGCCGGCTACGTGGGCGAGGATGTGGAAAACATCATCCTCAACCTGCTCCAGTCGGCGGACTACGACGTGGAAAAGGCCTCCCGGGGCATCGTCTACATCGACGAAGTGGACAAGATCGCCCGCAAGACCGACAGCCCCTCCATCACCCGGGACGTCTCCGGTGAAGGGGTGCAACAGGCCCTGCTCAAGATCATCGAGGGCACCATGGCCTCGGTGCCTCCCAAAGGCGGCCGCAAACACCCGCAGCAGGAGTTCATCAAGGTGGACACCACCAACATCCTGTTCATCTGCGGCGGCGCCTTTAACGGCCTGGAGGACATCATCGGGGCCCGCATCGGCCGCAAATCCATGGGGTTCGGGGCCGACATCCAGAGCCGCAACCAGCGTCCCCTGGGGGAAACCCTGGTCCAGGTGCAGCCCCAGGATCTGTTGAAGTTCGGGCTGATCCCCGAGTTCGTGGGACGCCTGCCGGTGCTCGCCACCCTGGATGAACTCGATGAAGAAGCCCTGATGCGCATCCTCAAAGAGCCCAAAAACGCCCTGGTGAAGCAGTATCAGAAACTCCTGGAACTGGACCGGGTCGCCCTGAAATTCACCGACGGCGCCCTGGAGGCAGTGGCCAAAGAGGCCCTGCAGCGCAAGTCCGGGGCCCGGGGGCTGAGAGCCATCCTCGAACGGGCCATGTTGGAATTGATGTATGAACTGCCCTCCCTCAAAGACGTGCAGGCATGCCTGATTAACGAGGACTTCATCAGCAAACACGCCGCGCCGATTTACACCTACCGGACCGCGGAGGACGTTGCCTGGGATAAGCCCGGGATGGCGGTGCAACAATGATCTTCCGATTACCCAAAAGCCGCGGCGAAGGTGTTGGGGGAAAGCCCAATCTACTCACGGTGCCCATGCTGCCCCTGAGGGATATCGTCATCTTCCCCCACATGGTGGTGCCGCTGTTTATTGGGCGGGAACGCTCCATCCATGCCCTGGAATTTGCCATGGGGCAGGAAAAACATATCCTGCTGTGCACCCAGAAGGACCCGCGCAAGGATGAACCCCGGGAGGGCGAGATTCACCGGTTGGGCACCATGGCGGCCATCCTCCAGCTCTTGCGGCTGCCCGACGGCACCGTCAAAGTGTTGGTGGAAGGTAAGAGCCGGGCTATCACCCGCCAGTTTCTGCCCATATCCCAGTTCTTCCAGGTGGAAGCCGAGGAACTCCTGGAGTCATGGGAGATCACTCCCGAAACCGAGGCGCTGCGCCGCACCGCCATTGCCGGGTTCGAGACCTATGCCAAACTGAACAAAAAAGTCCCTCAGGAAGCCATGCAGAGCCTGGTGGGGGTGGATGATCCGGGGCGCCTGGCCGACACCATCGCCGGCCATCTGTCCATCAAGGCGGATGAAAAGCAGGGCCTGCTGGAAATGTTGGATGCTTCCCGCCGCCTGGAACAGGTGCTGGGCTATGTGAACCGGGAAAATGAAATCCTCCAGATCGAGTCCCGCATCAAGAACCGGGTCAAGAAGCAGATGGAAAAGACCCAGCGGGAATACTATCTCAACGAGCAGATGCGGGCCATCCAGAAGGAGATGGGGGAAAAAGAGGATCTCAAGGGTGAGATCCAGGAACTGGAGCGCCGGATCCGGCGGAAGAAAATGAGCGCCGAGGCCACCGGCAAGGTGAAGCATGAGCTGAAGAAACTGAAGCTCATGAGCCCCATGTCGGCGGAAGCCACCGTCTCCCGGAACTACATCGACTGGCTGCTGTCCCTGCCCTGGCAAGAAAAGACCAAAGATAAGCACAGCCTTGAGGAGGCCGAACGCATCCTCGAAGAAGACCACTATGGCCTGGAGAAACCCAAGGAGCGCATACTGGAACACCTGGCGGTCCAGAGCCTGGTCAAAAAGATGAAAGGGCCTATCCTCTGTCTGGTGGGGCCCCCGGGCGTGGGCAAAACCTCCCTGGCCAAGTCGGTGGCCCGGGCCATGGGACGGAACTTCGTACGCCTGTCCCTGGGGGGCGTGCGCGACGAAGCCGAGATCCGCGGCCACCGGCGCACCTATATCGGGGCGCTGCCCGGCAAGATCATCCAGTCCCTTAAAAAGGCCAAGACCAACAACCCGGTCTTCTGCCTGGATGAAGTGGATAAGATGAGCACGGATTTTCGGGGCGACCCGTCCTCGGCGCTGCTCGAGGTCCTGGACCCGGAACAGAACTTCGGCTTTAACGACCATTACCTGGACGTGGACTACGACCTGTCCGAAGTAATGTTTATCACCACGGCCAACAATCTCTTTTCCATCCCGCCGCCGCTCCAGGACCGGATGGAGATCATCCGGCTGGCCGGCTATACCGAGGTGGAGAAGCACCTGATCGCCGAACAGTTTTTGGTGCCCAAGCAGTGCCTCGCCAATGGCCTGACCAAGGAGAACATCCAGTTCTCGGAAAACGCCATTTTTACCATCATCCGGCAGTACACCCGGGAGGCCGGGGTGCGCAACCTGGAGCGGGAAATCGCCTCCATCTGCCGCAAGGTGGCCCGGGAAGTGGCGGCCAAGAGCATGGAACACCTGGTCAAGGTCACCAGCCAGATGGTGCCCAAGTTCCTGGGGGTCCACAAGTATCGCTTCGGCCGCACCGAAGAGGCCGACGAAGTGGGGCTGACCACGGGTCTGGCCTGGACCGAATTCGGCGGCGAACTCCTCCATACCGAGGTGGTGGTCCTGCCAGGCCGGGGCAAACTCACGATCACCGGCAAACTGGGGGAAGTCATGCAGGAGTCGGCCCAGGCGGCCTTGAGCTACGTTCGTTCCAAGGCTGAGAGCCTGGGGTTGCCGCCTCATTTTTACCGCACGCTCGACATCCACGTGCACGTGCCGGAGGGCGCTATCCCCAAGGATGGTCCCTCTGCCGGGATTACCATCGCCACCTGCATCGTCTCCGCCTTGCTGAAGATTCCGGTGCATCGCGACGTGGCCATGACCGGGGAAATCACCCTGCGGGGACGGGTGCTGCCCATCGGCGGCCTGAAGGAAAAGATCATGGCGGCCCATCGCCACCAGATGAAGACCGTGCTCATTCCCCGGGACAATGTCAAGGATATCAAAGAGATCCCGGCCCGGATTCTCAAGGTGGTGGACCTGGTGCCCGTGGACCACATGGACGAGGTCCTGAAGACCGCCCTGGTGCTGGATGATCCGGACAGCCTGTTCAAGCCGGTGCCGCCCCTGGTGGCCCCGGAACCGGTATATGTAGCAGTCGAACCGCCCACCGCCGAGATTCAGGCTCATTAAAGAAATAAGGGGAAAAGGGTAAAAGGCGAAAGGGCGAAAAGGTAAAAATCATCCTCGCCCTCCCCTATCCTCTCCTCCCCTGAGAAAGTGTGGGTGCAGCGGCCCGCCAAGTGCTGTAGTGCAGGTTGCGCACTGCGCACCCTTTAGCCTCAGAGTGCTGTAGGGTGCGCTCGCCGCACCCTTTCGCCTCAGAGGAAAAAAGAAAGGCGGCACGACCGATTTGGGTGCTCCGAGAGGACTGGAAGTCCATAAACCCCTTGACAGCGGGGCCTCCATAAGCGAATATTACTGGGGCGGGCGGATAGCTCAGCTGGGAGAGCATCGGCCTTACAAGCCGGGGGTCACAGGTTCGAGCCCTGTTCCGCCTACCAAATTTTTAGTTCAAGGTTCAAGGGTTGGTTCCAAAGTTTTTACAGCCTCAACTTTGAACTTTCAACCTTGAACCAAGTAAACCGGGGGCGTAGTTCAGTTGGTTAGAACGCCGGCCTGTCACGCCGGAGGTCGCGAGTTCGAGTCTCGTCGTCCCCGCCAATGAAATCAAGGGGTTAGGTCAAACGGCCTAACCCTTTTTATTTGTCTATGTGAGACTCTGTGTGAGAATTTTCCCTGGAGGACTGTTCCAGGGTCGCTATGGCCTCACGTTGGTCATCACCGATGCTATGAAGATAAATTTCCGTGGTTCTCCGGTTCTCGTGTCCCAAGATCCGTTGGATATCACCGAGCCGGGCCCTTCGGTGGTCCAGAACCGACGCACTCGCATGCCTAAGGGCATGGAACCGGAAGTATTTGACTCCAGCTTTTTGGCATAAGCTTCTCATGATCTTATTTCGCTCTTGATATGGCCCGGTTATCTTTTCACCTGCTCGGTTAGTGTAGGTATGCCAAAACACCCAGGGGTTGGTCTCATCCCGTTCATTGTGCCTACGGGATAAAGCCTCGTGGAGCCTCTGGGTCATGGTCACTTTCCTGGGGGTCAGATGCCCGCCCTTTTTCTTGCGAGTGTGGAGAACCACAAACCGCTGCTCCAAGTTGACATCATTCCAGGTGAGGCGATTGACCTCACCCATCCTGCCCATGGTATCCCGGATGGTCAATAAGTAGTCTTGGACTTCTCGGTCAGCAACTGCGATCACCCTATCAACATCCTCCGGCACCGGCACATATTTTAATGTTTTTTCCTCGGGGAAAAAATCAATCCCTTCGGTCGGGTTGTAAGCGCAGCATTAGCGGAGATTTTCCGCCGCTCCAAAATGTAATCCTCCACCGCCTTTGTAGTGAGATAGCCGCAGATTAACCTCCCCCATTTCTTGACCCAGCGACGAGCGAAATAGAGGTAATCTCGATAATGGCGGTCTGAGTGATACGCCTTCACGTAGTCAAGCCTGTGGTTAACCAGCTCCCCAAATGCCATGTCGGTTGGGATCGTCTCCGCTTCCGTTACCGGTGGTGGGTTCTTCATCTCTTGCCGTTTTCTGCCGGTGGATCATTCTCTATATTGCGAGGTGGCTAACAGCCCCGGCGCAATTACCGGATGGTACGCTGGTAGTTCGGGAGCAGGGCACTCCTCAAGGTGGGGTTATCAGCCCTCTGCTGGCCAACCTGTTCTTGCATTACGCCTTCGATGTCTGGATGCAGCGGCACTGTCCGAGCATTCCCTTCGAGCGTTATGCCGATGATATCATCGTGCACTGCAAGAGCGAGCGGCAGGCCCACTGGGTGAAAACCGCTGTAGTCAGGCGGTTGGCTCAGTGCAAGCTGGAACTCCATCCTGAGAAGACCAAGATTGTTTACTGCAAGGATGTGGAGCGGACAGACGACTATCCAAAGGAAAGCTTCGATTTCCTGGGGTTCGAGTTTCGGCCCCGGGGAGCCAAGAGCCGCTTGGGTAGTTACTTTGTCAGCTTCCTCCCGGCAGTAAGCAAGAAGGCGGCCAAATCAATCCGGAGCGACATCCGGGGCTGGCGCCTGCACCGTCTCAGCGACAAGTGTCTCATGGATCTATCCCGCATGTTTAATCCCATCATCCGTGGTTGGATTAACTATTATGGCAGCTTCTATAGGTCTGCCCTTTATCCCTTATTCGACCAACTTAATCGCTCGCTGAAAAGATGGGCAATGCGGAAGTACAAGAGGTTGCGGGGTCGCCAGAGGCGGGCAGCTTATTGGCTCAGTCGCATCAGAAGCCAACAGCCTTCGCTGTTTTCTCACTGGCAACTGGCCTCGCACCTTGTGGCCGGTCGATAGGAGCCGGATGAACCGAGAGGTTCACGTCCGGAACTGTGAGGGCGTGGGGGTGAAACTCCCCCGCGCTACTCGACTCAATCTATATGTTGATCCAGTTTCGTCTTAATTGTTGGAAATGTGTGCGTTAGTTGATGTTATTGCCCGGCGCAAAGTGAAAATGAAGAGAGCCCCCAGAACCAGGGGGCCAATTGGCATTCTCATTCCCCTTTGCTGAAAAGCGAGAAAGAACAGAGGTAGCAACCAACCCAAGGCTAAAAGGAGTGGTTCACCGAGGAGATAGCTTTTTCTATACCCTTCCCAACCCAACCAAGCTAGCGGGAGCGCTAAAATGGCAAGGTCATAGTTGAAGATATGGGGCGGGAATAGGAGAAGACCCAAGATCAAAAGAGAATTACGCATTGCCGGCGAAGCTCCCCGGGCCCACACCCAGGCTACCGCGGCTATCACACCTATCATTACCGTAGCCTGGAGAATCCAGGCCAGCAAAACTCCGCCTCCCATGGACATAACTGCGGCATAGACCGATGGCATTTTCTGCCAGGGAGCAGTGTCGTTCCCGAGTAATTTTAGGGCAACGGGCAGATTGTGCCAAAAGGCTAGCCATACCGCCCAACCGAACACCGATACACTGGCAACTGAAAGGCCCAACGCCGAGAGGAGCGCTCCTAGTAAGGCCTTCCAGTGTCTTCCTGCCAACAACGCCACTGGCACCAGAAGGGCCAAATGCGGTTTAAAGCACAGCAACCCTAGCAGCAGGCCTGCGACCAGGGGGAATCGGTCCAGGAGCAACAGTCCGCCTCCCAAAAGCGCTGCAGAAAGAAAGCCATTTTGGCCGCAGATAAAATTTATAAAGGTGCCGGGAAATGCCAGGGTTAGCAAAAAGATGAGGGGATGAGGTCCGATGCGCCACAGGACGATGAGGAACACAGCCAGCGTGGCGGCAAGCCAGAGAGTCAGGGAAGTCAGATAGGGTAACAGGGAAAAAGGGAGCACCATCA
>JAUSOZ010000295.1 GCA_030655955.1 Deltaproteobacteria bacterium
CGAGGGGAGAGGGTTGGGGTGAGGGGTGGCTTCGTTGGCTGACAGCCCCTCCCCCCGGCTCGGACCGGAGAGATGGGTAAGACATTTATAGGTTCAGTTACAGGTGAGATGCCCCCTGGTCTGACAACCGGCTATTGCCTAATACTCACTTCCCAAACACCCGGGCGAAAATCTCATCCACGTGGCGGAAGTAGCGCTTGAGATCGAAAATCGCTTCAATCTCCGCCGGGGTCAGGTGTTGGCTGATTTCGGTGTCGGCCTTGACCCGTTGGGCGAATTCGCCCCCTGCTTCCCAGACCTGCATGGCCGGGCGCTGCACCAGCCGGTAGGCCGCGTCCCGGGCCAGGCCCTTGTCGATCAGGGCCAGCAGCAGCGACTGGGAGAAGACCAGGCCCCGGGTCAACCTGAGATTGGCGGCCATGTTTTCCGGGTAGACCTGGAGATTCTTGAGGAGCCGGGTAATCCGGGACAGCATGAAATCCAGGAGCACGGTGGAATCCGGAGCGATGACCCGCTCCACCGAGGAGTGGCTGATGTCCCGCTCGTGCCACAGGGCCACGTTTTCCAGGGCCGCCAGGGCGTTGCCCCTCAGCACCCGGGCCAGGCCGCAGAGGTTTTCCGACAGGATCGGGTTGCGCTTGTGGGGCATGGCTGACGAGCCCTTCTGACCGGCGGCGAACATCTCCTCCGCCTCTCGCACCTCGGTGCGCTGCAGATGACGGATCTCCAGGGCCACTTTCTCGACGCTGGCGCCGATCAGGGCCAGGGTGAGAAAGTATTCGGCATGCCGGTCCCGCTGAATGACCTGGGTGGAAATGGGGGCGGGTTTCAGTCTCAAACGCTTGCAGACGCCGGCCTCCACCTCCGGGGCCAGCTGGGCGAAGGTGCCCACGGCGCCGGAAATTTTGCCCACCGCGATATTTTTCCGGGCCGCCACCAGGCGGACCCGCTGCCGCCTAAACTCGGCATACCACAGGGCGAACTTTAATCCCAAGGTGATGGGCTCGGCATGCACCCCGTGGGTTCGACCCACCATGGGCTGGTCTTTGAAGGCATAAGCTTTTTCTTTAAGTACGCCCAAAAGATCATCCAGGTCTGCCAACAGCAGGTCCGCCGCCTCGGTCAGGCGCAGGCCCAGGGCAGTGTCCAGCACGTCGGAGGAGGTCAGGCCGAAGTGGAAGTAGCGGCCGTCCTCCCCCAGGCCGGCGGCCACCTGGTCCACGAAGGCGGCCACGTCGTGGTGGGTCTTGGCCTCGATCTCCAGGATGCGGGCCACGTCGATTTTGGCCTTCGAGGCGGCCCGTTGCGGCACCTCGTCAGGGATGAGGCCGCACTCCGCCATGGCTCGCATGGCGGCCAGTTCCACCTTGAGCCAGCTTAAAAACTTGTTCTCTTCGGTCCAGATCCGGGCCATGACCTTACGGCTGTATCGGGAAATCATAGGCTTATTTTTTTCCTGTTTTATTTTTTTTAGGGTCCATACGATTATAGGCGACAGTCTTTTTGGGAGTTGGTGGCAAGGGTTCTCCTTTCACTGAAGTTACTTCTTTCCCTCTGCCTCCCCTTGGTCCTGTTTGCTGATATTGTCCTGATATGGGGGCAACACTGCCGGTTTTTAATCCGGTCGACCGATTACGGTGAGAAAAAATAATCCTATCGGGACAGGGAACTGGTAATTCTTTATGAACATTTGCTACCCTATCATTAATAGGTTCTATCATCTGAACAGAAAGACGGCGGTTAAGGGCCATTGCTATCCGATGGAGCATTGACAAGGAATGACCTTCATAATCTGCGTCTTCGAGGCGGCTGATTACCGACTGAGTAGTTCCTACCATTTGGGCCAACTCTTTCTGGGTCAACCCCGCTTTCTTACGCAGTTCATAAATTGTTCTAGCCACCTCAGCATTCACGCGCTCAACTTCAAGCGACACCTGCCGTTCGGTGTCTTCACCGATATACCTGCGATGGAGGATATCAAAAGTCCCGGATATCTTTTTACTCTTCATTTATTGTCTCCCTATACGTGTGCTCCATAGGATCACTCTCAAATCGGGCTCTCCGCTCGATGGCGAGGTCAATCTGTTGTGATGGCACCACACTTTCCTTTTGCAAGCCGTGGGAGATAACAACTCGCTGCCCATGAAAAAAATAAAGCATCCGGTATTGCATGCCTCGGAATGCCACCCGTAATTCATGAATTCCGTCCCGCAGGCTATCTGCCTCCGGGCGACGAAGTTCATAGCCTTGCTCCTCCAAACGGAGAATTTTCACGAGGCATTTGTCTTGAATTTTTTGGGGCAATTTATCTAGCCACGCTATCAAAGGAACTGTTCCATTGCTTTCTTGGAACATGATAACCTCTGTTGCAGGCATCTATCTTCCCCCGAATGCTTTTAATATCGTTATTTTGCGATAATTGTCAAGCACCATCGGGCGATTTTCTTTATGCATTTAGCAAAAATATATATAGTAATCTAAGAAAGTAGGTGAGGTCGCCATGCCTGGTTGGGGAGAACTTTTTGCCGATCCAGAAATGCAGGGACTGAGGCCCAATCCCGAGCTCATGGGCCTGATCCCCGGGTGGCAGGCGGCTGGCTGCCGCCGGGTTTTGGACGCCGGCTGCGGCGTCGGCCGCCACCTGTGGCCCTTGCTCCAGGCGGGGTTTCAGGTCGCAGGCGCCGATTGTGACGCCCAGGTGCTCAAACTCCTCCAGGCGGGCCTCGCCGACGCCGCCGCCCCGGCGGCCGCAGCCCCCCTGGTGCAGGCCGACCTCAACCGCCTGCCTTTCGCCTCCGGGGCCTTCGACCTGGTGGTGTCCGTCAACGTCATCAACCACGGCTATACCGCCACCTTCAGGGACTATTGCCGGGAGTTGGCCTGGGTGCTGAAGGCCGGCGGCCACCTGTTTATCTACACCTCCCCCCGGGAGGCCGGCGAGATCGTGCGCCTGCCCCAGACCCGGGAGCTGGAACCCGGCACCCTGGTGGACATCGCCACCCCGGACGGCGCCATGGTGCACCATTTTCCCACCCCGGCCGAACTCCGGGAGCAGTTTCCCGGGTTTACCGTCCTACGGCAGGAGATCGTCTGGGCCCCGATCCCGTTTATGCAAAACGTGGAACTGCCCCAGCTCATTTTTTGGGGAGAAAAGGGGAGGGTAGCTATCAGGGCAAAATCTGCCAGGCGTTAGGCTTGGGGTAATAATTGTTGAAATGCCTTTGGCCAGCGAACTTCTGAGTTCTGAGCGTATTTTTAAGGAGATCGACCTATTCCCCCCCATATTTTCGCCCGAAATTTGTTTGACATACGTTCTTGCATGATGATATCGTATTTGATATTATGAATCGTGAAAAACTCGACAAACTCCGCAAACTAGTTGAGGGATTACGAAACAAAGGCGGGATAGGATATTCGGAGCTTGAGTCTTTGGCAAGGGCCCTTGGCAGAGTTCCTTCTAAACGAGGGAAGCATCAAACTTGGGTCAATCAGACCTTTGATGACCTTCGCCCCTTGAGCATACCTCGTCATGGATCCAAGGATCTTAACAAATATACAGCAAAGGATATTCTGGACCAATTAGAATTAGACATAGAAAAATTTGAAGAACTCATCGAAGAATAATACACGGAAAGGGATATCAGCCATGACCAAGACAATAAAAATGACTGAAAAATATTTAAAAGAACCTTATTCTCGTGTTCTCATTCCGGATGAGGAGAGCGGAACATATACAGCAGTAATCTTAGAATTTCCAGGATGTATCGCACAAGGGGATACGCCACAGGAGGCTTACGAGAATCTGGAAGAAGCTGCGAAAGATTGGATTGCAGCAGCGCTTGATCTTAAACAGGAAATTCCCTCTCCATCACAGTCGCTCTCGTTTGGTGGGAAAATTCTACTTAGATTACCGAAAAGCCTTCATCGCCGGTTAACATTGATTGCAGAAAGAGAAGGGATTAGTTTAAACCAATTTATTGTCTCGGCTTTAGCAGAGAAAGTCGGTGCTTTTACCTTGTATGATCAATTGACTAAAAAACTGGATAAGAAAATGTCTGAAGTATCTATCAATACTGCTGTCAACACATTTATAACTTATCAAGCTAATAGAACATCGTCAGATGCTATGCTGATTCAGCATATAGAAATAAAGGAGGCGGAACCTTATGCCGGAGACAAAAAGTATATCGTTTACTCATAAAGAGGTGGTAGAGGCCTTAATACGCTACAATGACCTTCATGAAGGTTTATGGGGGCTTTACATTGAATTTGGTTTAGGGGCAGCAAATGTAGGCTCAGAGCCTGGGGGGGATATTTTACCAACAGCTATTATTCCGGTCAAAAAAATCGGGATTCAGAGGTTCGGTGAAGCCAATAATTTGACGGTAGATGCTGCTGAGGCGAATCCCTTGCCAAAGGCTAAAAAGAAATAGCGTTTTTTAATTCCTATTAAGCGGACTTGCCTCCAATGCTTGTGGAGCCAAGCCGCTTAACCCGGTCACAGAAATCCATAGATTGCTATGACCACTTATATCCTTCTCTAAATCTTACCCTTAGCACCCCAACTCCTGAATATGGCTGACCAAACCGAACCCCCAGTTTTGATGACCCGCCGCTCCGGCCTGATGGCCATGGTCCTGAACCGACCCCGGGTCCTCAACACCCTCAACCGGGAGATGATCCGGCTCCTGACCCGGGGGCTGGAGGAGGCCCTGGCCGCGGCCGACGTCAGTCTGGTGGTCATCTGTGGGGCCGGGGACCGGGGCTTCTGCGCCGGGGGCGACCTCAAGGAACTGACCCGGGCGGTCCAGACCGGGGAGGTGCATCTGGCCGACCAGTTCTTCCGGGAAGAGTATGACCTGGACCTCATGATTCACCAGTCTCCCAAGCCGGTGGTGGTCCTGGCCCACGGCATCACCATGGGCGGCGGCCTGGGCCTGGCCGCCGGGGCGGATTTCGTCGTCGCCACCGAAGCCACCCGTATGGCCATGCCCGAAACCCGCATCGGCTTCTTCCCGGATGTGGGGGGGACGGGCTGGCTCTTCACCAAGTGTCCCCCGGGCTACCCCGAGTACCTGGCCCTGACCGGCTATGAACTCCTGGGGGCCGAATGCGTCCGGCTGGGGCTGGCCACCCACCTGGTGGAGGCGGCGCGATTACCCGAACTGCGGCAAGCGCTCAAAGATTGCGCCGGGGAGCTTCCCGCCGATAAGCCCGGCGCGGTGGCGCGCCTGGAACAGGTGCTGGCGCCCTTTATTCGCCGGGATATTGCCCCCAACCCGGACCTGGACGCCTGGGTGGCGGCGCGCTTTGCCGGCAAGAGGTCTCTTCAGGAGATCGTGGCCGTCCTCAGTCAGTGCAGCCTGGAGTTGAAGCTCTGCCAGGAGGTTTTGGGGCGGCTGGGGGAGCGCTCCCCCACGGCCCTGGCCGTGACCCTGCAAATGCTCCGGGCCAACGAGGCGCGGCCCTTACGGGAAGTTTTTCACCGGGAGGCCCTGGCGGCCCACTTTATGATCACCCATCCCGATTACCTGGAGGGCATCCGGGCCCGGATCATCGACAAGGATGATCAGCCCCGCTGGCAGCCGGACACCATCGAGGCGCTGGGAGCCGGAGCCGAAGATTTTTAGTTCAGTGGCACAGGCCTCTGGCCTGTGGGCCACAGGTTGATTTTCAAAGGAGAGCTCATGTCATACCAAACCATTTTATTTGACCATGAGGCCGGAGTTGCCACCATCACCTTTAACCGCCCGGACCGGCTCAACGCCCTGAACCACGAGATGCTCTCTGAGTTCAAGGACGCACTTAACCGGGTGAGCCGGGACCCCGAGATTCGGGTGCTGCTTCTCACCGGGACCGGCCGCTCCTTCATCGCCGGGGCGGACATCCAGGTCTTCCTGGAGTTTGACCCCCTGGCGGCCCAGGCCTTCGCCGCCTCGGCTCACGAGACCGGATTTAAGCTCGAAGCCCTGCCGATCCCGGTGATCGCGGCGGTCAACGGCTTCGCCCTGGGCGGCGGCCTGGAGATGGCCATGGCCTGCGATTTCATCTACGCCGCCGACACCGCCAGGCTGGGCCAGCCGGAGACCAACCTGGGAATCATCCCCGGCTTCGGCGGCACCCAGCGCCTGTCCCGCCTGGTAGGCAAGGGTGTGGCCAAGGAAATGGTTCTTACCGGCCGCCTGCTGGAGGCCGCCGAGGCCAAGACCCTGGGGCTGGTGGCCCGGGTCTTCCCGGCGGACACCTTCATGGAGGAATGTCTCAAGGTGGCCCGGTCTCTGGCCGCCAAGGGCCGGGTGTCTCTCAGCGCCGCCAAGGCTGCCATCGACCGGGGTTTCGACCTGGACCTGAGAAACGCCTGCCTCCTGGAGGTCGACAGCTTTGCCCTGTGCTTCGCCTCCCCGGACGCCCACGAGGGGGCCAGGGCCTTTCTGGAGAAGCGCCAGCCGAAGTTTTTGTAAGCGGTTACGTATGGGCCTTTGGTTCACCCGTAAAATATGAAAAGCTCGGTGGGGTAGGCCTCCGTGCGCCCCTTGTAGGGCGGGCACTGCCCGCCGATGCCTCGAATTCTCGTGAATTATCTGGTGCGTAGGACGCACCCTACGGAAGGCTAACTTTGAACCTTGATGGCCTGGTAAAAAGTCGAAATTTCCAAAAATCGTCAACTTAAGTAGCTGATTTTATTAAGGGCGATTTGGGGAAATCACCATTATTTTGACTTTTTACAGTGCCATCAAC
>JAUSOZ010000299.1 GCA_030655955.1 Deltaproteobacteria bacterium
ATCGGAAACGTGAAAACCCATTTAGATTCTGATTTTTCCTCAGCGGTGCTCTCAATTTGCCATTCACCAAAACTCTCAATAATGCGCTGACCTGCGCCCTCGGCTGTACCAAGATTTTTTATGACCGAGTCAATATCTTGTTTTCCGAGTAAGAGAATTTCTGCTTCTAATTTTGCTAATTCCTTATCTTTATCATTTGTGAATTCAAATCTTTCAACCGTTTCTTTGCTAAGTTGCGGTTCATATTCCAAAAACTGTGGAAACACCTTTAGGATGGCATCCTTAGTTACATCGTTGTTCTTTTGAATATCAGTAGCTATTCTTGCTAATATATCAGAAACATTATTGAAAGCATTGTTTAACAACTGGAAGTATTCAGATTTTAAATGCGCCAATTCGAATTGATTAACCTGATCCCGTTCGACTAAATAAGTACAGATATCAGAATCGAATACTTTAACACCTTGCACCGAGTTTGATAGTTTTCCATTCCAATCAAGTGGCAGCGGTTCGATTTTATTGCTGTAAACTGACAACTGTGCATATACTGCATCGTCAATTTTATTAAGATTCGAGAAAACTGGTTTAGAAATTCCCAAAGTATTACAAATTGCGATATATAAACTGCTCTTACCAGAAGCATTCTTGCCGTACACAACATTTAGACCATCATTGAACGGTAATTGCTCAGATATATCTACAAGCCCAATGTTCTGTATCTTATCGATAGAAAGAATTTGTTCAACGCAAATTCGATCATTCTCTGCCGCTATTTTGGATTCTGCAGGTGGTTCCTTCTCTCTTTCACTTTCTAATTCTGGTGCCAACCCTTTATAGAGCGAGTCAACAAATTCATAAACCAAGGAATCTTCGAAGGTTTCACCTAATACTGCATCAATAATTGGTTTCACCCATTGGTATTTGGCAGATGTATAGAAACTTGCAGACCTAATGTAGTCTAATGCATTTTTCTCAGTCATCTTTGCCGTTCCTTTTTTCCGGTGAGTTATACTAAACGTCTATACCGCCCGGAGACGCAGCTAAAAATTCCTTCACCGCCATCACCTTCGCATACCGCATCCCCAACGCCGCCATGAAGGCCCCGTGGACCTGGCCCGCCGGGATAGTCCGGCCCTCAAAGACCACGTCCCGGGACGCGCAGGCGTCGTGGATGACGGTGCATTTAAAGCCATAGTCGAAGGCGGCCCGGGTGCTGGCGTCGATGCACATGTGGCTCATGGCCCCGGCGATAATTACCTCTTCCACCCCGGCGCCTTGCAGCACCTCCAACAAGCCGGTGTCCCGGAAGGCGTTGGGATAATGCTTCCGCACCAGGGCCTCGCCGGGAAGCGGCCGGACACTGTCGTGGATTTCCGCGCCGGCGGTTGCGGGGCGGAAGAAGGTGGCCCCCGGCCCCAGGGCCAGGTGCTGCACGTGGAAAATAGGCCGCCGGGCCGGCCTAAAGGCGGCCAGCACTTCCTGCGCGCCGGCCGCGGCCTGGGTCATGCCCGCCAACTCCATGGCGCCGCCGGGAAAATAATCATTCTGGATATCGATGAGGATGAGAGCCGATTTCATGGCAGGGGTCCTTTATAGCCAGGCTTCGAAACGGCCACTGGGCGGACTTAAGAGAGAATCTTTACCACGAAGCTGCGATCATACAGGTAACTTATTTGTTGTAGGGGCGGACCTATGTGTCCGCCCTCCGGTTGGGTGCTGCGGTGTATGCACCCTTAGGGGGGACACACAGGTCCCCCCCTACAAGAATCACTGATCTGATTGCAGAAGGCTATAACCCCGGCAACAGACTCAGTCGGCCTGATTCGCCGGAACTTCCCCTTTGTCAGGAACCTTCAGGCGGCCGTGGTGCTCCACCCGGTCGATGATAAACTCCTGCCATTCCTGCCACTGGGCGATGGGATTCATCTGGGTGTGGTCCAGGGGGACCTCGGCCCGGGCGCTGGCGGCATGCCCCCCGGCCGAGCCCAGCTTGCCGAAGGCCTGCACGGCCAGGCGGCCGGCATTCTTGCGCAGGGCGTCGTTCCTGAAGATGACGATGAGCTTATCCTGGTAAATCCCCCCCACAATGGTCCAGGAAATCTCCCCGGCCCGGAGGAAAAAGTCAGCCAGAATCACCAGAATATCCGGGGTGTTCACCGGTCCCAGAAAAGCGTAGAGGCGGTTGTGGCGGATGCGGAACCGGTTCAGGGCCTGCTGGAAGTACCCCAGCATGGGAATATTGAATTCGGCGAACTCCAGGCGACGCACCAGGGGTCTCCGGGTGAAACCGAACAGGTAGTGAAAGGCCCGTACATCGGCTTCGACCGCGGGCCGCTCAAAATTGGCGGTGTCGGTCTTGATGCCGTAATACAACGCCGAGGCCAGTTTCAGGGAGGGTTTGATCCGGGCCTCCCGCAGGTATTGGGTCATGATGGTGGAAGTGGCGCCGTAGTCCGGGCGGATATCCACCAGCCGGGCCTTGGTCTCGGGGACCCGGGGATGATGGTCGATGATGACGTCGTAGTGATACGGCCCCAATAATTCATGGTGCGACGGCTGGTTGTCCACCAGGGCTTTGCGGTTGTAGTCCTCGGGATTGATCTCCTGGAGGGGAGTGAGGCCAATGCTCAACAGCTGCACCATCCGTTGATTCTGGGGGCGGGTGATGGGCCGGATGGTGGCTATGGCGCAGCAGGTCAGGCGGTGCCACAGGAGGCGTTTCAGGGCCAGGGCGCTGGCAATGGCATCCGGGTCGGGATCAATCAGAATCAGCAGCCGGTCTTCATGGCTGAAAAGCTGGTAGAGTCGTGGCACCACGTTGCGCATCTGGATGAGTTCCTCTGATTATTTTACCCAAGAAGTTGGCTGGGAGCAAATCAGAAAGCCGGTTTTTTTCAGATAAGGCCCAAGATATCAGAAACTTCGAGGTCGCATCCGGCGCCTGGCGTTCCTATCTGGCCAATTCTGGCCCCTATAGCGCTTTTTCTTTGCCATGCACCGGCCTTAAATTATAAATTAACAGAGTGCGTTGCGGGGATAAGAGGCAAACCGGGGTTTCGGGAGCGTACTCTGGTCATAACGAGACATATCACGCCTGGGGGCGGCTTCAGATGCACCCCTTATTTCAGTCAACGTTACGTATTCTAACTAACCGAACTTTGAACCTTGAACTTGAGACCTCTGCGAAAGTCTCATGTAGGATAGCCGCCCTCGGCTGTCCATACTGTATTTGGGCGCAGGCGAGGGCGCCTACGCTACATTTTGATGATGAAGGATAGCGATAGAGACTTTCGCAGAGGTCTCAACTTTGAACTCATGGCAAGCGGAGGGTCTGGAGGGTTCCAGGCTCCTCAACTGCCCCGGAATGGAGGCAAAATGAATCGAACCCAGGAGGTGGTGGACCGCATTCTGGCCGGTGAGGTGCTTGCTGCGGCGCGCCTCATGCGGGAGTTGGACGACGGCCGGCCCGAGGCCCGGGAGATTCTCAAAGAGATTTACCGGCACAGCGGCCGGGCCCATATCATCGGCATCACCGGTTCGCCCGGGGTGGGCAAGAGCACCCTCACCGACCGTATCATCCAGTATCTGCGCCAGGAGGGCAAAACGGTGGGCGTGGTGGCGGTTGACCCCACCAGCCCCTTTTCCGGCGGCGCCATCCTGGGGGACCGCATCCGGATGCAGCGCCACGCCCTGGATGAAGGCGTCTTCATCCGCTCCCTGGCCACCCGGGGGCATTTCGGCGGCCTCACCGCCTCGGCCCGGGCGGTGATCACCGTGTTGGACGCCATGGGCAAGGACTATGTCCTGGTGGAGACCGTGGGGGTGGGACAGGACGAAGTGGAGATCGCCGCCACCGCCTACACCACCCTGGTGGTGACGGTCCCCGGCATGGGGGACGACATCCAGGCCATTAAAGCCGGCATCCTGGAGGTGGCCGATATCCTGGTGATCAATAAGGCCGACCGGGAAGGGGCCTCCCGCACGTATCAAGAATTGATCCAGATGCTGGAGTTGCAAGCCCACCGGAAGGCCAGTGCCTGGAAGGCACCGGTGCTGATGACCCAGGCCAAGGATAATGAGGGCATTGAGGCCTTGATGGGCGCAGTCGCCGACCACCGGGAGTTCCTGGCCATAGATGGTGGCCAGGGCCTGCGACTGGCCCGCAACGCCCGGGTGCGCCAGGAGTTTCTGGAGATCCTCAAGGAGGGGGTTTCCCGGCACCTGGTGCGGCAACTGGAGAGCGATGGCCGCCTGGACCGGGTCCTCAAAGATATCCTGGAAAAGCAGACCGACCCGTACTCGGCCAGCGAAGCCCTGGTCCTTGAGATCCTGGGACCCCTGAAAGACCCCACCTGACCACCGGGCCGGGCCTAACAGGAAGTTGCAGTCAAAAACACTCAATACTTCTGTCATTCTGAACGAAGCCTAGCGGAGTGAAGAATCTCGGCGGCTATAAAGGAGGGAGGAACAAGAGGGCCGGAGGCCTGGTGGTCCCCAGCCCTTTGTGACTTTGGTCCGGTTCAGACCGGTGTGCCCGCCTCGGCCAGGGTCTGGAAATAGATGCGGCGGATGCGCCCCATCCGCTTGTTAAAGCACAGACCCAGTTCCATGCAGGCGTTATAGAAGGATTCCCGGCTGAATTCCATGGCCAGCAGCCGGGCCATGGTCTCCTGAGTAAACTCCTGGTGCAGGTCCTTGATCTTCTGGGCGGCTTCCCCCAGGCCCTGCCACACCGGGAGCAGGATGAGGTCCGATTGTCCCTGCAACCGGGCGATTTCGGCCTGGACCACCTGCATCGAGTGCCGGGAACCGCTCCCGGCCTTCTCCTGGCTGGTCTCCTGCACTACCTCCACCCCCAGGCGTTCCAGGAACTTGACGAGAAAATCCCGGGGACCCTTCTCCCAGGAAGACAGGCGCCAGACATCTCCGGGAATCCCCACTCGGGGCAGGCGGCCTTTCTGCGGCAGCCACTGGCGCAACTGCTGCCCCCGGGCATAGAGCTGTTCCTGGAGCTGCTGGAAATAGTTGTTTCTTTTCAGGGTGGACTTCCACAGCAGGAAGCGGCCGTAGGCCTTCATTTTGGCGAAAAACAGGTCCCGGGCGATGAGGCGCTTGATCACCGAGGGCCAGCTATAAAACTTCTTCATAGCCCGCGTGGTTTCCATCTGGAGTTCAAAGGGAGTGAACTGCCGCGGTTGGAACACGGTGTGGTGGCCGTCGTACTGGCTCCAGTCCCGGCAGATAATCCGGTTCTGGGCCTCCATCTCCTTGAAGAAAGGCGTCCCGGGCAACGGGGTGAGCATCAGGTATTGCACCGAATCCAGGTCCAACTGGCGGGAAACCTTGACGGTGTCCCGGATTACCTGGAAGTGGTCCTCTTCCGAGCCGAAGACGAACATGCCGTGGACCTTGATGCCGAAGTGGTGGAAATTGTTGACGCAATCCTTGACACCTTGCACGGTCTGGGACTTGTTGTAAGCCTTTAAGGTGGCGGGGTTGATGGATTCCAGCCCCACGAAGACCACGAAGCAGCCGCTCTTGGCCATGAGTTCCAGGAGTTCCGGGTCCTTGGCGGCTTCCACCCGCACCTGGGCGCTCCATTCGAACTTCAGCCCTTCGGCGATGATGCGCTCGCACAATTCCTTGGTGCGCTGGCGGTCGGCAGTAAAATTGTCGTCGCAGAAAAAGATATGGCGGGCCTGGGAGCCGTTCTGGCGGATCTCCTCGATCACCCGGTCGATGGAAGTGACCCGGTGCTTGCGCCCGAACATCATGATAACCGAACAGAAGCTGCAGTTGAAGGGGCAGCCCCGGGAGGTGGCGATGGATACCACACCCCGCCGGTTTTTGGCCTTCCAGCCGTGAATCAGCGTGTATTTGGGGATGGGAAGGGAATCCAGGTCCCCCAGGAAAGGACGCCAGGGATTTTGGTGGATGGTGGCCCCGTCCCGATAGCACAGATTGGGGATCGCCGCCAGACTGCCGCCGTGGTTCAGGGCGTTGACCAGCTCCGGCAGGGCCTCGTCACCCTCCCCGCAGACCACATAATCGGCGTGCTCCAACCCTTCCAGGGGCAGAAAACTGGGGTGAGCCCCGCCCAGGACCACCGGCAAGCCCTGCTGCCGATAGTAATCCGCCAGCTCGTAGGCCCGGGGAGCGGTGGAGGAGATGCTGGAGATACATACCAGGTCAGGGTGAAAGTCCAGTGCGGGGTATTTGGGAGTGGATATCTCCTCAATCACCACCTTGACCTCCAGACCCTGCTGCTCCAGGATGGTCCCCAACAGCAGCGACCCCAGCCGGGGAATGGCCACCAGGCTGAAAATATGCTCCTGGGGAGACCGGGGTTCGATGAACAATACCTTCTGAATGGGCCGGTCCATGTGGCACTCCTCCTGGAACTTCACTCCTGACCCCAGGGGCAAAATTCTCTTAAACAAGCCTCTCCCCGGCATTTTCTGCATGCTCGGTGAGCGTCTGGATGATAAGGGAATGAAAGACTATCCTGATTCTACTTTAGAAGCCGGCGCCACGAATGTCAAATTAATTCTCGGTGTGGGCGGCATGAGGAAAGCATGAGAAAGCAGATTCCCCCGGTGTGAGGGAATCTGCTTTAACTATCGCCTTGACTGATAAAACTGGAGAGGCTGCTCTAGACGCAACCGGTGGGCTTCGCCAACCCTGCCATCTTACAGGCGCCTTTGCCCGGGCCGGAGGGGAAGAGCTCATAAATATGTTTCAGTTTGAAGCCGGTTACCTTGGAAAGGATCCGGACCATGGGGGCAATGCCGTTCTTCTTGTAGTAATCCTGAAGCATGTTGATGACTTTCCAGTGCTCATCGTTGAGTTCAGAAATGCCCTCGGAGTCCTTGACGTAATCCACCCACTCCGTATTCCACTGATCCAAATTTTCCAGAAATCCGTCTTCATCTACCGTAAAGGTTTTGCCTTTAAATTCCACGGTTGCCATGCAGAGATATCCTCCTTCAATATTTTGATCGCCGGGTTTTTAGTTTCCAAAGGTATGTCATTGTGAAATTTTTGTCAAGCAATAAAATATTCTTATATCCATTAATCTTCTGTCTTTAACATGGAGGGTCTATGGGCGTCAAGTGGCAATCACCGCCGTTGGGCCGGCCCGGGAAATATCTTGCCGGGATTCATGATGTTATGGGGATCAAAGGCTTTTTTGATCCGCCGCTGCAAGGCCATGGCCGCGGGGGACAGCTCCATCCCCAGATAGGGGGCCTTGGTCAGACCGATGCCGTGCTCCCCCGACAGGGTGCCGTTAAGTTTTCGCACTATGGTAAAAATATCCTCCACCGTCGGGTTTACCATGTCCCGTTCCCCGGCGACCTGGCGATCGTAGAGCACGTTGACGTGGATATTGCCGTCCCCGGCATGGCCGTAGCTGGGAATAATCAGTCCCCGCCGCCGTGAAATTTTTTGTAGCGCCGTGATCAACGCCGGAATAGCGCCCAGGGGCACGGCCACGTCCTCGCTCACCTTGTGGGGCTTCACCTTCAACAGCGCCGGCGAAATTACCTTCCGGGCCCGCCACAGGCCCTCGGCCTCCTCCGCGGTCTGGGCCCTGAGGACCGGCTGCGCCCCCTGCTCCCGGCAGAACCGCGCCATGGAAGTCGCCCGGTCTTCCACATCATGGGGGTGGCCGTCCACCGCCATGAGCAGCAGGGCCGCGGTGCCCTCCGGCAGCTCAAAGGGCAGCAGCTCCTTGACGCACGCCAGCGTCACGTGGTCCATGAACTCCAGGGCCGTGG
>JAUSOZ010000302.1 GCA_030655955.1 Deltaproteobacteria bacterium
GCACACGCAGGTGCGCCCCTACAGAAAGCGCTCATAGTCGATCCCGCCGGGCGCACCCGGACTGCCGAGGACAACATGCCGGAGGAAGACCGCAAGGATTTTTTTATCAGCTATACCAAGGCAGATAAAGCCTGGGCCGAATGGATCGCCTGGGAATTGGAGGTCGAGGGTTACTCCGCCGCACTCCAGGCCTGGGATTTTCGCCCCGGAGGCAATTTTGTCCTGGAGATGGATAAGGCGGCAAAATTAGCCAGCCGTACCATCGCCGTCTTATCCGAAGATTACCTGACTTCCCAATTTACTCAGCCCGAATGGGCCGCGGCCTTTGCCCAGGACCCCACCGGTGCAAAAGGCATATTGGTGCCCGTACGAGTTCGAGAATGTAAGCCGGAAGGTCTGCTCGGCCCCATTATTTATATTGACTTGGTTGACCTGTCGGAAGTAGCCGCCAGGGAGACTCTGATTGCAGGGGTTAAAGAGCGGCGGGCCAAACCATCCTCCCCGCCAAGATTCCCCGGCGCAGCACCGCCGAAAGAGGCGCCACGCTTTCCCGGCGCCATGCCTCCCATCTGGAATGTGCCGCACCTCCGTAACCCCAACTTTACGGGGCGGGGCCAGCTTTTGGAGGACCTGCGGCAATCTTTGCTTGAGGGGAAGACCGCGGCCCTGACTGCGCTGCATGGGCTGGGCGGGGTGGGCAAGACTCAGATGGCGGCGGAGTATGCCTATCGCTTCGCCCCGGAATACGACCTGGTCTGGTGGGTGCGGTCCGAAGACCCGGTGGCTCTGGCCGCGGAATATTCCGGGCTGGCCGAAAAGCTGGGGTTGCCCGAAGCAGGAGCGGCGGACCAGGAAGCCCTGGTGGCCGCGGTGCGGAGGGGTCTGGGTCAGCGAGGCAAATGGCTCCTCATCTTCGATAACGCCGGGGAGCCCCGGGACCTGAGGCGTTATATCCCCCAGGGCGGGGGCGGGCAGGTACTCATCACCTCCCGGAACCCGGTTTGGCGGGGGGTGGCCCGGCCCCTGGACGTCAAGGTTTGGGACCGCCCCGAGTCTGTGGCGTTTCTGCTTAAGCGCACGGGGCGGGAAGAGGCCGCGGAAGAAGGGGAGCAGGCCGCGGCGGGCCAACTGGCGGAGGAGCTGGGGGACCTGCCCCTGGCCCTGGAGCAGGCCGGGGCCTATATCGAGGCGTGCGGCTGCTCCATCTCTGATTATCTGGCCATGTGCCGGTCCCGGCATGAGGAGTTGTTGCGGCGGGGAAAACCGTCCCAGGACTACCCGGACACCGTGGCCACCACCTGGGAGCTGTCTTTTCAGAAAGTTAAAGAGGCCTCCCCGGCGGCCGCGGACCTGGTGAACCTCTGCGCCTTCCTGGCCCCGGACGATATCCCCCAAAAATTGCTGGTTGAGGGGGCGGAGCATGTGCCTCAGCCCCTGGCCACAATGGTGCAGGACCCCGTGGCCCTGAACGACGCCCTGGCGGTTTTAAGGCGCTACTCTCTCATGGAGGTGGGGGATGATGCCCTGGCGGTGCACCGCCTGGTCCAGGCGGTGGTGCGGGACCGCCTGAAGAAGAAAGGCAAAGAGCAGTGGGCCGGGGCCGCGGTGGATTTATTGAATGAAGTATATTCCGGTGATTTCCATTCCCAAGTTGATAGATGGTTATGGTGGGGTCGCATCCTGCCCCATGCTCTATCGGCGGTTGGCTACGCCGAGAACTTTAGGTTCGTCCTGGATACCGCTGCCCGGCTGATAAACCAGGCAGGTTTCTATTTATATAATCGCGCCGAATTTGTCGCGGCCAAGGCTTGCTTTGAGCGGGCCCTGGCCATCGACAAGTCCACCTATGAGACCGACCATCCCCAGGTAGCTATCCGCGAGAACAACCTGGGGGGCGTGCTCCAAGCCCTGGGGGACCTGGCGGGGGCCACGGCTTACTTCGAGCGAGCCCTGGCCATCGACGAGGCGGCGTACGGACCGGACCATCCCGCAGTGGCCAGAGACGTGAACAACCTGGGAGGCGTGCTCAAGGACCGGGGGGACCTGGCAGGGGCGAAGGCGCATTATGAGCGGGCTTTGCGCATCGACGAGGCGGCCTATGGGCCCGACCATCCCCAGGTAGCTATCCGGGTGAGCAACCTGGGGTCCGTGCTCCGAGCCCTGGGGGACCTGGCGGGGGCCAGGGCGCACTTGGAGCGGGCCCTGGCCATCCGCCGGCAGTTCCTGGGGGAGGACCACCCGAAGACCAAGCTAGTGAAAAGAAATCTGGCCGCCCTGGGTTTACCCGTTGATGAATAATTAAGGCGCGGTAATAGTGGGGGCGGGGCCTGTACTGCCCTTTAATTTTGCCCCGGCTGGCAAAAATTTGCTTTAGGCGGCGACAATCTCTGACAATTCTGGCAATTTCCCTGCGGCTGTGTTAAATTGCCGTTAAGATTCTTCCCATTGACTGGAGAGCTTGGATCCAGACCGATTTGGACCGAGACTTAAAGGAGGGAAAACCATGGATTGCCTGCCAAACACCCAACCGGGGGCCGTAACCGCCGAGCCGGCGCACGGGCTCAAATTTACGCAGGCCTTGGACCAGATGCACGAGGAGTTGGGAGCAGTGTTGGCCCGGCTGACTCCGGATATGGCCGAGACCCTCATCCAGGAACTGGAAACCGCCCCCCGGATTTTCGGCTGCGCCGCCGGCCGGTCGGGATTTATCCTGCGGGGCTTCTTGATGCGGCTGATGCACCTGGGCTTCACCGTCTATTTTGTGGGGGAGACCACTACCCCCAGGGTCCGCCCCGGCGACCTGCTCATCGTTATGTCCGGCTCCGGGGAGACGGCCCAGCCCCGGGAAATGCAACGCCGGGCCAACACCGCCGGCGCCCGCACCCTGGCCCTGACTACCCACCCCGAATCCACCATCGGCCAAGAGGCCCAGGTAACCATCAACATTCCCGGGACCACCAAACTGACCCTGAATCAGGAAGCCAAGTCGGTACAGTGCCCCGGCAGCCTGTTCGAACAGGCCAGCTTTCTCTTCCTGGAAGCCGTGGTGCTGATTCTCTACCAGCGGCGGATGGGAGCCAACCGGGGCGATGTCCTGGACCGCCACGCCGATTTGGAATAAAAAGCAGTTGAGGGGAGGACCGGGGGATTTTTCGTAATAATCCCCCACCCTCCCCTTAAACTCCCCTCCCATCCCCCTGTATGGGGTTGGGGAGAGGGGGTTTGGGGGAGAGGGGCAGGGGCTGTCCGCCCCTGGTCCCTCTCCCCCAAATTAATTAATTAGGAAATCACTATGCCTCCCATCTTGCAGTTAGCGCTGGATTTTGTGGATTTACACCGGGCCGTAGGCGTGGCCGAGCAGGCCGTGCCCGCCGGGGTGGATTGGGTGGAAGCCGGCACCCCCCTGATTAAGAGCGAGGGTCTGGACGCGGTGCGGGAGTTGAAACGGCTCTTCCCCGGCAAGACCATCGTGGCCGACATGAAGATCATGGACGCGGGACGTATCGAGGTGGAGTCCGCCGCCAAGGCCGGGGCGGGGATCATCGACGTCCTGGGGACGGCCACCGACGCCACCATCGAGGAGTGTATCCAGGCCGGGAAGAATTACGGCGCCAAGATTGCCGTGGACCTCATCGCCGTGGCCGACCCGGTGGCGCGGGCAAAGCAGGTGGAGGCCCTGGGGGCTGATTACATTTCAGTACACGTGGCCATCGACGAGCAGATGCGGGGCCTGGACCCCTTTGCCATCCTCCATGCAGTGAGCCAGGCGGTGCACGTGCCCGTGGGGGTGGCCGGAGGCATCAACTCCGAGACCGCGGCCGCGGCCGTGGCCCATGGGGCCGCCTATGTCATCGTCGGCGGCGCCATCACCAAGGCCCTGGACCCGGCGGCCGCGACCCGGGAGATTCGCCGGGCCCTGGATGAAGGGGTAGTGATTCCCACCACCCTGTTCAAGCGGGGCGGCGCCGAGGATATCCGCCGGGTGTTAGAGCTGGTGTCCGCCGCCAATCTCTCCGACGCCCTGCACCGGAGCGGGGTGCTGGAGGGCTTGCGTCCCCTGGCCCCGGGAATGCGCCTGGTGGGGCCGGCCCTGACGGTGCGCACCTATCCGGGAGATTGGGCCAAGCCGGTGGAGGCCATCGACCTGGCCCAGCCCGGCGCGGTGCTGGTCATTGACGCCGGGGGAGTGGGGCCGGCCATCTGGGGCGAACTGGCTACCCATTCGGCTATCCAGCGGGGCCTGGCCGGGGTGGTCATCGACGGGGCCATCCGGGACTCCGGGGACATCGTCAAGCTGGGATTTGCCGCCTTCTCCCGCCTGGTGATGCCCAACGCCGGGGAGCCCAAGGGGTTTGGGGAGATCGGCGTCCCCATCCGTATCGGCAACCGGAAAGTGGAAACCGGGGACTGGCTCCTGGGGGACGACGACGGGGTGACGGTCCTGCCCCAGAAAATCGCGGTGGAATACGCCAACCGGGCCATGGACGTCCTGGAAAAAGAAAACCGCATCCGGGAGGAAATCAAGGAGGGCCGGACGCTGGCACAGGTGACGGATTTGCTGAGGTGGGAGAAGAAGGTTTAATTTTAAAAATATATTTCAATATTCAATTAATGCTGACGGTTGAAAGTGACTTTGGAAATAGCGAGGATCACGTAGTAAAAAGACATTTGTATCCTATTTGCTTTAGATTTTATCGATTTTATGCAATAATATATTATCGTTAATCCCCAACACCCGAAGCCGTTAGGATTTTCATATGCTTGAAATGGCGCGACTCGTCGGGACGCCTCCGGAAGGAATTATTCTTCAGACTCGTGCTCGTAACTATCTGGCTAACAGCCAATCCTGTGAGCCTGATGATAGGACCCGGAATCTTTATGGCCGCTTCCGGAGTCCACACATTGATTGGAAAAACCGTAAGCCTGCTTGTGGGGTTTACAATTGTTTTGGATTGGTATGGGCGAACCGCCGTACATCGATCTACAGCGAAAATGATTTATTAAAAATATTGACGGATGACGGCTATCGGCCGATAATTAATGAAAAGGACTTGCAACCCGGCGACATCGTTATTTATCTTCGCAGAACTGCAGGTAACTCGCGTGATACCCTGCATGTGGCAAAAGTCCTGAATTTGGACCGGGTGGGTTCGATAACGGTGCCATGGTTACTCAGCAAGTGGAGTGACCAATACGGCGAGGATATCCATAAACTTCGGGATGTTCCAACGTATTATGGGAACTACCTGATTGAGTTGTGGACTGATAGACCATGAAGGAAATGAATCTATGGATTTGACTGTACTTGACTCAGAAGACATCTCCCAAGTCGTTTTATCCATCGCAACCCCGAAAGCGGTTTGCTCCATTCTTCGCACTCACAACCGCGTTGAAGCGGCCCGGCGGCATCTATTTGAGAATGCAGATGAGGCGCGGCGTGATATTGAGGAGTTTGTGCGAGAGCGACTGGTTGACCTCAAATCCAAGACTTATTTCCCGCATGAGCCGGCGTTCTGCGCCTTGGCGGTAGCTCTCGAAACCCTGCCCATGCCCGCAGCCGAGGATTTCCTCTCTGAACTTGCGGCACTCAGGATTGCTGAGATGCCCATAAGTTCTCGTGTGGCTGCGCTATGCTTGAAACGCCGTCGTGAACTGCTTGCATCCAATACGCTGGCTGTATTCAAGGTTGCGTCACAGCTATTGTCCACTGGCCCCACGCAAATGCAGCCCACGAAGTTCCAACAAAATTCATCTTATGAGTTGATGAAGGCGGCCTAAGAATGGCACGTTTGGAGTTATTTGTCGTTTCTGAGGGTGTAAGCGTCGACCAGTTCACCAATCAGCTAAGCCTATTCAGTGTTCTTGAAGAAGTTACGCCCCCTGATTTTCCTTTCGTGCTGCCGTCTGCTGCAGCCGTTAGCCTTTGGATGAAGGAGGCTGGTGAGGACGACCGTGATTTTCAATGCATGCTGCGGGTAACCCTGACAGATGGTAGTCAACGCGAATTCACCAGCAATTTCAGATTTCGTGCTCGCAGGCATC
>JAUSOZ010000303.1 GCA_030655955.1 Deltaproteobacteria bacterium
CATCGGCTCCGGCCCGGGGAAAAAATCCGCTGGACCGCCCCGCAACCGGCAATCACTTAGGACTTCGGGCTCTACAGTGCCATCAACCCGGCCCCGGCATGGAGAAATGCCACCATCCAGAGGGCGGCGACGATGCCCCACACCGGCAGCACCAGCAGGCTGACCCCCAGGGTTCCCAGGGTAGCGCCCAAAAGGTCGGCGGCATACAACCTGCCACCCTGGGCCCTGGCCTCCGGCTGAATCTCGTGCCAGAGGGCGGCGCTGGCAGCAAAGATCCCGCCGCCGCCGAAACCCGCCGCCACCAACATGAGGACGTAGCCGGCCCGGGTCCAGAACTCCGACCCTGAGGCCCCCAGTTCGCCCCCCCCATGCAACCAGAGGGCCAGTGACGCGGCCAGGACCGCCAGGCCCCCCTGCAGCCCCGCCAACAGGCGCGGCCCGCCCCGAGGCCCATCGGCCCAATGGGAGACCGCGGCGCTTCCGGCCGCCATCCCGGCCATAAAGGCGGCGATGAGCAGCCCCAGTTGCTGGTACAGGGAACCCAGCCTGATCTGGTAGAGCACCAGCCCCAGGATTTCCAGGGCCATGGTGCCCAAACCCATCACCCCCACCTGGTACAGACAACTGGGTCCGGGGCGGCGGCGCAGCGCCACCCCCGCCAGCCCGGTGGCCAGGACCAGGGCCGCCCAGGGGACCGCGGGCGGCAGTTTGCCCACCGCCAGGAGCGCCTCCTTGACGCCCAGCCCTTCCTGGACGGTGCTCAGCACCAAATCAAAGAAGTAGCACCTGGGGTTCAGATCGGTGTTGACGGCAGGCGCCGGTTGCCGCAGGACCTGGTCCAGGTACTGCCGGCGCCAGGGTGAGAGGTCTTGTAAGAGATAATATTCCCGCACATACTGTAACTGCAGTTGACGAATTTTCAGCCGCCGCACCAGGACCTTGGGGTCGGAGACCAAAACGCCGCTACCGGTGGAGGCGAAGAACCGCACCTGGCCGCCCGGAAAGGCCACCACCTCCGGAAAGACCTGGCCCAGGGTGTGGTAAGCCATGGCCAGATACGCCGCCCGAAGCGGCGAGAAACTGGTCTCGGTCCCGGGGAGACCAAAGCTGAACACCCCTCCGGGCAACAGTTTCCCGGCCACAATCCGGTAAAATTCCCGGGTATAGAAGCGGTTCAACTGGGCGTTCTTGGGTTCCGGCAGGGCCAGGAGAATGACGTCGTAGCGGCCATCCGTGGTCTCGAGAAACCGGCGGGCATCCTGGTAGATGATCTGGACCCGGGGGTCTTGCGAAAGATCGGCCGCCGCCGGTAGCAGATCCTGGGCCAGGCGCACCAGATAGGGGTCCAGTTCGACGTAAGTAAGGCGCGTCACGGTGCGGGTCTTGAGAATCTCGGCCCCCAGGCCGGCCACCCCGCCGCCCAACAGGAGCACCCGCCGGGGCTGGGGGTGTTGAAGCAGGCCCAACTGGACCTGATGCTCGGCGGTCAGGGGATCGGGATAGGTGAACTGCCAGAGGTTATTGGCAAAAAAGCTGATTTGCTCCGCCTGCCGCTGGGCCGACAACAGGGCGTAAGGACTGTCCACGGTGGCAATCACCTGGCGCCCGGGCCACTCCCAACTGCGGCTGGCCACCTCCAATCGGGGGGCAAACAGGACCGCGGCAGCCAAGACCAGGAGATTCAGTCCGAGCCCCACCCGAGCCGTCAGGGACCGGGGACGGGCCAGGAGCCAGGGCGCCAGGGCCAGTCCCAGACCCATGGCCAGCCCCAGACTCAGGTTGGCATAGCGGCCTATCAGGAAAAGCTGAAACAGCAGGACCCCGACGGCGGCGCCCAGGGTCTCGAGATAATAGGCCCGCCCGGCAGCCCGTTGGGGAGAGTCGGCCGCCAGGACCTGGACCGCGCCGGGGAAGAAATAGCCGGACACCAACCCGACGGGGGCCAGCAGGAGCACAAAGAGCAAAAAGGTGGTGGACAGCGGTAGGGATTGGCCCAGGGGGAGACTCGCCAGGCTGGGGAGGGACCGGGCCGCCAGGATGGTAGCGGGCAGAAGCAGCCCCAAGAGGGCCAGCAGGCCCCCCAGCCGGGCCGGGGCCATCTCGGGGGCGCCGGGGGCCTGCCTGCGGCCGCCCGCCAGACTGCCCAACCCGGCCCACAGGAGCCAGGCCCACAACCCCAAGGCCAGCTTCAGCTCCTGCCCCTGGGCCAGCACCATCAACTCCCGCAGGATCAGCACCTGGGAGATCATGGCCCCGGCCCCGTAGACCAGGACGAGGCTCTGCACGGTCAGTCTTCCGGAGGGTGGCGTCATCTTCTCCTGCCCCTTGCAGACAGCCGTGTAGGGTGCGCACTGCGCACCGTTATCATTTTTCCTTATTCCGCGAGTGCCGCATCAAATTCAAAGACCAATCCTGCCGCCTGTCATCTTAGGCCCCAAATATCTTTAGCCTTTGCAGTGTCTTTAATCTCTTTTTAATTTTGATTTGAACCTTTTTAGATTAAATTTCTGGACATTTGAAACTCGTTTTATTAATGTGGTTAATACTATATAAACCCGCGGGGCAAGCAAATGTCTATCCATAAGGGTCATAGATTAAAGACATTATTTTATCTAATCACATTGTCTATTATCTTTACGATCATATATTCAACAACGATATTAGGCAAAAATAAAGTAAACAATAGTAATGAAGATACTATGAAAGAATTTTATTCTAATAAATTAGGAAAAATATTATTAAATTACCCTTACTTTAAGGATAAAAGTATTGGTTTTAACGATAATTTTGTATCTGGACAATCTTTCCTCATCTACTATGTTAAAGTTGATATGTATGAAATTAGAAAACTTTATTCAAAAATATATCCACAATTAAATTCAATAGATTATATTAACCTCCAGTTTTATATACCTACTAATAATCTAATGAAAGTAAATTCTTTATATTATGAAATAACTCAAAATAATATTAAATACACAGATACTATTCCATCAAATCGGGGCAATATCATATTAGAATGGTTAAATTCATTGTATCCTAATGATAGATTATTATTAGATAAATGGAAAAATAGTGATAACAATTATTTACCAACGATATTGAATCAAGTAAAATCTCAATCTGTTCAAGGCATAATATCTATTGTTAATCACAATCAAAATATTGTAAATATTATTAATACATTGAAGAAAGAATATAATAAGTAAATTTAATTGACAATTAATTATTCTGGTTACCAAGTGCAACTTGGGAACCATGGGTAAAGTTATATTTTTTTAATCAATAATCCTTCGTTCAGCATCCTATGTTCATCCTCAAACCATTTACCAGTTAATTTCAGTAAGTATTCTTGGGTTATAGTTTTTGCATTATTACAACCAGCTTTTATCTTAATTTTATATTCACCTGGTCCAACTAAATAATAAAGGTTATTAGACATAAAATGGACATCAAAGCAAAAGATGGTTTCTCCCTTTTCAATAGGCAATGCCGGATTATCTTCACCAGGAAATAAATGCCTATAATTGGGATCATAAATATGCCCTAAATTACAGTGCTTATATGTATCAGGGGAAATATAATCGCAATATCTTTTTGGCCGATTAACAATATCGAAAAGTGCACTCCACTTTAAATTATCAGGTGAAAATGATTCAATTCTATTAAATTTATCCCCCTTTTTTCTTAAAATATCAAAAACAAGAACTTCAACATTTTTTGCGCTTACATTTCCCTTATTCAAAATCTTAAATCGATAGTAGTAAGAAGTAAATTCATGCCCTTCAGATCTTGAAATAGTACGATGGCAATCTGGAGTAGCTAACTTAATTTCACATTCTAAAGAGGGGCTCCAAATCCATGAACGAATTTTATCTTGGAATATTGCTATAATAGCTAAAAGAAAGGTGCATATTGCAACCGCCCAATCTGCCATACGAATATTATTCTCCATTTTTATATTATTCTACTGGTTTATAAGCTGCGCTTGGGAACCCACTGGTTTGCAAAGCTTTGCTTTGTAATGAAATTTATACGTTAGCCAGAAAGCGCCATGAGTAATTAGTTCACCCAAGCCAAGCTTGAACCATAATTGCGTTCCCAAGTTTAACTTGGGAACGAGGGGTACCCCCGAATCCGGCTCTTATTCGAGATCATACCGCTTTAGCTTTTCCCGCAGGGTTTTGCGGTCGATGCCCAGGGCCCGGGCGGTTTCGCTCTTGTGGCCGTCGCAGCGCTGCAGGGTCTGGATGATGTGATTGCGCTCCAGGTCCTTGAGAGAAGTTCCGTCCGCGGCTTCGGCGCCCGTGGTCAGGACGGTGCCGGCAAAAACCAGGTCGGCGGGCTCCAGATAGGGGCCGGGGCTCAAGACCAGGAGGCGCTCCATGGTATTTTCCAACTCCCGCACATTGCCGGGCCAGTCATGGCGCACCAACAGGTCCAGGGCGTCCGGCGAGATGCCGCGCATCTCTTTCCGCAGCCGGGCATTGTATTTCTCCAAAAAGTGCTGGACCAGCAGGGGAATGTCGCTTTTCCGTTCCCGTAGCGGCGGCATTTGGAGCAGCACAACATTGAGGCGGTAAAACAGATCTTCCCGAAAGGTGCCGTCCTTAATGGCCTTGGTAAGATCTTTGTTGGTGGCGGCAATGATGCGCACGTCCACCGTGATCACCCGGTGGCTGCCCACCTTGGAGATCTTGCGCTCTTCCACCGCCCGGAGCAGCTTGGCCTGGACCTCCAGGCCGATGTTGCTGATTTCATCAAAAAACAGGGTGCCGTTCTGGGCCAGTTCGAATTTGCCGATTTTGTTGGCGTCGGCCCCGGTGAACGATCCCTTGACGTGCCCGAAGAGCTCGCTCTCGAACAGGGTCTCCACCAGGGTGCCGCAATCCACGGTAATGAAAGGCCTGCGAGACCGCTGACTCAACTGGTGAATCTTGCGGGCCACCAGCCCCTTACCGGTGCCGGATTCGCCGGTGATGAGCACGGTCGAGTCCGTGGGGGCCACCCGGGCAATCATATCCATGATCCGGATCATGGATTCGCTGTCATAGACCAGGGTGTTGCGCTCGTCTTTGATCTTCAGTTCCTGGCGCAGATACAGGTTCTCCAGGTCCAGCCGCCGTTTTCCCAGGGCCCGGCTCACCAGGTTTCTCAGGTCGTCCGGGACAAAGGGCTTGGAGAGGAAATGGAACGCCCCGGCCTTGATGGATTCTACCGCGGATTGGATGGTGCCGTAGCCGGTGATGATGATGACTTCGACGTCCGGGTCCAGGGCCCGAATTTTTTTCAGGGCCTCCAAACCGTCCATATCAGGCATCACCAGGTCCAGGAGAATGGTGTCAAACGACAGGCGCTCCAGCAGGCTGAGGCCCTGTTTGGCGCCGGCGGCCAGTTCCACCCGGTAGCCCTGCCGGGAGAGAATCTGGAAACAGGCGTCCCGCATGGCTTTGTCATCATCGATCACCAGAATGTGCGCCGGGGCCTCGGGCATGGGGGGATTTCCTTTTATGAGTCAACTAGTTATTATTTCATAAATTTTTGATTTCATTCTATAAAAACCACCCCATGACTGTCAAGCGAAACCATGGCCTTCTAGGGGCCCGTACCGGCGGGGGAGGAACTGTCGCGGCCCGGGCGTGGATGATGGGACTTTTTTCCGGCCTCGGTTTATGGATGGCACCCGAACGTCGCCGGTCCGGCGCCCCCAAACCGAACCGGTTCATTCAGGGCTAAACCACCATGGCCGTTTGGGGCCACCCCTAATCATGCAATTCCTTGTAGGGGCGGTTCGCGAACTGCCCCTACTGATGAACTTTCAAGGCAAAAAGCCGCCTCGCATCTCTCGGTCAATTTTTGACCGGGGACCTGAGTACAGTGGTTTGTAAATACGGTAACGTATTTCTTACCCCGTGAAGATCACTTCCCTCTCACTATAACCCTCTCCCCCATTGGGGGAGAGGGGAAAAGACGGGACCGATTTGAGGCTTTGCTTCGAAAAGTTCTTCGAAAAGTTCAAGGTGTTTAATGTAGGGTGCGCACCGCGCACTATGCTAAAAAGCCCTCGACTTTTCATAATTTATGGGTGAGCCGAAGGCCCATGAATGACTACCATCACAAAAAACCGGCGACCTAAACTACCCCCTCTCCCCCGCACCCGCCGCGGGGAGAGGGCTGGGGTGAGGGGGGCGATATACGACGTTAGCATATTTATGGGATCCCGTACTCAGCCCCTGCCCCTTCCCTCTACCCGGCTTTTTGTGGTAAAAGAGCGACAGGAGGAGTTGGCGTGGGTCTCAAGCTCTTTATCCCCTGCTTCCTGGACCAGTGTGCCCCGCAGGTGGCCAATGCCGTGGCCGAACTCCTGACGCGCCTTGGCGTTGCCGCACACTACCCGGCGGAGCAGACTTGCTGCGGCCAGTTCGCCTGGACGGCAGGCGATCCGGCCACGGCCCGGCGTCTGATGCGCCACTTCCTCCGGGTCTTTGCCGGACCCGAGACCATCCTCTGCCCCAGCGCCTCTTGCACATATATGGTGCGGCACTGCTATCCCCAACTGGCCGAAGGCTGGCGAGAGCAGCGCGCCGTCGCCGCCCTCGCCTCCCGGATCATGGAGTTGGGCGAGTGGTTGGCCGGCTGGGGGCCGCTGCCCTGGACCCCTGGATTTGACGGCTCCCTGGTCCTGCACCAGTCTTGCAAGGCCAGGCAACTGGGGGTCCTGGATGGCGCCCGGGAGGTCTTGTCACAGGTTAAGGGGTTGGAGTTGCTCACGATTTCTTCCTATTATACCTGCTGCGGCTTTGGGGGAACCTTCGGCCTGCAGCACCCCGGGCTCTCCCGGGACATGGGCGAGGCCTTCCTGGCCGCGGTGTCGGCCACCGGCGCTTCGGGGCTGGTGTCCCTGGATTACAGCTGCCTCCTCCACTTGCAGGGCTTAGGCAGGGCGCCGGCCCGGGACCTGAATTTTTATCATCTGGCGGAGATCATGACGAGGCCCGAGAATCCGCCCTCACCGGTTTGAGGGTAGGGCGGGCATCCCGACCGCCGGTGGTGCGTAAAACGCACCCGACGCAATATTTTCTGAAACCAAAGAAGCCAACCGGAGGTTAACCTTGCGCACGGATATTCAGTCGCTGACTGATCACCCCTCCTCCTGGGGGCAACTCCTCATGGTGGGGATTCCCGGCCCCCGGGTGGATGCGGTGGCCCGGGAACTGGTGCGGGACCTGAAAGTTGGGGGTGTCATCCTCTTTGCCCGCAATATCGAGAGCCCGGAGCAAGTCTGGGAGTTGACCCGGGACCTGCAACGCGAGGCCCAGGCGGCCACCGGGCGGCCCCTGCTCCTGGCGGTGGACCAGGAAGGGGGCCGGGTCCAGCGCCTGAAAACACCCTTCACCATTATTCCGGCAGCCCGAGAACTGGGGATAACCAGGACCCCGGAGGAGGTGGAACAGCTGGCCCGGCAGGTGGCCAATGAGCTGGCCCTGGTGGGCCTCAACGTCAACCTGGCCCCGGTTTTGGACGTGCCCCGGTCGCCGGCCTGCCCGCAGTGGGACCGGGCTTACAGCTCGGAGGCACAGATTGCGGCCAACTACGCCGTGGCCGCCATCCGCGGCTATCTGTCCGGCGGGGTCCTCCCGGTGGCCAAACATTTTCCCGGGCTGGGGGACACTGTGGTGGATTCCCACGAAATCCTGCCCCTGGCCCAATCCGGTGATCCCGAGCGAGCCGTGGACCTGCTGCCCTTCCGGCAGGCGATAGCCGCGGGGGTGCCCATGGTCATGACCGCCCATTTGGCCGTGCCGGAGTGGGAGGCGCGCCCGGCCACTCTGTCCCCGGTGGCCTTACAAGTTTGGCTGCGGCAGCGTTTGGGGTTTGACGGGGTAATCATCACCGATGACCTGGAGATGGGGGGCATCACGAGCAGCCTGTCGGCGCCCCAGGGGGCCCAAGAGGCCCTGGCCGCGGGAGCCGACCTGCTCCTGATCTGCAATAACTGGCAGGCGGCCTGGGAAACCGCCCGCCTCCTGGCACTGGATGCGTCCCTGGCCCCTCGGGGCCGGGAGGCTGCGGCCCGCCTCAATGCGTTGCGTCAAACCCTGCGCCCCGAGTCCGCCGAGTTGCCGGCGGTGCGGCAATACTTCGCCCGGTAGAACTTTTATTTATTTGAGATGCGTATGCCGGGCAGTGAGCATATATCAGGTTGCGCTCAGAGAAGTAAGAAAAGCTCACGGTCTGGTTGGGCGCACCCGCGAGTGCGCCCAGACTAAGGGCGGACACCTAGGTCCGCCCCTACAGAAGATAAATTATCTGTATGATCGCAGTTTGGTGTTACCTAGGGCCCCTAAATCCATCCGGCCGGGACCGTAATCACGAAAAAGCCGGGGCCTCCGCCCCGGCTTGGTCAGGTGTTCCGCATCGTCACCCAGGATATTTACACCTTGGTCCCGCTTAATCCGCGGCCCGGCGCTGGGCTAATCGTTAAGCAACAGCAACAGGCCCGGGGCAAATGAACCGGCGCTGGCGAAAAGCTGGGCGATGCGTGGCCGGCTGACATTCTGGTAAATGGTAAAACCTCCCACGATCCTGACTCTGCGGATATAATTATTCCAATCAAAGGCATAGACCGGACCATTGGCCCCGGCCTTGGGATCGAAGGTGGTGTCCACAGAACCGTTGGGGTTCAGCCGGGCCACGTAGTTCCGGACCTCCCCATTATACGCCGTGAAGGCCCCACCGATGAAGATCTTGTCCTTGGGCTCCTGCCTTTGCATGGCATAGATAGGGTTGTCGGCCCCGGGATTGGCCACAAAAGTGTCATCCAATAAGCCGTTGACCGTGAACCGGGCAATGTGGCCTCGGAAGATATTGAAACCTTGGGCATTATGTACATGGGTAAAATCGCCGCCTACCACGACCCGGCCGTCGGCTGTGTCAGTCCCGCATCTCACTTCCCCGTCAAAGAGATTGACGTGGGGCGCCGGGCTGGCGGGATTAAAGTCGGGGTCCGGGGCGCCGGTGCTGGTGAGGCGGGTATAAAACCCCGCCGGGGACCCCTGATATAAGACATATCCGACCATGGGTACAGGCCGTTCATTTCCCCCCCGGCGTTGACCCTGATGTTGGTGCCGTTGGGGATGGTGATCTGGGCGGTGAAGGTGGTGTCCAGGGAGCCGTCGGGGTTCAGGAGGGCAACAGCGCTGCGGGCGTGCATGTTGCGATTTGCATCGGCGATTTGGGCGAAATCTCCCCCGATCACGATCTGCCCGTTGCCCACCCTATCCACCATGTAGAGATCGGGGAGGGAGCCGTCGGCTTTGGTCAACACGGGTTTGAAGGTGAGATCTATGCTGCCGTCGAGGTTGAGCCGGGCCAGGCTGGTGCAGCCGACATAGCCGGTGCCAGCCCCGAAATGGCCGGCAACGAGGAGCTTCCCGTCCTGCTGCTTGCGGATGCTATTGACCACCCCTCCTATCCCGGCCCTGAAGGAGCTATCCGGGGTGCCGTCGAAGTTGACCCGGGCCACCCGGCGGTGCAATTTGCCGCCATAGCGTGAAAAGGTGCCGGCGATATAGATTCCCTGGGGGCTGTCCTGGATGGCGTAAACCTTGGGAGAAGAGATCGTATAATCGGTGGTGAACGAGGCGAACCTGGATGCGAGACTGCCGTCGGCCGCCAGGCTGGCGAGACATTGACGGGGGGAGCCGTTGAAAGATTGGAAGGCGCCGAGGACTACCCAGCCGTAAGATTGTTTAAACACGTTCCAGATGCGGTCATCGGCCCCGGCGCCGATCTTGAAGCTGTCGTCCACCTTGCCGTCGTACTTGAGGCGCACCATGTAGCCGCAAGGAGTCCCGTTAAAGGAGTTGAAGTACCCATTCAGCACCAGCTTGTCGCCATCATTCACTGCCCGTTTCACATGGCCGTTGGCGCCGCTGCCGATTTGAAAGTTGGGGTCCAGGGTAAAGGGGGGATTTGGGGCCACGCCGGGGACCAAACGGGCGATGCCATTCATGGTCGTACCACAAACCTGGGTGAAGGACCCGAAGATGACAGGTTAACTGGTCTGCCAAGTCATACCGAGAATGGTGCCGTTAACGATCTCATCCCCGATGCTTTACAACACGGATTTGCCGTCGGCGCTCAGGATCAGCATGTGATCCACGTGCGTGGGGTCGGAGGAGCGGGGGATGTGACCTGCCCCCATTAGTTGTACCAAGTTTTAAGTTAGAATGAGGGTCAAGTCAAGCCAGAGATCCTGGCGGAGCATAGCGTAGCCAGGATCTCTGGGCGTCCCATGTATGGCCTCGGGTGCTGGTGGCCGATAACCCAAGGCACTGTGAGGCCTTACCGTATTGTATTCCCGCCGCCAGCGCTCTATCAGGATCTGGGCCTCCTTCAGGGTGTAGAAAATCTCCCAGTTGAGCAACTCATCACACAGCTTCCCATTGAAGCTCTCGTTGTAACCGTTCTCCCAAGGACTGCCAGGTTCAATGTAGAGCGTTTTGACTCCTACTTGGGTGCCACCCCCACCACCACCGCAAAATAGAGTTCTTTGGTCTTGGGATCGATGAGCAGCAAGGACCAGTTCTTGGCAGCAATGATCGCATTGATGCGTTGCAGCACCTCCTTGAGGAGGGTTTCCATGTCATAGATACCTGCCAGTACTTTGGAGAACGCTATACAGTCCATCAGCCGTTCCACCTGCCCGGTATCGGAATGCGTATCGATGAATCCCTCTCTCTTATCCATATGTCCTGCTCCCCAGTACGATTCTATGGCCCTATGGATGCAATTGATCAATAATTTTGACCGAGATTTTGCGGCATCCAGAGATAGTTCTGCCCCAACGAGGTTTTGGAGCCTCTTTGCCTGAATAAAATGTTCAAAACGATCCTCTTCTCGACGCCAATTCTTCTCACCGGCGGCATGATAGCACAATTGCACTATAAAAGGAGTTTCCCACAAATTTTATGCATACCACCCCATCTGCGGGGAAATTCTTTGGCAGTCTCCGGGTTTATGAACCCCGGGCCATGGCCGTGGTGCTACAGCGGACTGGATGGGTGCAACCAATGCGGGAACAAAGTTTTTGGCCTCAAACCCGGCAGGAGGCGCCTGCATCGACGAGCAATTTCGGGCCCATTCTCGCAGAGCTCACCCCACCGCGCTGCGCCAGCCTCAACCCCGGCCCCCCGATACCCGCCTATCAATAATCATTAAATTAATCAGTAAGTTAAAAACCATGCGGCCCCTCCCACTGACGCCAGGCACCCGATGGATTGCCCCATAATTTACTTTAATGTCATTATTCAATCATTAGCCTACAATATTGATAAGTAGTAGTTTTTAATGCACTTTTTTGTAATGCTATCCTGATTATAAGACATTTTCGTATACGCCAATTTGCTAACATATTGAATTTTCAGCTTTTAATTATGGTCTAATCTTTGCATTATAGTAAATGTGATTTTACCATGATTTTCAAGGAGTTGGCTGATGGCAATCTATTTAACCTCTTGTTTTTCCATATAATATGCCTATTGTTACCACTCTTTTTTCTCCGCCCGCCATTCCCGCTCTCCGGGGGTCATCACCGCATTTATTCAATTTTGTTAATTTCACCACAGTCCAAACTACCAATTTGTCGCCAATTTTGGCTTTTACCCCAGAAAACCAAGCCGCCGCGGCACAGCCCGGCCCATAAACCTAAGGAGGACAGAAAACCATGAGTCTTAGCAATCCCAACCGCAGCCCCGCCACCTTAACCAAAAACCGGGTGAAAGCCGCCCCCGGCTCCGGCATCTGCGTCACCTGCCTGGACAGCTGCCCCGGTCCCTGCGAGATCGGCCGCTCGGCCATCCGCGGCCGGGAGATGCTCTATCCCCAGCCCTTCGGCAATGTCACCGCCGGCGCCGATAAAGACTATCCGGTGGATTTTTCCCACTTCAACGTCCAGGGCACCTGCGTCGGCGCCATCGGCATCAAGGCCGACTCGGATACGGCCATCTTCCCGGCGGTGGATATCACCGCTGAAATCGGGGTAAAAGAAAAAGTCAAATTATCCTTTCCGGCCTTTACCGGGGCACTGGGGTCCACCGAGATCGCCCGGGTCCACTGGGAATCCATGGCCATCGGCGCCGCCATCAGCGGCATTATCATCGTGTGCGGCGAAAACGTCTGCGGCATGGACCCCCACGCCGATATCAAAGGCGGCCGCATCGTGCGCTCCCCGGAAATGGAGCGCCGCATCAAGACCTTCCGGAAATGGTATCAGGGCAAGGGCGACATCATTATCCAGGCCAACGTTGAGGACGGCCGCCTGGGCGTCCCGGAATACGTCATCGAAAAACTGGGGATCGAGTTCTTCGAACTCAAGTGGGGGCAAGGCGCCAAGAACATCGGCGGCGAGGTCAAGCTCCACACCCTGGAGCGGGCCCAACTCCTCCGCAGCCGGGGCTACATCGTGCTGCCCGACCCCACGGACTCGGCCACCGAAGAGCGCTATCTGGCCAAAGGTATCAAGGAATTCGAACGCCACTCCCGGGTGGGCATGGTGGATGAAGACGATTTCCATAAGACGGTGGAGCACCTCCGCAACGTCGGCGCCAAGCGCATCTCCCTCAAGACCGGGGCCTACCGGCCGGTTGACCTGGCCCGGGCGGTAAAATTCGCCTCCGATGCCAAGATTGACCTGCTGACGGTGGACGGCGCCGGCGGCGGCACCGGTATGAGCCCCTGGCGCATGATGAACGAGTGGGGCGTCCCCACCGTCTACATCGAGTGCTTGCTGTACGAGTACCTGAACCACCTCAAACAGCAGGGCAGGTTTGTGCCCGACTGCGCCATCGCCGGCGGCCTGTCCCTGGAAGACCATGTGTTCAAGGGTCTGGCCCTGGGCGCCCCCTTCGTCAAGCTGGTCTGCATGGGCCGTTCCATGATGACCGCGGCCATGGTGGGCACCAATGAGGGCCGGAAACTGGAAGATGTGTGCTTCCGGGAAGAACGGGACTGCAAAGAGGCCTACGTGGAGCACTTTGCCGAGGCCGCCACCCTGCGCCGGGACTATCCCCTGAGCCAGTATGGCCGGATTCCCGCCGGCGCCATCGGGATGTACAGCTATATCAGCCGCATGACCCAGGGGCTGCAGCAGTTCATGGCCGGGGCCCGCAAGTTCGCCCTGAAGTACATCGACCGCAACGATCTCTTTGCGCTCACGGAAGAGGCCGCCAAGGTCTCCGGCATCCCCTATGTCATGGATGCAGATGCGGCCGAGGTGGAAAAGATCCTGGGCTATCGCCGTTAATCCTGACCCCAACCCGGGGGGCGCGCCTGAAGTTCCGGGCGCCCCCCCCGGCCCTTACCCCACCTCCGGCGCCCTTTCCCTTGCCCCGGGGTTCGCTGCAGCATCTCTTCCCCCCACCAAGTTCAAGGTTCAAGGTCCGATTAATATAAAGAATACGTATTGCGCACCCGCGTACCCGCCCTCCACACCGCAGCCAAGGATCGATTCTCCCCTTATTCCACGGGGAATATTGACAATCTTGTCAGTATTTTTTTGGCAAAAGCTACAATAATGTAAACTACGATTTGGTTAAGTTTATGATTTTTCTAAATAATCAGTCTGGTATAATACTTGCTGTGAGGTAATCAAATTTCTGTTCAGGAGGAATACCGTGCACTGCCAAACCTGCCAAACTGCAGAGGATGTGTCCCGCATTGTCCGGGATAAAGAAGTAAGCTTTATTCAAATTTGGTTCACCGACATCCTGGGAGTGTTGAAAAGCTTTTCCATTCGCCCTTCCGAACTGGAAGAGGCCATGATCGAAGGTATGGGGTTTGACGGGTCCTCCATCGAGGGATTTTCCCGCATTGAAGAAAGCGACATGATCGCCAAGCCCGACCCCTGCACCTTCCAGGTCCTGCCCTGGCGCCCCGACGAGAAACCCGTGGCCCGGATGTTCTGCGACATCCTGACGCCCGACGGCACCCCCTATCCCGGCGACCCGCGTTATGCCCTGAAGCGCATGCTGGCCAAGGCCGCGGAGAAAGGCTACACCAATTATCTGGGACCGGAACTGGAGTACTTCTATTTTGCCAACAACCGCGGCACCGAAGTCCTGGACCGTGGCGGTTATTTCGACGCCCCGCCCCTGGATGGCGGCAATGACCTGCGCCGGGCCACCATCTTCGCCCTGGAGAGCATGGGGGTGCGCATCGAGTACAGTCACCACGAAGTGGCCGACTCCCAGCACGAAATCGACATGCGCTACGACGAGGCCATGCGCATGGCCGACAAGACCATGACCATGAAGGCCACGGTGAAGGCTATTGCCATGATCAACGGGGTCTATGCCACGTTTATGCCCAAGCCCATCTTCGGCATCAACGGCAGCGGCATGCACACCCACCAGTCCCTGTTTACCGGCAACAAGAACGCCTTCTACGACGCCAGCGACGAGTATCACCTGTCGGCCATCGGCAAGAGCTACATCGCCGGTCTGCTGAAACATGCCCGGGAGATCACCGGCATCTGCAGCCAGTGGGTGAACTCCTACAAGCGCCTGGTGCCCGGCTACGAAGCCCCGGTCTATGTCGCCTGGGCCCGGCGGAACCGGTCCGCCTTGGTCCGGGTGCCCATGTACAAGCCCGGCAAAGAGACCGCCACCCGGTGCGAATACCGCGCCCCGGACCCGGGCTGCAACCCCTACCTGGCCTTCGCGGTGATGCTGGCCGCCGGCCTCAAGGGTATCGAGAACAATTATCCCCTGCCCGAACCGGTGGAAGTGGACATCTACCACATGTCAAAAGCCGAACGCGAGAAAATTGGGATCCAGGAGTTGCCCGGCAGCCTCCACGAAGCCATCATCGAAGTGGAAAACAGCGCCCTGGTCAAAGAAGCCCTGGGCGAGCATATCTTCAACAAGTTCCTGGAAAACAAAAAGATCGAGTGGGATGCTTACCGGATGCACGTGAGCAACTACGAGATCGAGCGGTATCTCCCGATTCTGTAAGCACCGGCGCCTCATCCCGGCAGCGCTGCAGATCGTTTAATGAGTCCAGTAGGCTGCGAGGAGGTCGTCCTCCTCCAGCCTCCTTATTTGCCCAGCCGCTTTACCGTGAAAGTCCATCCGTAGGGGCGGTTCGCGAACCGCCCCTACGAGGAATTTCATAATTGGGGGTGGCCCCAAAAGGCCATGCCGCTTTAGTTACAAACTTGTCGTTGTTGCGAACCTAATTTGTGTACAAAAAAGGAGTAACGGCATGGAGGGGGCCATTAATTCCGGCGACACCGCCTGGCTGTTGGTGTGCTGCTCGCTGGTCCTGCTGATGACACCGGCCCTGGCCCTGTTTTACGGGGGCATGGTGCGCCGGAAGAACCTGCTGTCCACCCTAACCCTGAGTTACATCTTTATGGCCCTGGCAGGGGTCCAGTGGGTCTTGTACGGCTACTCCCTGGCCTTCGGGACCGATATCGGCGGCTTGATCGGCGGGCTCAACTTTTTGGGGTTCAACGGGGTGGGGGCTCTGCCCAATCCGGACTATGCCAAGACCATCCCCCACGGGCTCTTTGCGGCCTTCCAGATGATGTTTGCGGTGATCACCCCGGCCTTGATCACCGGCGCCTTTGTGGAACGGGTGCGCTTCAAGTCGTTTTTACTTTTCAGCCTTATCTGGATGACCCTGGTGTATGACCCCCTGGCTCACTGGGTCTGGGGCAAGGGCGGCTGGCTGGGCGCCATGGGGGTCCTGGATTTCGCCGGCGGCACCGTGGTGCATATCGCCGCAGGCTACTCGGCCCTGGCCTTCGCCCTGGTC
>JAUSOZ010000010.1 GCA_030655955.1 Deltaproteobacteria bacterium
GGTTCTGGGTTCTGGGAAAAACCGAATTTCCATTGACCTGATGCAGGTGAGACTAATGGCATATTTTGCGGCCCGGCCTCAAACCACCTTGGCCCCCAGGACCCGCTGCATCTGTTTCAGGGCGAAGGCGTGGGCCTCGGGGTCCGAATCCGCCACCCCCTGGCTGTAAACCAGACCCGGCAGGTCCCGGTCGAAGAGTTCCTTGATGGTCTCCATGACGCAGATGGAAGTCATCACCCCCACCACGTGCACTTCCTCCACCTGCTCCTGCTGGAGAATGTCGTCCAGGTTGGTGTGGGCAAAGGCGCTGTATCGGGTCTTTTCCACCTGGTAGTCGCCGGGCGCCTGGGGGAGCTCCGGAATGATCCGGGCCCCCCAACTCCCTTTGACCGCGTGGGCCGGGAAGTAGCGGAATTCCCGGTCATCGGGGGCGTGGGCGTCGCAGACAAAGATCACCACTCGCCCCGGCGCCCTAAACTCGGCGATCTTCCGGGCCACAAAGGGGATGATCTCCCGGGCCTGGGCCCCGACATACAGGGAGCCCCCGGGGTCCAGGAAATCATTGAGCATATCCGCCACGATCAACGCCATCTTGCCCATGGGCCTCCTTAGTTCCCCCCTCTCGCTGATCCTGGCGGGAGGGGGCCAGGTTTTTTTTATCCGTCGCGCCTCACCATCCGGCGTCAGTTTAGATAAACAGGCAGATCTTGCAGTCCTTGGCGAATTTGATAAATTCCTCGGCGTTCCAGACGATGGCCCCTTCCACCAGTTGGTCTTCTTTTAATTCCATCATGTCGATGGTCATTCGACAGACGACCAACTCCACCCCTTCCAGTTGGGCCATTTCCATCAGTTCCGCCAGAGAGGGGATCTGGGCCTTGTCGATTTTCTTCTTCATCATGCCGGTGGCAATGGCGGACATTCCCGGTACCGCGCCCATAACTCCGGGGGGAATGAATCTGGCCTTCTCAATGCCGCCTTTACAGGCCAGGTTGATGCCCATAAAGGTGTAAAAAACTTTGGTTTCCATGCCGGCCCGGGCGGCGTTGATGGCCAGGATGAGCGGCGGATAGGCGCCGTCCAACGTGTCCCGGGAGCAGATAAAGGCAGCGGTTTCTTTCGGTTTGGTGGCAGTCATGCTGATATTCTCCTTGTAGTCATAACAAAATTTGTGGATCAGATTTCAGGTTAAGGTTGCCATAGGAGCCGGCCCGGCGGGGCCGACGGGTTTCGCCTTCAGGTCCTGTCGCCCCGGCCCCGGCCTCATTCCATGCGGCAGAACAACTCCCGGGTAATCGCCGTGAGTTGCAGAAGGCGCACGTCCCGCAGGCGGTAGAACACCTGTTGGGCCACCCGCCGGGATTCCAGGATTTCCTTGTCTCTCAGCAGGCCCAAGTGCTGGGACACGCTGGATTGGCTGATACCCACCGCCTTTTCCAACTCCTGCACCGACAATTCGCCTTCGCCCAGGAGATGGATGATCATCAGACGAACCGGGTGGGCCAGCACCTTGAGACACCGGGCCGCCCGTTCCAAACGCTTCTGCAAATATTCATCATTCATAATATTCAAATATAATAATAATTATGCATTTGTCAAGAAATTGTCTCCATCCGGCAAATTTTTTTCCCCGGAACCGTCCGCATGGATATAATAGTGAGGAGAAGCACATCCGGGTTTCGATCAACCGCCCTTGAGGTGAGCGGAATCTAAGGGAGGCGGGTGCATGCCCAAGAAAGTTTTGTGGCTCATCATCATTTTCACCATCTTATTTATTCTCGGGGTCAACACGGGTGAGTTGGGATACCTGATGAATCTGGGTAACACCATCTGACTAGCCTGTATCGGGGTGGGATAATGACCAGACTGCGGTCACTGATCCAGACCCTGATGGCGTTGGGTACCAACGCCTACTTGCTCTTCCCCTTCGGGGGCGCGGTAATTTATCAGGGTCCCTTAAAGGCGGTGTGCAATCCGGGCCTCAATTGTTATTCCTGTCCCGGGGCGCTACTGTCCTGTCCGGTGGGCGCCTTCCAGAATTTCATGGCCACCCTGCGGTTCAGCACCGGCGGCTTTCCCCTCACGGGCGCCATCGTGGTGGGTTATCTGGGCTTCATCGGCACCGCGGTGGGCCGGATGACCTGTGGCTGGGTGTGCCCCTTCGGATTTATCCAGGATCTGATCCACAAGATTCCGACTCGTAAGTTTTCCTTATGGAAACCCCTGCGCTGGGTGAAATATGCGGTGCTGGGGCTGATGGTAGTAGTCATGCCCGTCTTTTTCGTAGATGCCTCCGGGTTGGGGCACCCCTGGTTCTGCAAGCTCATCTGTCCCGCCGGCACCTTGGAGGGCGCCATCCCCCTGCTCTTTCTGAAACCAACCCTATGGCAAACCGTGGGCCTGTTCTTCTGGAACAAGCTCGCCGTCCTCATCCTGATCCTGGTCGCCGCCATCCTCATCAGCCGGTTTTTCTGCCGGGTGATCTGCCCCCTGGGCGCCTTCTACAGCCTCTTCAGCCGGATTTCCCTGGTGCAGTTGGAGTTCGTAGCCGGCAACTGTGTGGAGTGCGGCGCCTGCGTCCACCGTTGTCCCACCGGGGTGGTGCCCAACCAGGAATTCGACAGCCGGGAGTGCATCATGTGCCTGAAGTGCGTGGACGCCTGTCACTTCCGGGCCCTGGATTTCAGCATACGCGGCCTGCCGGGCAAACCGGCCAAAGTCAAGCGCGCCACCTCCCCTTTATAAGTCCTGAGAAATAATGCTTGACACCTCCGGGATTTCCTTCATAATTAACTAAGTAATTTCACCGGGATAGCCGGAGGAGATCAGGTTATGGCCCTCACCAAGGAAAAATTGATCAGCCGCTTACAGACGCAGGTAGGTTTAAGCAAGCAAGAATCACGTTCAACGGTGGAACGGGTCCTGGATATTATGAAGGAATCCCTGGCCCAGGGGGAAGACCTGCTCATCAGCGGGTTCGGAAAATTCTCGGTGCGGCAAAAGAATGCCCGCCGGGGGCGCAACCCCCAAACTAAAGAAAATCTCATCCTGCGGGCCCGTAAGGTGGTGGTCTTTAAGACTTCCGGCGTGCTGCGCAACCTCATCAACGGCTCCTGATCGAGCCCATCGCTTCCGCCCGCGCCCGTCCTCAGTGTCCGCTGATGTGGCTGGCCCCGCCTCAGGCCAAAGGCCGTCTGCCCTGTTGTGGCAGCGGCTCATTCCGTCCCGGCATCCCGGGTCAAGGAAGGCACCCTTGCGATGAAGTTCGCATGGCAAGGTTTATGCTCCCATAGGTGCAACCGCCGGACTTTTATCCAGGCCGGCGCCGGGGCCCTGGCGCTGCTGTCCCTCCCCGCCGGGCCGGCCCGCGCCCAGGCGATGCAGTACGGCTTCCTGAAGCCCTATCCGGCCGCCTTCTCCCGCCAGATGGACGCCGGTTTGGTGCAGTGTCAGCTCTGTCCCCGGAACTGCGAGGTTTTGCCCGGAGACCGGGGGGAATGCGGCGTCCGGGAGAACCGCGGGGGCAAATATTACAGCCTGGTGTATGGCAACCCCTGCGCCGTCCACCTGGACCCCATTGAAAAAAAACCCTTCTTCCACATCCTGCCCGGGAGCCTGTCTTTTTCCATCGCCACCGCCGGCTGCAACCTGCACTGCAAGTTCTGCCAGAATTGGGAAATCTCCCAGACCCGGCCGGAAAAAACCTACAACTTCGACCTGCCGCCGGAAAAAGTGGTGGCTGCAGCCCGGGAAAACCGCTGCCGCTCCATCGCCCACACCTACGTGGAGCCCATCATCTTTTTTGAATATATGCGGGATGTGGGCCGGTTAGCCAAACCCGCCGGGCTGCTCAACGTCTGCCATTCGGCGGGCTACATCAATCCCCAACCCCTGGAAGAACTGGCGGGGCTCCTGGACGGCGCCTGCATCGACCTCAAGGCCTTTGACGCCAAGTTTTACCGGGAACTGGTGGACGCCGAATTGGCACCGGTGCTCAACACCCTGAAAGTTCTCTGCCGCCGCAAGGTGCACGTGGAAATCGTCAACCTGCTCATCCCCCAGCTTAACGATGCACCGGACCAGATCAGCCGCATGTGCGCCTGGATTAAAGATGAGCTGGGCCCCCTGACGCCGCTGCATTTCTCCCGGTTTTATCCCCTCTACAAGATGCTGAATCATTATCCCACTCCGGTGAGCACCCTGGAGCGGGCCCGGGACCTGGCCCGGAAAGCGGGCTTGCAGTATGTCTATATCGGCAACCTGCCCGGGCATGAGGCCGAAAATACCTACTGCCATCACTGCGGGAAAATGATCATCGCCCGCCAGGGCTACAAGATCGGCGAGATCCACCTCAAAGGCGGCAACTGCGCATACTGCGGCGGGGCCATCCCGGGGATTTGGGACCAAAAAGTGTAGGGTGCGCACTGCGCACCACCTCAGCTCTTTTCCCCGCCGCATCGCTTAATAATGACGAGCGCATTATCCCCAGGGATTTCTTGCCGTAGGAGTTTTTTTCGCCCCAGGCGCCTAGGCCTCCGCCACCCGGTGGTCCGGGTGGCAACCAGGTGCCTGCCCACCGGCGCGGGGGCTGCGGCCCGGGAGCCCAGAATCAATGCCACGACTTCATTTCAAGATGGAGACCGCGCCGGTTGAGGCTCCACGGGCAATGACGAATTGTTCCGGGTTCCCGGGAAGGTAACGACAGATCACGGTTTGCGGCGCAGCCAATAATTTGGCCAACTGCTCCGGGCTGGAAGGGGTTCCTAAAGGAGAAAAGCTGCCATCATTTGAAGGCGATAATCTGAGAAAGGTGACGGATACATTTTGTTCGCGATACAGGAGCATCAACTGAAAAGGCAGAGCGTTACGATAAACTAATACGGGGTAGTAATTTCGGTAACCCGGATGACCATTGTAAGGCATATTAATACAATCAGGGAAATCAACCAGAACCAGCCGGGTGCCGTTGGGCATCTCCGGCAAGTAAGTCCTGATTTTTTTGATCCCGGCATCATAGATTTGAGTGGCTATGAGATAGGAGCTTAAGGTTTTACGGAAGGCGTAGAAGTCAAAAGTGAGATACCCGATTAGGGTCAGGGAAATAAGCAGCCAGGTAAAATTACGGGCATACACCCGCAACCTAAAAGACCCCAGCAAATCCGCCAAGACCAGGGCGGCAAATATTCCCGGAAAATAAAGATAGCGCGAATGGAAATGGGACCCGATGGTATGGGGTAGGCAGGCCGCCACCCATAAGAGCAGCAGGGTGATAAATCGTTTTCTCTCTTCCCCTTGTTTAACGTGTATCGCTAAGAGCAAAATAATTGATAGCAAAGAAATTAAAATCCCCGCGGTTAAAGGGATACCTTTGACCGCAAGCCAGAGATAATCCTGGAGCCCATGAAAAAAGGTGGCCAGGATACTTCGGAAAAAAGTGATAACTTTGCTAAATATAGGCAGATTTTCGGCGTATGGTTTGATTCCCAGCAAATACCGCATCAGGAAAAAGCTCCCGGCGAGGCCGAAAGCCCAGAGGTGCAGCCTTAAACCTGAAAGCAGGCTGGTCTTCTCCTGGCCGGATACCCGCCAGGGCCGCAAATAGGTGTCCAATATCAGGCCCAGCAGCGGCAGGATAAGGCCGGTCGATTCCATGGCAAATCCAAGGGTCACCATGGTCAGGTAGCCCCAGCCCCAAACCAGAGCCCCTTGTTGTCGAAAGCGGTTCAAAAAGATCAAGGCGATCAATCCGAAACTGGTGGCCAGGGTTTTAGGGATGGTGCTGAGCCAGTAATAGGCCTCGAAGCCGGCGGAGTTGAAAAGCGCCATGAGCCCGGCAACCCAGCATTGCCACGGCTTTAACTTCAACCCTTGGGCCAGGATGTATACCAGCCAGGCATTGATGATGATCAGCGACAGATGCACAACCTGATACGGCAGGGGAGAGAGATGGAAAATTTTATACAGACCGGAATAGAGCACCATTGCCGGTAGATAAGAATTCCATTGGTACGCGGCGAAATTAAGCCAATGACCCTGGCTGCCCCAAAGGTCTCCGGCAAAATCGCCTAAGAACCCGACCCTTAAAGCGGGGTAAAAAACCAGGGCCCCCAAGAGAAGGTATAATCCCAAAACTAATAATGACTTCGAAGCGTTATACATAAGAATGGATTTTCGTAATCAGACGCCGCCGGGCGTCAGCGGCCCCGGGCCGGGCCGGACCACTGCCCGCAATCATCCACAAGCCCCTGCAGTTATATTGCCTTCTCTTAATATAAATTACCCACATAATCTACCGGCATTTCTTGCGGCCTAATCCGGGAGTACGTCTCCCTCCCCCGGTCTCAACCTCAGCCGCGGCCCAGGGCCTTTTGGGCCTTGGGGACCGTGTCTTCCGGTTTGACCCCGTACCAGGCCGCCACGATTTTCCCCGCCGCATCGATCAAAAACGACGAGCGGATGATCCCCAGGGATTTTTTGCCGTAGGAGGTCTTTTCGGTCCAGACCCCGTAGGCCTCCGCCACCCGGTGGTCCGGGTCCGCCAGAAGGGGAAAGGAAAGATTGTGCTTGTCGTCGAACTTCTGCTGCCTGGCCGGCGCATCAGGGCTGATGCCCACTACCGCCAGGCCCAGGTCCACCAACTCCTCCCGGGCGTCCCGGATGCTGCACGCCTGCCGGGTGCACCCCGGGGTATTGGCCTTGGGGTAGAAGTAGATCAACAGCTTGCCGCCGCCAAAATCCGCCAACCTGACCATCTGGCCATGCTGATCGGTCAATTGAAACTCCGGGGCCGCATCGCCTGGCTTCAGTCTCGCCATGGATAATCACCTTGCTCCCACCGCAGGATTTTTTTCGATAACCTTAAGCAATTCCGGTGAAAAATGCCACTTATAAAGCGAACCCGGAAGGGTTAGGGGCAGAGGTGGCTGATTGGATTTTAGGTCTTATAATAAGCTGATGAGCCCGGGCCGGATGGCCGCAAGGGTCTCCCAAATCAACGCCGCGCGGAGGACAGTGATATGAAGCACAAGATCGGATTCATGGGCCTGGGCATCATGGGGACGCCCATGGCCGCCAATCTCCTGAAGGCCGGCTACCCCGTCATGGTCTACAACCGCAGCCCCGAGAAGGCCGCGCCCCTGGTGCAGCAGGGGGCCGGCCTGGCCTCCCACCCCAAGGCCCTGGCCCGGGCCACGGATGTCGTCATCGCCATGGTCACCGGCCCCGAGGCCTTAGGCGACCTCCTCTGGGGGCCGGACGGGGCCGGCGGGGCCCTCAATCACAACAAGGTCTTCATCAACATGAGCTCGGTATCCCCCGGCTACACCCGGGAGCTGGCCCGGGAGCTGGAACCAACCGGCGTCACCTTCATCGACGCCCCGGTGTCGGGCACCAAGAAGCCGGCCGAGGACGGCAGCCTCATCATCCTGGCCGGCGGCCCCCAGGACAAGGTAGCCGAGCTTGCGCCCGTGTTCCTGGCCATGGGCAAAAAGGTGGTCTTCTGCGGCGCCGCCGGTCAGGGTTCCATGATGAAGATGTTCATCAACCTGCTGTTGGCCCTGATGATGGAAGGCTTCGCCGAGGTCCTAAACTTCGGCCGTCTCGGGGGGCTATCAATGGAAGCCATGCTGGACACGGTTTACTCCGGCCCCTTGAACTGCGGCATGTTCCAAGTGAAGGCCGCCAACCTCCAGAATAACACCTATCCTCCGGCCTTCCCCCTGAAGCACATGACCAAGGACGCCAAGTTCGTCGTGGACACGGCCTTTGAGCTGGGGGCGCCGGTGCCCGTGGCCCAGACCCTCCTTCACCTCTACCGCACCGGGGTGGCCCAGGGCTGGGGCGATGAGGATATCAGCGCCATCGCCAAGGTGCTGGAGCACTTGAACCCCAAGGCCTGATACGTCCGCGAGAGGGGCAGGGCCAGCCTGCCTCTCCACTCCCCCATCCCATTGGCGCTGACTTAGGCAAAGGGTCATTGTTAACATAACCTAATAAAATAGCTTGAAATCGTCCTAAATCCCGTGGTGTCCGGCAGAGATTTTGCATGAGCGGTGGCAGATTAAAAAGGAAAAATGGAGCCGCAGGGCTTTACCGTGAAAGTCCACCCCTAGGGGCGGTTCGCGAACCGCCCCTAGGAATTGCAAGATTGGGGGTGGCCACAAAACGGCCAAGGTGCTTTAGCCGGGGGCGGCGCAGTCTGAAACCGGTAGCAGCAAAAACCCCCTCTCCCCTGCGAGGGGAGAGGGTTGGGGTGAGGGGTGGCTTCGTTGGCTAACACCCCCCTCACCCTGCCCTCTCCCCGCTCCCGCCTCATAGCTTCGGTCGCAGAAATCATTCCCGGGGTGACGCCGGGCCTGCCGCGCCCCAATTTTCTTCCCGCCATTCTTTAGCTTTTCCGGCAAAATTCCGATGAGGCTAAACAAGCAGAGAGGCGATGCCGGGTTGCCGGCAACAAAGTCGATGGCTCAGGGGATGAAAGGGCGCCAGGGATGACGCCCCAGGGCCTGATACATCACGGCCCGACCCCATGCCATAACTTTTATGACGGCACTCCGGTGTGGCCCTGGGATTGCGGCCGGCCGGCGGGCCAGGGCGGCGTCTGGCGGGCCGAGCCAGGGAGGCTAAGGATGCGATGACCGAAATCTCGGTTAAGACCAAGTTGTGGGGCCTGATCGCCATCATGCTCCTGTTGATCATCAGTGTGGGGGCCGTGGGCTTCATCACCCTGGACCGGGGCGCGGCTACCCTCAAAGAATTTGTCGATCAGGATGAGGCCTTACAAAACCTGACCAGCCGGGTCCATCTCAATATTATTCAATTGCGCCGGTTCGAGAAAGACTACTTTTTGAATATCGGCAATCCCGAAAAACAGCAGGAGTACCTGAAGAAGTACCAGGAAATCGATGCCGCGCTGCCGCAGCTCATGAGCAACGTGGCGATTCTGGCCCGGGGGGATGTTCACCTGACCCCAGACCTCCAGGCCAAGGTGGCGGCCCTTCCCGCCCTCTATGCCGACTACCGGGGCGGTTTTTACGATACCGTCCGCCGGCTTAAGAATGACCCGAACCTGACGCCCCAGCAGGCCAACGTCCTCATGGCCAAATTTAAGGCCGACATTCCCATCCTGGAAACTGATATGACGGCGGTGGCTGAGGCCGCCGACCGAATGGAGGAGCAGGTCTCGGCCCAAGCCGTCCAGAACGCCCGGGAGGCCATGATGCTTATCACCGTGGTGGTCATGGCCGCCCTCGTGCTGGCCGGCCTGTTGGGCGCGGCCCTGTGCCGTTCCATCTACCGGGCCATCTTCCGGGAAGGGGTACGCCGCATGGCCCACCGGATATGATACCGAGTTGAGACCTCTGAGAAAGTCTCATGTAGGATAGCCGCCCTCGGCTGTCCATACTCTATTCAGGCGCAGGCGAGGGCGCCTACGCTACATTTTGATGAGGAAGGATAGCGATATAGACTTTCGCAAAGGTCTCAACCTGGCATCATCCGTACTTCCCCGTAATGTAGTCCTCCGTCCGGGAGTCCTTGGGCCGGGTGAAGATATCGCCCGTCGAGCCGATTTCGATGAGTTCCCCCAGGTACATGAAGCCGGAGAGGTCCGAGGCCCGGGCCGCCTGCTGCATGTTGTGGGTGACGATGATGATGGTGTAGTCGCGCTTGAGTTCCTGCATGAGCTCTTCGATCCTCAGGGTGGCTATGGGATCGAGGGCCGAGCAGGGCTCGTCCATGAGCAGGATTTCCGGTTCCACCGCCAGCACCCGGGCGATGCACAGGCGCTGCTGCTGCTCTTCGGTGAGCGACAGGGCCGGGGCCTTGAGGCGGTCCTTGACTTCGCCCCACATTTCCACCGCGGTGAGGGAGCGCTCCAGGATCTCTTGCAATTCGGCTTTTTTAGGCTGCCCGTGGAGGCGGGGGCCGTAGACCACGTTGTCATAGATGGACAGGGGAAAGGGGTTGGGGCGCTGGAAGACCATACCCACCTTTTTCCGGAGCTCGGTGAGGACCACTTCGGGGCCGAATATGTTCACCCCGTCGATGAGAACCTCGCCGGTGATGCGCACCCCCTCGATGAGGTCGTTCATGCGGTTGAGGGTGCGGAGCAGGGTGGATTTGCCGCACCCCGAGGGTCCGATGAGCGCGGTAATGGCCTGCCGGGGAAAAGTGACGTCGATGTCCTGCAGGGCCTGAAAAGTCCCATAGAACAGATTGAGGCCCCGGAGCACGATGATGTCCGGAGCCGGACCCAAAGGGCCCTTATCCGAAGCGGCCGGAGATATAGTCATCGGTCTTCTGGTTGGCGGGGACGGTGAAGACCTGCCTGGTGTCCCCGATCTCGATGATTTGGCTCATGAGCAGAAACGCCACCCGGTCGGTGGCCCGGGCGATCTGCTTGGTGTTGTTGCTCACCAGAATGAAAGTATAATCATTTTTCAGCTGCAGCAAGGTCGCCTCGATTTTGGCGGTGGATATGGGGTCCAAGCCGCTGGTTGGTTCGTCCAGCAGGATCACTTCGGGCTCCATAGCCAGAGTGCGGGCGAGACACAGCCGCTGCTGCTGGCCGCCGGAGAGTTTTAAGGCCGAATCATGCAGCCGGTCCTTGACTTCGCCCCAAAGCTGCGCCGCCCTCAGGCTGGTCTCCACTACTTCGTCCAGGGTACCCCGGCCCTTTTTCCCGGCCAGGCGGGGGGCCAGGGCCAGGTTTTCGTAAATGGAGCGCGGCAGCGGCGTCGGCCGGCTGAGCACCAACCCCACCCGCCGCCGCAATCCCACCACATCGTAGTCCGGGGCTAGGATATCTTCCCCGTCCAGCCAGACCCCACCCGTCATCCGGACGCCGACAATGAGATCGCACATGCGGTTCAAGACCCGGAGGAGAGTGGACTTGCCGCTCTTGGACGGTCCCATAAGGCCGAAAATCTCATGCGGCTGGATGGACAGAGTGACCCCATCCAGGGCCTGAAAGTTGCCGTAGAAGAAGGACAGGTCCTCGGTCCGGATTTTGTATTGTGCGTCTTCGATCATAACAGCTATCAGCAGTCAGTTCTCAGCTTCCGGCCAAGACTAGAGATTGACGAAATATCGAGTGCGCACGAAGCACCAAACATTTTTCCGCCGCCGGGGTGACAATTTTTCAGTTGACCAACCTTTACAGAATTTCTCTCGCCTCATTTCAGCCATACCTTTTCATCATCCGCTGCATCAAAGTGTAGGCCACGATGTTGATCAGCAGGATGGAAATGACCAAAACCGCCGCGGTGCCGTAGGCGTTGGGCATGGAGATGCCTTCCCGGGCCAGGATGTAGAAGTGGACCGCCATGGTGCGGCCGGAATCGAACACCGACACCGGGGTGCACAGCGCCGCCCCGGCGGTGAACAGCAGCACCGCGGTCTCCCCCAGGGACCGGCCGATGCTCAGCATGATGCCGGTGGTAATCCCCGGCAGGGCGCTGGGGAGCACGATGCGGGTGACGGTCTGCCACTGGCTCATGCCCAGAGAATAACAGGCGGTGCGGTAATCCTGGGGCACGGCCTTGATGGCCTCCTCCGAGGTGCGGATGATGATGGGCAGCACCATGATGGCCAGGGTGAGGCTGCCGGAGAGCACCGACCAGCCGAACCCGAGCTTCAAGACGAACAGGACGAAGCCGAAGAGGCCCAGGATGATGGAGGGCACCCCCGCCAGGCATTCGGACCCGAAGCGGATGATCCGGGTGGCCCAGCCTTCCCGGGTATATTCGGTCAGGTAGATGGCGGTCCCCACTCCCAGGGGCGAGGCCAGCAAAATGGCCAGCAGGGT
>JAUSOZ010000004.1 GCA_030655955.1 Deltaproteobacteria bacterium
ATACCACAGAGTCGGCAACTAATTCAAGCTTATGTCTCGATGGAGAGAGTCCGGTCCAGAGAGCGGGGACTTTGGGGGAGTCTGCGCCCCATTATTTTCTGTTGCCGCCAGCCAATCTCACCGCCTGCCCTTGCCATGAGCCGGTTGCATTATTAATCTTCTTTAGACCAGGGAGACTGCAGTTAAGCCCCCGTCTAAGCTTCACCTAAAAGTGCCTGGAAAGGAACATTCCTATGGATGTGTGGATTGGAGTTGTGGCCATTCTTGTGGGTTTGGCCAGTTGTTTCTATGGCTATCCCCTCTTCCGGATTTTCTTGATACTGGCCGGCCTGATCTATGGCTACCTGCTCGGCCAGTTCTTTACGCCGGCCAGCCAGCCCTGGCTGGCCCTCCTGATCGGAGTCGGCGCCGCGGTGGTCCTGGCGCTGCTCGCCTATCCCCTGTGGAGCTTCGGCGTCATCGTCATCGGGGCGGCTTTGGGATTCATGATCCTGGGCGCCCTGGGCCTGGCCCTGAACCTCTCCCCGGGAGCCGTGATCCTGATGGGGGTCCTGGGTGCAGCGCTCGTTGGGTTTCTGTTCTATGGCGTCAGAGATCTGTTCGTCATGCTGGCCACCGCTTTCAGCGGCGCCACGCAGGTGGTCTACGGCCTGGGCTTGCTCCTACCGGGGCTGGCCTTGGGGGGTGGGCGGCCCAACTTCCTGGCCATCGCGGCCATGATGGTGTTGGGAGGCGTCGGCTTCGCTACCCAGTACGGGATGTTCAAAGATCGACGCACCTACTCGATTTAGAGGCGCCGGAAAGCCGCATTTTGAGACTTTGGCCAAAGGAGTTGGAGGAGAGGCCCGGGGGCAACGCTTCTTTGATTGCACCGATAATCTCCGAGAAATCTCTGATGGAACAACAATTCATCCCCGTGAAACAAATGGATCTCTGGTGAGCAGAGTACCGCGCCAGAGATAACATACCAGGTATCAGATGCAGGGTTAAACCTCGCACCAGCCCTCCGGAATCGCCCCAAAACAGGTTGAATCGTCTGATCACTCTATGACTAATTTGATTGAGCCAGCTTTATGGTTGACTTGCTGGATTCGAACTTCGGCAATAATCCAGGCCAAGGGATTTTTGGTCCAGGCCGAAACAATTGTGGTTTAACCCTTCATAAAAAGAAGTAAAGATCAATATTTTAAGAAAATCCCCTTGACAAATCAATGTAAGTATTAAATATTAATCCATCTACTGTAATAAAATCCGATAAACTAGAAAAACAGGGAGGATTCACATGGCCAGCGAAGTGTTAAAGTTAACCGCACAAATTGTAATGTCCCACGTCTCGATGAGCGAGCTCAGCCCCGATGAATTGGTTGATGAAATTAAAGAGGTCTACAATGTTTTGTCCGCCTTGGAGGGCGGGGCAGCTCTGGAGGAACTGGCCGCGGAAAAGAGCGGTGAGGCTGGAGTGGTAAAAAAACCGTCGGTGCCATTGAAAGACATCGTCAAGGCAAAACACGTGGTCTGCCTGGAATGCGGCAAGAAAATGAAGACCTTAAAGACTCATCTGCGCAAGGCTCACAACTTGATGCCGAAGGAATATTTTCAGAGATATGGCCTGGATCCGAAAAAGTTCCCGCTGGTGTGCAGGGAGTATTCCGAACAGCGCAGCAAATTGGCCAAGGAAAGAGGCTTGGGGGCGCAGGGCGGGCGGCGTAAGGCTACTTCTTAAGTCAACCTGAGCGTGATTGCTGCTTAAAAGGGCGGCCCCATACTGGATGAAGTGCGAACCAGGGGCTTATTTCTTAACTCTACCCGAGAAGAATCTCGTAAGGGATGGGTGTGCTTTGGGCATTAAGCTCAGGGAAGAGGTTCGCCCCCCCTACGGGAGCGGCGGGACAACGCCGGCTAACGGATTTTGGAGGATGGCGCAGTTTGGTAACCCCAGTCAGTAACTACCGGGAACGCTCGCTGCGAATCCATGGGTTGATTTGCGCCAAGTGCAAGCGGGAATTCACGCATCGCAACCGGCAGCTTTTAACCGTGCACCACAAGGACGGCAATCCCAGGAATAACCCTGTGGACGGCTCCAACTGGGAAAATCTCTGCGTCTACTGTCACGATGACGAGCACAACCGGAAACGTCTTGGCGACTATCTCAGCGGGGAATGAGGCCATAACAGCTGCATGCATTGATTCCCACGCCTGATCATTAAGCCAACGCTCTCCTCCGAAACGCCATGAAAGGTTATCGGGGCTTTATCTCTCACCCCCTGGGGCGCCATAACGGGCCCCCTTGGGGCTCCCTGGTTCAGAGCAGTTTTGGCGATCATCCAGATGGAAGAGGGCCGGTGCAGTTTCTGTGGAGTGCACCTCATCCTGCTACCGCAAGCCCGAGACGAGCTCTCAGACTATTTTGCAATCAATCGGTGGCATAGGCGTCTCGCCTGTGCAGGCGCAGGCTAAAGCCTGCGGCTACCATAAATTACTTTTTGATTGCAACTCGGTATCAGATGCAGGTTTGGAGCATGTGGCAGGGGGGCTGGACCGAGGGAGTAACCATCTCCGTGGAGGCCGGGCGTTGAAGGGTACGGCCGGGGGCATTTCCCGGTCACCCGCGCCGTGGTTGGGGTAGGCCCGGAAGACCCCTGGCAGGGAAAACCGGGGCCTTTGAGCCCGTATGAAAACGGGCCCCCAATCCCCTCGGACCATCGCCTAAAGTGTAGTCCTATTCACTGTCTACGGGTTTCTCATTCTGCCGGATAACCCCGGCGCCAAATCGCGACTTGCTGGATTTGGGCGGCGCCGCCTCCGGCATCGGCGCCGGCGCTGGCGGCGCCCCCCGCATCTTCCTCATCCTCGGTTGGCTCTGTTCTTCTTTCTGCTCCTGCTGCATCTTGGCCCGCTCCTGTTGCTCCTTCAGGCGTTGTTGTTCCAGCTTCTCGGCTTCCCCTGGCTGGGCCTTACTCTGAGCCAAAAGGCGCGGTTGACTTTCCCGGGATGTGGCGCCGGCGGCCGGGTTGGCGTGAGCCGGGACTCCGGACAGCAAGAGGGCCGCCGCCCCCAGACCGAGTGCGCCTCTGGCGCAAATCTTCATGATCCACTGCATAATTGCCTCCATGTTTCAGATTTGCCTTGACCGGAACCTGTGGCTGACCGCCTGGCCGGCGGGAAACCGCGCCGTCCCCCAGGGGCCTTCCGGTCTTGGCAAGCCAGTCAGTGATGTTCCTCTTCCAGACCGAGCACCTCAAAGACCTCGATACGTTCTTGGCGGCCTTTGACCGCCCGGGTGTCTTGCCGGCCGGTGGCCACTCCCGGAGCCGCCTCAATGGTACTGCGGCTGGCGACGATAGTCCAGCCCAACTCTTTGGTCAAGCCCTCCAGCCGCGAGGCGGTATTGACCGTATCGCCGATGGCGGTAAATTCCAGGCGCTTGGGTGAGCCGATGTTGCCCACAATGGCTTCACCGGTATGAATGCCGATCCCGATGGCAAAATCGGGGAGATCTTGATCGTCAAAGCGTTGTTGCATCCAGGTGCGGAACTCCCGGGCTTTTTCCGCCAGGCCCAAGGCGGCGCTCAGGGCCCGCCGGGCATGGTCCGGATAAAGCACCGGGGAACCAAACACCGCCATCACCGCGTCCCCGATAAATTTGTCCACGGTGCCGCCCTGGGCCAGAATCGGCTCACAGGCCTGGGCCAGATAGGTATTGAGCATTTCCACCACCGCCTTGGGGCCCAGGCGCTCCGAGATGGTGGTGAAGTTGCGGATGTCGGAAAAGAGTACCGTTACCTGGAAGCTGTCGCCCCCCAGGTCCGGCAGCATTCCCGTGGCCAGGAGCTTCTCCACCACCTCGTCGGCGACGTAGCGCCCAAAGATATTCCGGATACGGGCGCGTTCACGCTCCTCCCCCGTGAGCCTGAGGCCCAGTATGCCCATGTAACTCATCATGACCGCCAACTGCACGTTGGCGGTGGGGAGCAGCCAGTATCGGCGAAACAGGATGTAGGCCAAGGCCGCGGCCAGCAGACACATAAGCAGGCTTACGACCAGGCCCTGCCAGGAAGACAGGCGGTAGAATAACAGACCGCCAATCAGGAGCGTCACGGCCAGGTAGAGGGCGCTGAGATAGCCGGGCACCGGTCGAGGGCATCTCCCGGTGAGCAGGGTTTCCACAATGTTGGCATGGAGTTCCGCACCGCTCATATCGGTCCCCGGCCATTTCCACAGGCTCAGGGCATAGGGCGTCGAGTGGATGTCCTGGAGCGCCGCCGGTTCATAGGCGATAATGACGACCTTGTCTTTCAGGTTCCGAATCTCGGGATCGTCCCCGGCCTCAGGGCGGAGAAAGCGCCCGAAGGAAAGGCGGGGAAAGGCGCCCGGAGGCCCCACGTAACCGATAAGGGGAAAAGCGCCCAGGTTGACGCCACTGGGGTCATCGGCCGACCAGTCTTTGAGGGCCGGATCATGTTTCAGGCGCTCGATTTCCCCGGCCGGGTCCTTTCCGGCGGCCCGGGTGGCCAGAAGATGGGCAAAGGAGAGCATGACCTGGCCATATTCATCGCTGAGGGCAGGGGTATAGCGGCGGATCACCCCGTCGGGGTCGGTGAAGAAATTCACCAGTCCCACGTCCAGGGCCCCCCGGGGTAGGGCGGAAAAGTAGCTCTGGATGGGCAGGTTGACCTTGACTTTCTGTTGTGCGTCAACCATCAGATTGGCCGCCATGACCACCTGGCCGGAAGCCAACTGGGCCTTAAACGCGGCATCATAGTGCGAACTCGGGTGGTTGGGCGGCAAGTTGAGCCTTTGCAGCCAGTTTTCGATGCTCACATAATAAAGATAATCCAAGCCCATGATCCGAGCCCCGGCCCCCCGCAGGACCGCGATGACCCGGGCAAAGTGGGGGGTCCAGCATACCAGCGGTTCCTCCGGGTGCTCGGCCAGGGTCGGCTCATCCAAAGTCACGATGGCCACATGGTCAGGCTGATACCGGACCCCGGCCAACCGGTGCCAGAGGTCGGAGTAAACACTTTCCGGCGACGCCAGCCACCCGGCCCAGGTCATGCCGTGCACGGCCGCGCCCACCAGGACCAGCAGGATGAGCAGGCGCAGCCACGAAGTTTTCCGGCGGTAATTTTTCACAGACTCAAGGGAATATGTCGGTTAAAGATGACCACAGCATTAATCGGTCCCCACCGGGTTGTTGGCCTTTCAAGCCTAAGGACTCTCCCGGGCTGTTAACATCTATTGGTTGCTTCATTTTATCATGCCCGTGGCGGCGCAGAATATTTTCCTCTCCATAAAGTATAGACCCTCTCAGGCGGCATAACCAGGCAACCATTTCCCCAACGCCTCCTCCTCATGGACCGACCCGAGCCAACCACCATCTTGGGGGTATGATTCGCCGGATTTTCTTGCCTGGAGCCGACCCCCAGAAAAAATTTCATCTTTGGATATGTTATACCGATTACGGACTTAATCCCGGATAATTCGGCAGAAACCGGTGCCAGGCCCGCCGGCGGCAGGTGCAGGTGGCCTCCGCCGCCCGGCTTCCCGTCACCTGTGGATGCATCGGCTGCAGCGCAACCATTTTTGTTCCTCAACTTAACGGATTCTCCGGGGCCCGGTCTAATTTTAACAACAGCTGGTTTTGGCCGCAGCTGGCTTAAAAATCTCATCAAACCTTGCCGTGGGAGGAAGCATTTCATGTTCAAGTCGTTCCGTACTTTTGGTGTCATTCTGACTTTAGTGGTGACCGGTTTGTTAACCACGGCCCTGCTCCCCGGTGAAAAAGCCGCCGGATACGGTAAGCCGGACGTGGCCGATAAGACCCTGGCGCCTTACTTTGTGGTCTTGAGCGACGATCCGAAGGTAGACGCCTTGCCGCTGAAAAGCACCCGGGCCGACGTCAAGATCGCCGGCGTGGTAGCCGAGGTCAAGATTACCCAGGTGTATCGCAATACCGGCCAAAAAACCCTGGAGGCTATCTATGTTTTTCCCGGGTCGACCCGGGCGGCGGTCCATGCCATGCGCATGACCATCGGCGAGCGGGTGGTGGAGGCCTCGATCATGGAGCGGCAAAAGGCCCGGGAAACCTATGAGACGGCCAAAAAGGAGGGCAAGACCGCCTCCCTTTTGGAGCAGCAGCGGCCCAATGTCTTCCAGATGAACCTGGCCAATATTCTGCCCAATGATGAGATCAAGGTGGAGCTCCAGTATATGGAACTCCTGATCCCGGAAGACCATATCTATGAGTTCGTCTACCCCACGGTGGTGGGCCCCCGGTACACGACCAAGACGGCCGCCGGGGCGGTGGATACCGACAAATGGGTTCAGAACCCCTACCTGCATGAGGGGCAGCCCCCGCCTTATACCTTTGGCCTGAACGTGGAACTCACCAGCGGGGTCCCCATCGCCAGCGTCACCAGCTCCAGCCATGAGGTGGCGATCAAATACTCCGGGAAAACCGCGGCTCAGATCTCCCTCAAGGACGAGAAGACCGGCGGCAACAAGGACTTTGTGTTACGTTACACCCTGGCTGGCGGCAAGATCCAAACCGGCCTCCTGCTCTACCCCGGCCAGGAAGAAAACTTTTTTATGCTGATGCTGGAGCCGCCGGCCCGGGTCAAACCCGAAGCCGTCCTGCCCCGGGAGTATATTTTCATCGTCGATGTCTCCGGTTCCATGCACGGCTTTCCCCTGGATACCGCCAAGGCCTTGATGAAAAACGTCATCAAGGACCTGAAACCTAAGGATTTTCTCAATGTGCTGCTGTTTGCCAGCGGTTCGGCAACCCTTTCCCCAACCGGTTCCCTGCCCGCCACTGAGGCCAACCAGGCCAAGGCCCTGGCCTTTATCCAGTCCCGCCCCGGGGGCGGCGGCACCAATATCGTGCCGGCCCTGGATCAGGCCCTGGCGCTGCCCCGGACCCCGGGGGTTTCCCGGATCGTGACCGTAGTCACCGACGGCTACGTCGATGTGGAGCCCCGGGTCTTTCAGCTCATCCGGGATAACCTGGGGGCAGCCAACCTCTTTGCCTTCGGCATCGGCACGTCGGTCAACCGCCACCTCATTGAGGGCATGGCCCGGGCCGGGATGGGCGAGACCTTTGTGGTGCTCAACAGTGGCGAGGCCGTCAAACAGGCCGCCAAATTCCGCCAGTACATCGCCAACCCGGTGCTTACGGACATCAAGGTTGCCTATGAGGGATTCTCGGCCTACGAGGTCGAACCTCAGGCCCTCCCCGACCTCTTTGCCATGCGGCCCCTCACCCTTTTGGGCAAATACAAAGGCAGCCCCACCGGCGCCATCGTGGTGCGGGGAAAAACGGCCAAGGGTCCCTATGAACAGCGCCTCGAACTGAAGGATGCCAAAGCCGGCCCCGAAAACGCCGCGCTCCGGCTGCTCTGGGCCCGGCAGCGGATCATGAACCTGGTGGATTTCAGCCATTTTGACCGCAATAACCAGGAGGTGGTGAAAGAAGTGACCGCCCTGGGGCTGAAATACAGCCTCATGACCCCGTACACTTCATTTGTGGCGGTGGATCAAGTCAAGCGGGCCGACGGCCAGGTGGTGACGGTGAAACAGCCCCTGCCCCTACCGGAGGGGGTCTCCGACCTGGCCATCGGGGAATCAAGGTCGAAGGCCATGATGCCGTCCATGATGTCGCCGTCGCCATCCGGGATGCTGGCCAAGGATGAGAGGATGGGATTTATGGGCGGGGGGAAGCCTAAAACCGGTCCCCATGGCAGCGGGACGGTCCCGGCGGAGCCTATGGTGTCTAAGGTGTTGGTCACGGTCAAGGATGTCCAGGTCAAAGGGAATCTGACCCCGGCCGCGGTCCAAAAGGCCCTGGAAGACGAGATGGCGAAGCTGACGCAGTGCTGTCAAGACGCCGTCAAAGCGGGTTTGAAGCTGCCGACGGAATTCACGGTGACCTTTACCATCGGTATGGATGGGAGAATTGCCGGAACCCCGAAGGTTACCTTGGCAGCGCCGCTGCCAGGCCTGGAAAAGTGCCTGGCCGCGGCCCTGAAGGGGATCCAGTTTTCGCAGCCCCAGCCGGCCACTATCCCGGTGACCGTAACCCTGAGGCTGACCGAGAAATAAGGCGCTTGCCCCTCAACCCCCAGGCCCCGGGACCGAATAAATTCCCGGGGCCTGGGTTTTTTATATGAAAATAGCTTTCAGCATTCAGCTGGGGGGGAAGGAAATTTTCCGGACCAGGGGAGGAAACGGTGCGGCGGGTTCGAGGAAGTGCTTCTTAAAGTTGTTCTGTCTGGCTGATCCGATGGACTGATTTATCCTGAAGAGCTCAAGATCCCGGTTTTAATCCACCCTAAGAAATCCTGGCGCAGGGTGGAAAAGACCGGTTGCCGATCAAGTTGCTTCATCAATTCCAGCCTTTGCCGGAGCGGCAGGGTAAAGTAGAAAGGACTTTCCATACATGCCGCCACCACAGCCTTTCTCGGTGTATTGCCTTTCATGGATTACCCCCCCTGCCGGTTGCAAGGCACAGACAATAATCTGGTGAAGCTGAGCATAATTTAACAAAGTTACATAATCTATCGGTAAACCTCTCAATTTTCATGAACCATTTTTCTGATTTTCGCGGTAAATAAACCTTACCTCCCACTCCCTGCCTTCCGGCCCCCAGTCGCCGGGAACCGCGCCCCTTGGCCGGGTATGGCTCCGGGGTTGCCGCGGCCGGTTTTACGGCAGGGTCCGCACCGGCTTGCCTGCCTTCAGCAGGATCAGGGAGGGTTCATCCATGAGGGCCACCCGGGTTTTCCCCTTGGGGTCAAACAACCCGAGGGCGGCTTTCTGGTCGTTTTTCAACCCCAGGACCACCCTGGGCGTGCCGTTTTTGCCCAACAGATTGAGACTGCGGTCGCCGTTCTTCTTGCTGACCATCTCCAGGGCGGCCTTGTGGCCTTCGCCGTAAAAGGTGAGATGCGGGTCGCCCTGGTTGGTGAGCCCCAAGGTGATCAGGCGATTGCCTTTATCATAGAGATTGACGGCCGCTTCGCCGTTCTTTTGCACCTCCAGCCCCAGGCGCAGTTTGCCTTCATGGTATAAGGCGATGTTTTGGGCGCTCTGGTCGGCTTTGAGGGCCACGGCGTTCTGGTGTTGGTCGTCACCCAGTTCCAGCTCGGCGCCCCCCTGGGGGGTTGCGGCCAGGCTCACCCGGGGCATGGTCCCGTCCAGGCCGAAGAGGGTCAACCGGGCGGCGCCGTGGGCCTCGACTCCGAGCCGGCCGCGAACTCGCCCGGCCTGGTCTACGAGTTGAAAGTTCTGGGCCTGCATGACAGCTCCCGCCTCCGCCGCTGGGGTTGCCACGGGGACCGGGGGCGCCGCCAGCCGGCCTCCCAGGAACCCGGTTGTAAGGCCTACTAGTGCCGAGATTACCGCCGCAATTAAGATGACGCGAGGCTGATGTTCCATGCCCTACCTCCCTTGGAACCGGGGATGACGGCAGCCATTGAGACCCCGCCGCCCCGGGCCGAGAAGCTGTTCCGAAAAGTTTTCCCCTAGGGTGCGCGCCGCGCACCATCGGCCGACCCAGTGATGGGCGGAACGCCCGCCCTCCCGGGGGGAGTGGGTAAAACCATTTAAAACACCTTACCAATCCCGGCTGGAAAATTCAATGGGCTGGGGCCCCACCGGGGACGCGGTCAATTATGCCCGTATGCCAGCCCCTGGGTCGGGCGCTGAACCCGGTTCTGAAAAGTTCTAGGTGGCGCGGCATCTTGCCGGTGCGGGCGCACAGGCTGGAAGCCTGTGCCACCAATGCACCTGCGCACCACCGGCGGGCGGGACGCCCGCCCTACCATACTTTTCATGATTTACGGGGGTGCGAAGGCCCCTGAGGAACTGGCTGGTGGGGACCAGCAAAAATTTTGTGAGGTGGCGGTTTTTTTTCCTTGACAAGCTCCGGGGGATATAATTTAATTATCGCACAAGTTGCTCTGATTGCACAAAATGCATAAGCAAGAGAGGAGCTGACCGATGATCGTCATCCACGTCCTCACCTTGGCTCAAGAAATCGGCGTGCACCGCAACACCATCCGCAACTGGGTCAAGACCGGCCGGATCTCAGCTAAACCCGGACCCGGTAAAGGCCTGCAGTTCACCCCGGATGATTTTGCCCGCCTCTGCCGTGACTTTAACCTGGCCCCGGAACAGCTCAAGACCATGGCCCGGACCCTGCCCGGGGGGGACGTCCCCCCCCTGGCGACGCCAGCGTCTCCCCTGGCCCCCCGGGGTCAGGACCGCCCCGGCAAGATGGTGGGCGCCGTCATGGTGGTGGGCGGCGGCATCGCCGGCATCCAGGCGGCCCTGGATTTGGCCGATTCCGGCTATTACGTCTACCTGGTGGAGAAAAGCCCCGGCATCGGCGGCAAGATGAGCCAGCTGGACAAGACCTATCCCACCAACGACTGCGCCATGTGAATTATCTCGCCCAAGCTGGTTGAGTGCGGTCGGCACTTAAACATCGAGCTTCTCACCCTCGCCGCAGTAACCGATATTTCCGGGCCTCCGGGCAATTTCAGCGTCACGGTCACCAAACAGCCGCGCTACGTGGATATGGACAAGTGCATCGCCTGCGGCCTGTGCGCCCAGAAATGCCCCAAAAAGGTGGACGACGACTACAACGCCGGGATGAGCCAACGCAAGGCCATTTATCTGAAGTACAGTCAGACGGTGCCGCTCAAGTATGCCATTGACGGGGAGCACTGCCTGTACACCGCCAAGGGCAAGTGCCGGGCCTGCGAAAAATTCTGCCCCACCGGAGCCATCAACTTTACGGACACCGGGGCGGTGGTCACCGTCAACGTCGGCGCGGTCATTCTGGCTCCGGGCTATCAGGCCTTCGATCCCAGCGGCATCGCTCCTTACGGCTATGGCCGCATCCCCGACGTGGTCACCGGCCTGGAGTACGAACGGCTGCTTTCGGCCAGCGGCCCCAACCAGGGACACCTGCTGCGGCCCTCAGACCACAAGGAGCCCAAGAGAATCGCCTGGGTGCAGTGCGTCGGCTCCCGATGCACCCACACCGGCGCCAACGGCTACTGCTCCACGGTCTGCTGCATGTACGCCGTGAAGCAGGCTGTGGTTACGGCCGAGCACACCCACGGCGACGGTCTGAACCAGACCATCTTCTTCATGGATTTGAGGAGCCACAACAAGGAATTCGAGCGCTACGTCGAGAGCGCCCGGAGCAACGGCGTCCGGTTCATCCGGTCCCGGCCCCACACCATCCTGCCCGGGAAAAACAATATCGGGGTGCGGCTGGCATACGTCACCGAGGACGGCGGCCGGACGGAGGAAGACTTCGATATGGCGGTGCTCTCCGTAGGTCTGGAGGCCCCGCCGGACGCCCTGGAACTGGCCCACAAATTCGGCATCGACCTGGACCGGTACAACTTCGCCCGGACCAGCAGCTTCACCCCGGTGACCACCAACCGGGACGGCATCTATGTCTGCGGGGCCTTCCAGTCCCCCAAGGCCATTCCCCGGTCGGTCACCGAGGCCTCCGCCGCGGCCACGGAAGCGGCCAAGGCCTTGTTGCCCGCCCGGGGCACCCTGGCCCGGGAGAAGACGTATCCGCCGGAGCGCAAAACCACCGGGGAGGAACTCCGCCTGGGGGTGTTCGTCTGCTCCTGCGGCATCAACATCGCCGGGGTGGTGGACGTCGAGGCCGTGGCGGACTATGCTCGGACCCTGCCCCACGTCGTCTGCGTGGAGAACAACCTCTTCACCTGCTCCACCGACACCCAGGTGCTCATTGCCGCCAGGATCGAAGAGTTCAATCTTAACCGCATCGTGGTTGCGGCCTGCACCCCCCGGACCCACGAACCCCTGTTCCAGGACACCCTCAGGGAGGCAGGACTCAATGCCTATCTCCTGGAGATGGCCAACATCCGCAACCAGAACGCTTGGGTGCACCAGAAAGATCCCGCCTTTGCCACCCTCAAGGCCAAAGACCAGGTGCGCATGGCGGTGGCCAAGGTCTGCCGGGACTATCCCCTGGCGTCCATGTCGGTGCCCGTGGTCCAGAAAGCCCTGGTCATCGGCGGCGGCGTGGCCGGCATGACCGCGGCCCTGGATCTGGCCGACCAGGGCTACCCCACGGTCCTGGTGGAGAAAAGCGACAAGCTGGGGGGCGCCGCCTGGCACTTGAACACGACCTGGAAATGCGAAGATGTACGCGCCTGGCTGGGGCGGCTGATCTCCCGGGTGGACAACCACCCCAGCATCCAGGTGCTGAAAAACGCCCGCCTGAAATCCGTTAGCGGGTCGGTGGGGAATTTTGCCAGCGATCTGGAAGTCGGCGGCAACCCCATGAACGTGGCCTACGGCATCGCGGTGTTGGCCACCGGGGGGGCGGAGTACCAGCCCGAGGAATACCGGTTCGGCCAGGACCCCCGGGTCATGACCCACCACCAGTTTGACGCCGAACTGAGGGAGCGGGCCGCAATGGTCCAGCAGGCCGGCAGCGCCGTGTTCATCCAGTGCGTCGGCTCCCGGGAGCCCGGCCGCATGTACTGCAGCCGGGTCTGCTGCACCCACTCGGTCATGAGCGCCATGCGGCTCAAGGAGCTCAACCCGGACATGCGGGTCTTTGTCCTCTACCGGGATATGCGCACCTACGGCCAGCGGGAGGACCTCTATACCCGGGCCCGGGAACTGGGGGTCATCTTCATCCGCTTTGACCTGGAGAATAAACCTGAAGTTTATCAAGAAGGCGCCGCGCTCCGGATTAAGGTCATGGACCCCATCCTGGGGCGGCCGTTGCGGCTCGAAGCCGACTACCTGGTGCTGGCCTCGGCCATCGTGCCCCATGACCAGCAGGAGTTGACCGAGCTGTTCAAGTGCGGGGTCAACCCCGACGGCTTCCTCAACGAGGCCCATCCCAAGCTGCGGCCGGTGGATTTGACCGTGGATGGGCTGTTCGCCGCCGGTCTCTGCCACCATCCCAAGCCGCTGGATGAAGCCGTTTCCCAGGCCAAGGCGGCGGTGTCCCGGGCCGGGGTCATCCTGGCGAAAGCGGCGATGCAGCTGGACGCCATCAAGTCCGAAGTGACCGCGGCCTGCGACGGCTGCGCCCTGTGTCTCGACGTCTGCCCCTACCGGGCCATCAAGCTGGAGGAGTATGGCGATAACGGCCACGCCCGCCGGCGCATTGTGACCGACAAGGCGCTGTGCAAGGGCTGCGGCCTGTGCGAGGCCACCTGCCCCAAGGAAGGGGTCACGGTCCACGGTTTTACCCACGACCAGCTCAAGGCCCAGGTAGACGCGGTTTTAGAGGCTTTGGGATAGCTGTCAGCTTTTAGTTAAAAACCAAAATAAGCAGTGAGCCCTTGTCGTTAAGAACAAGCAGCTGGAAGCTGACAGATAGATAGATCAAGGAGTCAATGGTGGAAATGCTTGGTGCTTTTGGGTTTGGCTCAGCCAACCCCTTAGTTTCTCTGGTACTGCTGATCGGCTGTATCTTTGTGGCCCGGGGCCTGACCCCGCCGGTAAAGAAGGACAAGAATCGATAAGATAACCGGGTCGGCAGGTCCACACCCGGCGGGAAAAGAGCTTCACCAGTCCGTAGTTTTTGCTGACAACTGACTACTGAAAGCTGACAGCTATTTTAAGGGAGGTCAGTCCATGTCGGAAAAGTTTGAGCCGGTTATTCTGGGGTTTCTCTGCAACTGGTGCGCCTATGCCGGGGCCGACCTGGCCGGCGTCTCCCGGCTGCAATACCCGCCCAACCTGCGGGTCATCCGGGTGAATTGCTCCGGGATGGTCCACCCCAACCTGGTGGTGCACGCCTTGAGCAAGGGGATCGACGGCGTCCTGGTCATGGGGTGACACCTGGGCGACTGTCATTACCTGGAAGGTAATCACATAGCTCAAGCGCGGGGGGTGGCCACCAAACTGGTGTTGGACGACCTGGGGATCGACCCCGAACGGTATCAGGTGGAGTGGGTCTCCTCGGCGGAGGCCCCCCAGTTTGCCGAAATCGTCCGAAATTTCATCGGCAAGATCAGGGAACTGGGCCCCAACCCCTGTCGGCCGGTCCAGGCCAGCGCCGCCTGAAGGAGGGAGCCATGAAGACCTTTTTCAATCTCATTCAAGAGGTCCAGAAACCCGGTCTCTGCCATCACTGCGGCGGCTGCGTCACCTTCTGCACCGCCATCAACTATGGAGCCCTGGAGATGGGGGAGGACGGCAAACCCCGGTACAAGGACATCGAGAAGTGCATTGAGTGCGGCCTGTGCTACTCCATCTGTCCGGAGATCAGCGAGTTGGACGAGGAAACCAAGCGGCAGGTGGCCTGGAGCGCCCCCATGGGCCGCATCCTGGGCACCACCGTGTCCCGGGCCAGGGACCCCGAGGTTCGGGTCCGGGCCACGGACGGCGGGGTGGTCACCGCCCTGCTCCTCCACCTCTTCGACCTGGGGCGCATCGACGGCGCCGTGGTCACCCGGCAAGTGGGGCCGTTTCAGCGCCAGCCCTGGCTGGCCACCAACCGGGAGGAAATCCTGGAGGCCGCCGGGTTCCACTTCGACACCTCCCACGGTCCGAGCCTGTTCTCCGAGGCCTACTCCACCTTTTCCCCGTCCATCGTCGAGTTGGAGGACGTGGCCCGGCAGCGCCTCAGCCGGGTGGCCTTCGTGGGCACGCCCTGCCAAATCAACTCTTTGAGGCGCATGGAGGCCCTGGGGATCGTGCCGTCCGGCACCATCAAGTTCCACCTGGGCCTGTTCTGCACCGGCAACTTCCATTTCGGCCCGGAGCAGCGCCTGAAGCTGGAGCAGATCGGCGCCTTCCAGTGGGACCAGGTGCGCAAGGTCAACGTCAAGGAGGACTTGCTGATCCACCTGAACGACGGCCAGGTGCGCCGCATCCCCCTGGACCAGCTCTATTTTATGAAGCGCTACGCCTGCCACTACTGCGACGATTATGCCGCGGAGTTCGCCGACCTCTCCTTCGGCGGCATCGGGGCGCCGGAGGGCTGGACCATGGTGATCATGCGCTCGCCGTTGGGCCGGGCCATCATGGCCGACGCCAATGGGGTGGACCTGGAAGCCTTCAATTATCGGGATAATCCTCGGTTGGCCGCCCAGGCCCTGGAAATAGTCCTGGAATGGTCCAACAAGAAAAAGCACCGGGCCCGGGAAAAACATCAAGAATTGGAAAGATCCGTGCAGGTGAAAGGATAGGAGGTCCGTCGTGCCCGTCAAAGTAGCTTCTGAATGGCTCAATTCCTGTTCAGGGTGCGAAATTGCCATCCTGAACCTGGGGGAGGCGCTGCTCACGGTCCTGCCCCACCTGGACTTCGTGCACTTCCCGGTGCTCATGGACCACAAGTACTTCGGTCAGACCGGGGAAGGCGATATTCATCACCTGGAAATCCCCGAAGCCGTGGTGGGCCTGGTCAGCGGCGGCGTCCGCAACCAGGAGCACCTGGAGGTGGCCGAGGCCATGCGCCGGAGTTGCCGGGTGCTCATCGCCCTGGGGACCTGCGCCACCCACGGCGGCATCCCGTCGCTGATCAACCAGTTCGGCAACGACGAGCTGCTGGACCGCTGCTACCATACCGAGACCACCGACCCCGGGGCCGACGCCCCCGGGGATACGGTGCCGGCCCTGCTGGACCGCTGCTACGCCCTGGACGAGAAGGTCAAGGTGGACATCTACCTGCCGGGCTGCCCGCCGCACCCGGACCAGATCGCCGAGGTCTTAACCGCCCTGCTGGAGGGCCGCGCCCCCGAACTCCCCTCCAAGAGCGTCTGCGACACCTGCCCCACCATCAGAGACGGCAAGGGCAAGCTCACCAAGATGCGGCGCTTCACCGAGAACGCTCTCTATGAGCCGGGCCGGCCATTGGGCGAAATGAACTGCCTCCTGGAACAGGGCTTGCTGTGCATGGGACCCGTGACCCGGGCCGGCTGCGCCGGAAACGACGGCCCGGGGCCCCGCTGCCTTATCGCCCGGGTGCCGTGCCGGGGCTGCTTCGGGCCGGTGCAGCAGGAGGGCAACCAGCTCCTGGATATGTACAATGCCCTGGCCAGCAACGGCATCGACTTCACCCATATCGCCGACCCCAGCTCGATGCTGCGGTTCTCCGGGGCCCACGGGTTGCTGCGGGTGAGGAAGTGAGCAGTAAGCAGTGAGCAGTGAGCGGTGGGTAGGGCAGGCGTCCCCGCCCGCCATCCCGATGGCCGAAAAGGAAAGATCAATGGAACAGAAAATAACTGAGGCCAGTGCGGACCAGGCCTTTACCCACGGCGCCGGTTCCGCCCCACGGGTCATCAACATTCAGCCCATCACCCGCATCGAGGGCCACGCCCGCATCGCCATCACGCTGGACGAGGCCGGCAACGTAGCCGACAGCCGCCTCAACATCATGGCCCTGCGGGGGTTCGAGAAGTTCATCGAGGGCCGCCCCGCCGAAGAGGTGCCCCGGATCGTCAACCGCATCTGCGGCATCTGTCCCTGGATGCACCACACCGCCTCCAACAAGGCGGTGGACGGCTGTTTCGGGGCGCAGGTGCCGCCGGCGGGCATGAAGCTCCGGGAGCTGATGCAGGTCATGGCCCAGATCAACGACAAGATCCTGCACTTCTTCTTCCTGGCGGCGCCGGACTTCATCATGGGACCCGGGGCCGACTACTCGGTGCGCAATGTCCTGGGGATAGTCCAGGCCCACCCGGAGCTGGCCCGCCGGGTGGTAAAGATGCGCCAGGCCGGGCAGATGATGATCGAAAAGTTCGCCGGCAAGGTCATCCACCCGGTGGTGGTGGTGCCGGGGGGCTTCGCCAAGTCCATGACCGAGGCCGAGCGCCTGGAACTGCTGGAGAAAAGCCGGGAGCAACTGGAGTTCGCCCGGTTCTGCATCGATTTCGCCAAGACGAACATCTTCTATAAGCTGGACGCCGACACCGTGGGCCTGGGGCAAATCACCACCGGGTTTTTAGGGACCGTGGACCCGGCCGACGGCTCCTTGACGCTGTTCGACGGGGTGCTCCGGCTCATGAAACCGGACGGCTCCTGCCAGGACTTCACCTATGAGCAGTACGCCGACTTCCTGGGGGAGCACGTGGAGCCCTGGTCCTACTCCAAGTTTCCCTACGCCCGGGCCTGGGGCGAAGGATTTTCCATGGACCTGGCGGCGCCCAAGGGCATCTACCGGGTCAATACCCTGGCCCGCCTCAACGTCTGCGAGCAGATCAACACGCCCCTGGCCCAAGCCGAACTGGAGGAATTCCGCTCCCGGTTCGGGCGGCCGGCCCAGTCCACCATGCTCTATCACTGGGCCCGGCTCATCGAGCTGGTGTATGCCTGCGAGCGGGTGATCGAAATCCTGGAAGACCCGGAGATCACCGATACCCATGTGCGGAATGCAGTGACCCCGGGAGCCGGCCGGGGCGTGGGTTGCGTGGAGGCGCCCCGGGGCACCCTGATCCACGATTATGTGACCGACGCCGACGGCCTCATCAGCCGGGCCAACATCATCGTCGGCACCACCCACAACGTCGCCCCCATGAACATGAGCATCCGGCAGGTGGCGGAGTCCGTCATCCAGAAAGGCGTGGTCACCGAGGAGGCGTTGAACAAGGTGGAAATGGCGGTGCGGGCCTACGACCCGTGACTGAGCTGCGCCACCCACCGCCTGGACGGCGGTCGCACCGTAGAGATCGAGATTTTCGACGCCCGGGGGGCATTGATCAGCCGGGCTTAGAGGAAATACATTGAGCGGAGGGGGGGTGATGTCAACCAACGAAGCCACCCCTCACCCCAACCCTCTCCCCTCGCAGGGGAGAGGGGGTTTCTGCCGCTAGCGGTTTCAGACGGCGCTGCCCCCGGATAAAGCCCGACGGCTCCATTTTTCGTCCAATCTGCCGCCGCTCATGCAAAATCTCTGCCGGACCCTCCTGTCGCCCGCCCGGTATCCTTCTATTCAACCACAAAGGGAAATCCCGCCTCTTTCCAGGCGGCCACTCCCCCTTTGAGGGCCTTGGCGTTGGGGTAGCCTTCCTGGATCAACCTGGCTGCCTGACCGGCAGCGGAGCCTTCCTGGGGTCAGGCGCAATAAAACACGATTTCCCGGTCCCGGGGCAGGGTGGGCCGGAGAGACGTGAACTCTTCCAATGACATGGCGCCCTCCAGGTGGACTTGCCGGAACCGGGCGTCGCTGTCGTAGGCGCAGACCAGGAGCGCCTCTCCTGACCGCAGTTTGGGATGGATCTCCTCCGGGGTGACGCGGGGCACTTCGTTCATAAGCTTTCTCCTTGGGGCGCTTCCACGGCCGAGTCTTTCCGATAAAGCGAAGGCAAAAACTCCAAAAATCAAGGTAGCCCGGGCCATGGGCTGCCCACTGCCTCAGGCTGGCGCCGTCCCCAACTCCGAGGTGCAGTGGGGGCAACGGGTGGCCTTGAGGGAGATGGTGGACAGGCAGAAGGGACACTCCTTGGTGGTGGGCTCGGCCGGCGGCGCCACCTCTTCCTTTTTCATGCGATTGAGGCCCTTGATCACCATGAACACGGCAAAGGCTATGATGACAAAGCTGATGACGGTGTTGATGAACATCCCCAGGTTCAGGGTCACGGCACCGGCGGCTTTGGCCGCGACCAGGGAGGCGTAGGGTCCGGCGGCTTTGGCGCCATCTTTTAGCGTGATAAAAAGATTGGAAAAGTCAACATTTCCCAGGAGCAGGCCGATAGGGGGCATCAGGACGTCGTCCACAAACGACTTGACAATAGTCCCGAAGGCCGCGCCGATGACGATGCCCACGGCCATGTCCACCACGCTGCCCCGCATGGCAAACTCTTTAAAATCTTTGAACATCTCTTTCACTCCTTTGATGAGCCGTTCATATTGATTAAGGTTTGATGCAGGGATCACTTAGATTGTGTAGGGTATGAACAATATTTTTAAAAGCTAAGTAATGAATTTATAAAGTCAATACCTTTTGTCTTCGGGCGGGGCCGGATTTGCGGCCAATCTCCCCCGAAAAGAATTTCCGAAACGGGGAAAAATGTGGGGCCGGCACTTGATTTTCCATTTGAAGTAATTATTACTGATAAATAAGCATTATCTGAGATTCGATGCCAACCGCCCAGCGGGCGGAGACCTCCAGGCCAGAGTCCGGAGGGTATGATTTCAAGGGGTAACACCCCTTAAACCAAAGGAAAAGGAGATTGTTCATGTGTAGCTGTAACTGTAATTGCCAGCAAAAAGACGACAAACCGGCTGCCACTGAGGCCGAGCCGAAGAGTTACCTCTGTCATCAATGCAACACTTTTAAGAACGCCCCCCCTGAGGCGGCCGCGCCGGAATGCTGCGGCAAGAAAATGCAGGAGATGGATTAACCCGTCGGTAAAACCGGACGCTGCCCTCCCGGGTGGCGTCCGCTCTGGCAACGTAACGTCGAAGGGGATAGAGGCTCACCTGGCTTTGACTCCGGTTCGTCAAACCCGTGGCGGCGCAGAGCTTTCGGGATGACGGCCGAGATGATAAACTTTAAGAAAAGGTAGATCAACGACGGAGGAACAGATGTCCAATCCTGAAGAAATGTGGCAGTGCCAGTTGACCAACTGCGGCTATATCTATGATCCGGCCCACGGCGACAAGAAGGGTAAAATCCCCAAGGGGACCCGGTTCGAAGACCTGCCGGACGACTGGAAGTGCCCGTGCTGCGGGTCGAGCAAAGCCATGTTCAAGCCTCTGGCCGGCCCGGGATCGGTGGCCGAGCAAGCGACCAAGTGCTCCACGTGAGCCGCGGGTGCCCCCGAGATCGGAAAGGTGAGCGAGATGTCCAGCACCCCCAGTGATCCCCCGGCCCAGGGGCTGGACGGCGCCGCCGAGGATAAGATTTTAATCTTGCGCCCCTATCCGGTCCGGGTGGGGCAGAAGATTACCATCGAAGCCGGGCCCCGGGGCGGCGACTGGGAGATAATCGGGGTGGGCGAGCCGCTTGCTCAAGCTGCGCTGTCCCATCTCCCACAAGGAACTTGACAGCGACTGGTTTTGCTACGTGGTCACCGAGGCGGCGGGAATCCCCTGGCCTCACCGGCACTAAAGCCGCGACACTTCTCACCCCGCCTGATTAGAGGCGGTTGGCACGAAAACATCAGTCCGGCTCGCCGGGCTCACCTGACAGGAGGCCAAGGCCATGAACGCGACCCAGGAAAAAATGTTTTGGAAGTGCACCAAGTGTGGTTACACCCTGACGGAGCCCAAACCCCCGGAGGTCTGCCCCGAGTGCAAGGAGACCTGCGAATTCAAGAATGTGACCTGCTATACGCCCGAATGCGGTATCGGCAATATCGACCCGCGCCTGTAGCCGGGTCGCAGCGAGCTGATAGCGCCTCCATCCCCAGCTAAGCGCCAGCCAGCGCCCGAGGTGGGGGCCGGCTAAGACACCGGAGCGCCGCACGACGGGAGAGGGGAAAAGCGCCATGGGCCGCGATTCCCCCCCAGACCCCTGGCGCCGGCCTTGATCGAAGGGACCCGGCCAACCTGCCGGGCCGGCGCCACCATAAGTAAAGCCGTAGCCGCACCCCTTAAAGGAGCGGTTTGATCTTTTCCTCGAAGAACTCTTTACTCCGGGCCCCCAGGATTTTGTGGGCAATATTGCCCTGCTTGTCGATGATGAAGGTGAGGGGCACCAGTTCCACGCCGCCGTAGGCTTTGCTCACCGCGTCATTTCCCTCCAGCACCGGGTAAGCCAGTTTCAACTGCGTCACGATTTGCTTCAGCTGGTCGGGGGTGGAGGCCAGGCCGATCCCCAGGGTCTGGAAGCCCTGCCCCTTGAGTTCCTGGTACATTTGGCTCAGATGCGGCATTTCCTGCCGGCACGGTCCGCAAAAAAAGGTGAAAAAGTTGACTAACACCACCTTGCCCTTGAACTGGCTCAGGCTGTATTCTTTGCCATCCTGGACGGCTTTCAATTTAAAGTCCGCGGCGCTGCCGGCGGCCCATCCCGAAGCGGCTCCGGTCAAGAGGAAGAGAACCGCCATCAGCCCCAGCCAGAATCTTATCGGACCCAACATGGTCTTCATTTTCATGAACATCTCCTTAGCCTGGAATGCGCTTTATTTGTTTCTTTAATATATATCCGAAAAATCCCGGCGCCACTATTGGTTCATTTTTAAAGCCTCCCGGACCGCGTTCAGGCTTGCCTCGGCCTGGCCCGGAGGCCCCGGTTTTTCCGGTCCAGGCTGTCAGGGGGAGACCGGGGAGGGCCCCGGGAAAATGACCTGCCCGAAACTTCCTCCAGGTTGACAGGCCTCCATCAGAATCTTACTTAATAAGAGTTAATAAAGTCCCAAAACGCTAGAAAGGAGACGTATTTTATGCGCAAACATCGCATGCTTTTGAGTCTGGTCATGGCAGGCATCTTGCTGTTCGTGGTCGCCGCCGCCAAGGCGGAAGAGGCACCGATCTACCCTATCGGCGAAGTCACCATTGAAGCCAAGCAGTTGGCCGCCGGGGTGGGTTACAGTTGGGGTGACGGCGTCATGAAGTTCCAGGGCAAGGAATACCGTTTTAACATCCAGGGTCTCAACGTGGCGGCAGTGGGGTTCTCGAAGATCCACGCCGTCGGTGACGTCTACAACCTGAAGACCGCGGCCGATTTAGCCGGCAAATATGTTGCGGTGAGCGCCGGCTTGAGCCTGGCCAAGGGCGTCGCGGGCTTAAGCATGAGGAACGAAAAGGGCGTGGTTATCAATTTGCGGTCGGCCCAACAGGGGGTGCAGCTGAACCTGGGCGTGGACGGCTTCAGCATTAAGATGAAATAGCGTTTTCAGTTATCGAGGGCTACCCCTCTCTTTTACGGCCATAGGCCAGACGGCGGGCGATGGGACCCATCGCCCGCCTTTTTTTGCGGTTTCCGGCAATTCTTGATAGAATCGGCCGTCACGTGAGGATGATTGCGGTTTCCGGCCGATTCGCGGCACCGGTGAGATTAATCGCCGATACGTTGGACCAACAGAGGCCCTCTCGAGG
>JAUSOZ010000007.1 GCA_030655955.1 Deltaproteobacteria bacterium
CGCCCCCTACCCGGGCTTCTTTCAGGTCATAATTGATATCCAGGCCTTCGACCCCGGAGACGCAGGGTTTGCCCATGCCCCGGGCCACCACCGCGGCGTGGGAGGTCTTGCCGCCCCGGCTGGTGAGGATACCCTGGGCCGCAAAGAAGCCGTGAATGTCTTCCGGCTTGGTCTCGATGCGGGTAAGGATGATCTTTTCTCCCTCATTACCCATACGCTCGGCCCGGTCGGCGTCGAACACCACCTTGCCGATGGCCGCGCCCGGAGAGGCGGAGATGCCCAAACCCAGTGGCTCATGCTTGAAGTCCGGGTCGATGCGGCGGTGCAGGAACTGCTCCAGCATGTCCGGCTCGACCCGGAGCAGGGCCTCCTCCTCGGAGATCAGACTTTCCTTGACCATATCCACCGAGGTCTTGACCAGGGCCCAGGCGTTCATCTTGCCGTTCCGGGTCTGGAGCATGTAGAGCTTGCCCTGCTCGATGGTGAACTCGAAGTCCTGGACTTCCCGGTAGTGTTTTTCCAGGATATTGTGCATCCTTTCCAGGTCTTTAAAGACCGCGGGCATGTCCGTGCGCAGTTCTTTCAGGGGCCGGGGGGTGCGGATGCCCGCCACCACGTCTTCGCCCTGGGCGTTGATCAGGTAGTCGCCGTATAGTTTGTTCTCGCCGGTGCCCGGGTCCCGGGTGAAGCCGACGCCGGTGGCCGAGTCGTTCCCCATGTTGCCGAAGACCATGGTGCAGATGTTTACCGCGGTACCGTAGGCCAGATCCTTGGTAATGCGAAATTGGCGGCGGTAGTCCACGGCTCTTTTACCCATCCAGGACTTGAAAACGCCCTCCATGGACAGGAAGAGATGGGCCCAGGGGTCCTGGGGAAAGGGTTTGCCGGTGATGCTCTTGATGACATCCTTAAATTTCTGCACCACCTCCGCCAGGGCTTCAGCAGTGAGCTCGGTATCCACGTGCGCATGATACTTCTCTTTGACCTCATCAAAAATCTTATCAAATTCAGCGTCCGGGATTCCCAGGCCGATCTTGCCGAAGAGTTGGAGGAAGCGGCGGTAGGCGTCGTTGACGAAGCGTTCATTCTTGGTCAGGGCAATCATGCCTTTGGCGGTTTCGTCATTGAGCCCCAAGTTGAGGATGGTGTCCATCATGCCCGGCATGGACAGGGCGGAACCGGAGCGCACTGAGACTAATAAGGGTTTGCTGGGGTCGCCGAAGCCTTTGCCGGTCTTTTTCTCCAGGGCCTCCATGTATTCATGGACTTCATCCATGAGGCCTTCAGGAAACTTATCGCCGCCTTCCAAATATTCAATGTTGGCTTCGGTGGTGATGCAGTACCCCGGAGGTACCGGCAGGCCAATCTGGGTCATGGTGCACAGTCCGGCGCCCTTGCCTCCCAGCATCTTTTTATTGGTCCCGTCGCCTTCCTCGAAGGCATAGCAATAGCGTTTTTTCGTTGCCTTGGCCATGTCACCTCTCTCCTTTCTATCTATTTTCGGATTATGTCCGCTTTTTTCCGGTATCTCGATTTTTCATGTTAGCGTGAAAAAATTGAAAAAGCAAATGCATAACTCCTGCCAACTCCGCCCTTGGGTGGACTGGCAGAACCCGGTCCTGGCACCGATTATCTTCTACGACGCCAGAGTTATGGAAAATAGCAGCAACTCTGCTATAATGCAAGCCATGGAATTTCCATCTCCCCGGGTATGGTGGCGGCGTCTCCGACAGAAATTGGGTCTGGGCCCCAAGGGACAGCCGGTTTGGGGCCAGGAATCGCCCACCATCCTGGGTATCTGCTCACACTGCGGCGCCGTGGTGCTCCAGGGCTGGCATCGGCAGACCCCTGAGGGGCTCCTGTGCCAGCGTTGCGCCGGCAAAGGATAAAAAACATGTTACCGGTAAAATTTAACTTCACGGTCAACGAAGACCGAAGGGGAACGAACTTCGAGGGCGTCGAAGCCGGAAACGGCAACTCGGAAGGGGCTTTCAATCTTCACCTGCGCATCGCCCGGGACCATCTGATCCTGAGCGTCTGGCCGGTCAAGGGAGAGATAGCCCAAGTCACCGACCACCTGGCCCAGGTCCTGGGGCCCCCCAAGGCCACACCGTCGGTCTGCGGCTTCGGCGACTGTCAGGACGATGACAAAGACGCGCCCCAGCAAACCACCCTGTGGGAGTTCGAACCGGCCTCCCGCCCCGAGGTGCTCAAGAAAGTGCGGGCATTTCTGGACCTGCCAGAATGAAATTAAGGCAAGGGGCTAAGGGGCTTTGAAGCTATGAGCTTTCAGCGGTCAGCTTTCAGCCAAACTAAAAATTATGCAGACGGCCTATCGGATCGGCTGTTGCTGAGGCTAACTGCTCTTCACTCTCCTGGCCCCGTGCCCCAAAATCACTTCAGGAAATCCTTCTCCTCACCCAGACCCCTTTCCTTGGCGCGCTGGTAGACCGACAGCCCCAGGGCCAGGTCCTGGATGATGAGGCCGGTGGAGTCAAATACGGTGATCTCCCCGGCAGCCTCGCGCCCCGGTTTTTTGCCGGCCACAATGTCCCCTAAAGAGCCGTAGATCTGCTCCGGGGTCAGCTCGCCTTGGGCCAGGGCCACGTTGATCTCGCCGGAATGAGACGCCTGGGCCCAATCGTCCACTACCACTTTGGCAGCAGTGAGGATCGCCGCGTCCAGTTCCTGTTTGCCGGCGGCATCGGCGCCGATGGCGTTGATATGGGTCCCCGGCGACACCCATTCCCGGGCCACCACCGGGGTCCGGCTGGGGGTGGTGGTAACCACGATGTCCTGGCCCCTCACCGCCTCGGCCACTTCGCCGGCGGCCCGGGCTTTTATCCCATAGGTCGCGATCAGTTCCGCGGCCAAAGCCTGGGAGTGTTCCCGGTGGCGATCGAACACCACGATTTCCCCGATGGACCGCACTCTTAAGATGGCCGCGACCTGGGTGCGAGCCTGGGCCCCGGCGCCGATCAGCCCCAACCGGGTGGCGTCGGGGCGGGCCAGGTACTTAACCGCTATCCCTCCCGCCGCCCCGGTGCGGTAGTCGGTGATATGGGTGCCGTCCAGATCGGCGAACTCCAGGCCGGTGTCCGGGTCATTCAGGATGATCTTGGCCATCACCGTCAGCAAACCCCTGGCGGGGTTGCCGGGATGGACATTGACCCACTTCAAGCCGCAGATGTGGTCCCGGGGCAGAAAAATCTCGCCGTACATGGCCCGGAAGTCCCCCTGAGCCAGGGTTAAATAGGCTTTGGGGGGCATATTCACCCGGCCTTCGCCGTAGGCCCGAAAGGCCTCCTCGACCGAGGTCAGTGCCAGGTCCATATCCAACACCTGCATCACCTGGGAACCCGTAAGGACTAAGCTCATGTGAACCTCCATTTTTGCAGTCCATTAGGGATCATAAGCTTTCGATATAAACATTTTTAATTGGGAAAATACATCTTTTAAACATCATACTTATGGATTTTTAATGTGGCCTAGGATGATAACCGCACCATTTTTTTGAGAATAATCCGAAGAGTTCAACATCTCCATAAGAACTAAATTCAGTGAAATCTGCAAGCCAAATCTCACTAAATCCAAGCAAAGAAAATTCTTCATAATTTGTTTCATCTATATAATATTGAAGTTCATATACTGGACATTCTGATATTAAGAGAATTAAGATAGTGTTATTATTTAAAGGCCATTTATCTTTTTGTTTCTTTTCTGCCTTTTTCTTAGCTAAAAAATAAGCTTTATCAATTAAATCATAGATATAAATAAATTCTTTTTTTAGAATGGTTGTTTCATAAAATTCATTTTCTGGTTCCCTCATGATGATGGTTAGCTCAACCCCAATCAAGGTTCCATCCTGACGTTTACAAACAAAGTCTGGGCTCTCTCTTTCTTCAATAATTTCAAGGAGTTCTTCTGTTACGTATTCATACGCCTGAATAAAATGATCTAAATATAATCTTTCTTCAATTTTCCTACTTAATTCTTTATCATTCATTTCTTCAACTGCCCTTATATCTGCAAAGAATAATTTTATTGTACTTTGCGTTATTTAATCCTCCCCAAACAGGGGTACCACCTGGAAGCGGTCCACGTCCACCAGCCCCAGGTCCGTCAGTTTCAAGGCCGGGATTACCGGCAGGGCCAGGAAAGACAAAGCCATGAAGGGATCTTGTAGGGCGCCCCCCAGATCGTGGTAGGCTTGCTTGAGGCGGCTGTAGGCGGCGGCCACCCGGTCCAGGGGCCAGGGGCTGATCAACCCGGCAATGGGGAGCGCCAGGTCGGCCAATACCCGGCCGCCGGCCACCACCGCCAAGCCGCCCCCCAAGTCCACCAGATGGCGAACCGATAGAAGCATGTCGGCCTCATCGGCCCCCACCACGACAATATTGTGGGAATCGTGAGCCACGGAGGAGGCCAGGGCGCCCCGGGGCAAGCCGAACCCCTGGACCAGTCCCAGGCCCAGGTGGCCGGTGCCGTGATGCCGTTCTACCACGGCCAGTTTCAGAATGTCATGGGCGGGGGAGGTCGCCAACCGGCCATCCCTGAGGGGCGCGGGGTAGAGGCGCTTTTCGGTGAGCAATTGACCGGGTATCAGGCCGATAACCTTGACCACACTTCCGGCCGCCGGGGGCGAGAACGCCTCCAGACTTAGGTCTTTCACGCGCATCGGAGGACTCGGGGACACCCTGGGGCGGGCATCCGGCTCCGTCAGCAGCCTGCCTTGATCCACCAGCAGTTGGCCGTTTTTAAAAACCTTGTCGATGCGAAATTCCGTCAGGTTCTCCGCCACCACCAAATCGGCCGCAAGTCCGGGAGCCACGGCGCCCCGGTCCCGGAGGCGGAAATATTCCGCCGGGTTCAGAGTCGCCATAGTCACCGCGGCCATGGGGTCCAGCCCCAGGGACACCGCCTGGCGGAGGAGGTGGTTGAGATGCCCGGTGCGGGCCAGGTCTTCGGGGTGGCTGTCATCGGTGACCAGCATGGTGCGGCGCATGCCAGCGGGGGTCACGGCCGGGAGGAGATCGGCCAGGTTTTTGGCCAGGCTGCCTTCCCGGAGCATCAGATAAAACCCTAATCTTAGTTTCTCCCGGGCCTCCGCCAGCCCGGTGCATTCATGGTCGGAGCCGATACCAGCCAGGCGGTAGGCGTTAAGAGCCTTACCGGAAAGCAGCGGGGCATGTCCATCCACCGGCCCCTGGGGAAAAAGGGCGAGCTCGTCCAGGAGTCTTGGGTCTCCGGCCACCACGCCGGGAAAATTCATCACCTCAGCCAGCCCCAGAATACGGGGATGACGCCGGTATGGCTCCAGATCCACGGCTTCCAGACGGGCTCCGGAGGTTTCCAAGTGAGAGGACGGCACACAGGAGGGCAGCATGAAGAAAAAATCCACCGGCAGGCCTTCACTGGCGCCCAGCAGATAATCCAGGCCCGCCGCGCCCCAAACGTTGGCGATCTCATGGGGGTCGGCCACTACGGTGGTCGTCCCCAGGGGTAAGAGGGCCCGGGCCAGCTCCCGGGGAGTAAGCATGCTGCTCTCCACATGGAGGTGGCCATCGATGAAACCCGGCAGCAGGTAGCGCCCCGTTACGGCCAGCCTGGGTCCGGGATAATCTCCCAGGCCGACAATGATCCCGTCGAACAGAGCCACATCAGTTTCCTGCCATTCACCGGTGTAGACATTGGCCACCCGGCCGCCGGTGAGCACCAGATCCGCCGGCACTTCCCCCCGGGCAGCCTGGAGTCGTCTTGGCAGTCTCTCCATCCACATAAGGGTCCCAATTATTTTAGTGGAATACGTCCAAAAGGTTTACTATAGGGCAGTTTAGAGGAAAATAGCCGCCGGCGCAATGCGGAGAAGCGAGGACCTGACCAAAATTTGGCGGGCTCAGGGCAGGTTGATTCAACGGGACCAGGCTATTTTGAAAAATGGGAAACCGGCCGCCTTGAGGTCAGGGTGGGTTATCCGAAGGTTGGGGGCAGGAGTTGATTGAGAGGCTTCCGGGTTGCCCCGGGATAGACACCCATCAGGAGAGGTTGTCAGCCCGCTTTCCCCCACCGCAACCCTGGATCCTGGCGAATTAAGGGAAATCGAGGCCTGCGGACAGCAACCCTGGTCTTGGCCGACTCAACGTCTGAGGAAAATCCGAATTCAGGTGATGCCACCGTGGCACAAATCTTAGGTAGCCGACCTATGGAGATTTTCGGATTTTCCGCTTTTAATGAGAGAATCGGCTTGGTAGTTCTCGAGCATCTCCATTTCCAGCTGATCCAGACATGCATCGCCTCTTTGGGCCATTACCAACAGACTGTAAAGTACCAGCAACACCAACCCGCCCAGCACGGCACCTAAGATACATACCCCATAGAACAAAAGAGACATAGCCTTCCTCCTTAATAGCCAGCAGGACCGCTTGCAGGCGGTAACATCATCACTGGTTTAATTCGCTTCTGCAGGCGGGCCTCCAGTTAACCTGGATTATGCCGCAGCGAAAGGTGGATAATAGCATAACTATATGATATAAGGAGTGAAATAAAGCAAATCGGGGGCCTAAAAATGCTCGATAGTGGTGAAAGCCGGAAAGAGGTGATTCGGCCGGATTTTAACCGGGCCATTATGATAGATTTCCAGGGCGCTACGATCACCTCGGACGTTGGCTTTCTCCTGATGCGAGAGATAGATGACCGTTTCAAAATCATCGCCCCCATGGGAGATTGCTTGGAGGACCTAAGGTCACCTACGCATACGAAACATTCATTAGTCCAAATGATTCGTCAAAGGATTTACCAGATAGGCGCCGGTTATGAAGATTGCAACGATGCTGATTTCCTGCGGATTGATCCGGCCCTCAGGCTGGCTCTCGGCAAAGATCATCAGGCTGGGGCCGGCCAGTCCATGCTGTCCAGACTGGAGAATGACATCCTGGGCAACGAGGCTGGGCTGCAGGCCTTGGAGGCTGCCCTGACCCGGTCCACGGATACCCTGTTAAAGAGGAAGAACAAAAAGCGGCTTATTATCGACCTGGATTCCACCGAGGACCCGGCCCACGGCAAGCAGGAAGGGGTTGCCTACAATGGCCATTTTGCCAAGAACTGTTTCCATCCGCTTTTTTGCTTTACCAGCGAAGGCGATTGTCTGAGGGCAAAGCTGAGACCGGGGAACGTCCATTCCGCCGACGGCACGCTGGAATTTATCAAACCGCTGGTGGAGCGTTACCGGCCCTGGTTCAAGCTCTTTTGGCTGCGTAGCGATGCTGCCTTTGCCAACCCGGGGACCTACGAGTATTGCGAAGAACACCGTATGACTTATTTCATTCGGTTGCCGTCAAATAAGAACCTGGATCGGCTGGTAGCGCCTCATCTCGGTCGTCCGGTCGGCCGACCGCCCCAGAGCGGCATTCAGGTCAAGATCGTTGACCTTCACTATCAGGCCAAGAGTTGGAGCCGGCCTCGCCGGGTAGTGGCCAAGATCGAGTGGCATCGGGGCGAGCTTTTCCCCAGGATCGGCTTTGTGATCACCAACTCCAGGCTACCCGCCGGCAAGGTGATCAAAGTCTATAATGGCCGGGCCGAGATAGAAAACCGGATCAAGGAAGGGAAGAACACTCTGCGGTGGGACAAAACCAGTTGCCAAAGATTCGAGGCCAACCAGGCCAGGCTCCAGATGGGGGTTCTGGCCTACAACCTTCTGCATATGATCCGGCAGTTCTATGTTTGGGGTGAAGAAGTGAAACGGTCTATGGAGTGGCTGATCAAGCGATTAATCAAAGTGGGGGCCAGAATTTCTTATCATGCCCGGAGATGGTATGTCCATGTGGCCTCGGCTTTTCCTCTGGCTCATCATTATCGAGCGGTACTGGCCTGGGGTTCATAGGCTTCCCAGCCAGTTAGCATCTGGTCGCCCAGGGATTGGTATGCCCGAAATCTGG
>JAUSOZ010000014.1 GCA_030655955.1 Deltaproteobacteria bacterium
GCCCCGCCGCCCCAGTCCCCACCTGACCCCCTTCACAGAGTCCGGTTGAATGTTTTTCAAGAGGTGGGGGCCCTGTCCCGGCCCTGTTGCCGCGCAAGTATCCGGCTTTTGTCAAGCCCGCGGTGCGTACCTTTCCCATCAATCGAGCATCAGTAACAACCACGGGTTGGCTTTGCCCGGATTGACGGCCTTCCCGTAACTGTAGGTATAAGAGCCGAATTCCGTGAAGCCGGTGAGCTCGCTGTAGGCGATCTTGAAATACCCGGCATCTCCCCAGGTGGTATCCCAGCTATTTTTGACGATGAAGGCGCTAAGCGTATCGTCATAGCCGGTCACCAGGACAAAGTGATTCCCTTCATCAATGCCCCATGTTTTCGTATACACTCCCGAACTATAGTGAAAAAAATCAGTATAGACTTTAAACCAGGCGACCACCGGACCGTTATGATAAATGGCGTTTTTGATCATGGCTGCCGTGGCGCTGCCCGAATTGGAGACGTATTGCCAGGAGGCGATTTTGTAGGCCCTGGACTGCCAGTGGGGGCAGGCGTTGCCGCAAGCGCCGTTGGTGGCTGTGTAGGGGTAACAGGTTTCCACGGTGGTGCCGGTATTCTTGAGGTAGTCGGAGGCGGAGGAAGCAGCGCCGCCGCCACAGTCACCGCCGCCGCTGCAGGATAAGACGATCTGTTCCGACAGGTTCAAATCCCGTCCCGGCCAATTGAAGGTGATCAGGCACTTCGCCTCCAGGGCGGCGACGGGACCAAAGACCCAGCAACTGCCGCAGAGCTGTTGATTCCGGACCGGGGTGACAAAATTTTTGCCGCCGACGTTCCGCCAATCATAGACTGCTGGAACGGCACCGAGCGCGGCATAAGGATCCATCATCGGCGCCCCGGTGTCGAAATCCTGACTCCGCGCCCCCAGCAGCTTTTTCCTGGCCGCGGCCGGGAGCCGGGAGATGGGATTCTCCTTAGCGACCCATTTGGCCTGGTTTGCATTGATGGCCTTTTGAATCAGGTCGATCTCGGCCGCAAAAGCCTGGACCCCAAGCAGGAGAAAGAAACCGAGGAAAACAACCAACCAGGCCAATTTATGTTTCATTTTTCCTGATAGCATCGTCATCTCCAGTCGGTAAAAGCCGGCTAAAAAGTATCTTTAGAGCTGAGGTCCAAAGTTCAGGGTTATCGTTTGGCACCGCATCTTTTCGCCGACGCTATGATACTAAAAATTCCGCTGTAAATATAGTTTTTTCATAAATTTTGGGTACACCGCACCGTGAGAATCCGCCTGCTTCGACGAGCAATTTCGGCCCCATTCTCGCCGGCGCCCCCTGCCTCGCCTATCCAGGAGCAGTAAGGAAAGGGTGAGAGAGAAAAGGAGTACCTAATTAACCACAATCTATAGAAAAAACGGGCTTTATTACGTACAGCTGGCCACTAACCGCAAATTCTTTAAAATACCAAACAGTTGAAGATATGATCTCATTATCTTGCGCGGGCACTTGTAGGGAGGAAGATTGAAAATGTTGTTGACAGGGGAATGCCTGGCTACCGGCGGGAATGGCAGGAATCCTCAGACTGAAAAGTCTCGATAGGTTCTGGATAGGGAAGGTTTCAGGCCAACAGACACCAGGAACATGACCGCAACTGCCAGAACTCTCTGGTGTATTCCAACCTGTGATTGCTTCTGAATGCCATGCCGATGAATTTCCGTTTGCGCCTCAGGGCAAGCGTTCCCAGACCAGGCTGACAACCCCCTGGACGCCGCCGAGGAGCAAGTCGCCCTTCAAAGTCAGATACTTCCCATCGAATTCGAAATCGCGCCGCTGATCCGTCCCCACCCAGTTGGGCAGGAGGGCGGCCTCGATGTGGTGCACGATGGTTTTCTCGTCAGGATTGACTGCATAGGTCCCGTAGTAGGCGGTATATCCGTCGAACGCCGCCCGTACTTCGGCTTCGGATGTGACCAGGGGGTCATCCGAGGCAAACCGGGGACGGTTGGGGTTCATGAGTTGTACGGCCAAACGCCCATCCGGTTCATAGATGAGCCTTCCCTGGGCATCCTTGCCGAAGGGGTAAGTCGTCTGTCCGCTTGAATCCTTACTGTGAAAAGATATGAGTTTCCAGGAACCGGCCAGATTGGGTTTAACTTCCTTGCTCATGCTCTTAATCCTTGCCTGCGCCGCATCCACATTCTTTTCGCCCGGGCCAGCGCCCTTATCGACGCAGCCGCTGATGACCAGAACCATAAGCCAGATCAACAGGTAGAGATTTTTCATTTTGGATGCCTTTAGATGGAGGGTGGGATAAATCACCTATAGAGAAGACGAAGCCGCGCTATGACGATGCTCAGTAATATCGGCGGATCCGGGTGAAGCCCATAAATCGCTGCTCCCGGCCGGTGCAGCTATGAAAGCACCTAATCATACCACAGGGATAGACATGGGCCTTAGGAATTATCAGGCGCCTATCGTAACCTTAGCGGCGCGATATTTTGCCGCTAATCGAAAATACTTAAAAATACCAAACAGCTGAAGATATGATCGGCATAACGACAACCTTCCCAATCCTCTGGGTGAGCCCATAAAGAGCCGATCCACCCTGCCTCGCCCCGCCAGACTGAACTTTATTTACCGAATAAGCGCTTCCAGAACCCGCTTTTTCCCGGCTCCGGCAGGGGCAGACCCAGGTGGCGGCAGATCGCGGCCTCCAGTTGAGCTTCATCCACATCGGTGCCTTCCACCACGATCTCTTCGGCCACCATTACCGCCGGGGCCGTCGGCAGGTCCAGTTCGAAATACTCGTCCGTCTGGTAGTCGGCGATGGGTTTGGAAATGGTCTCAATCTCGATGGCATATTTTTGGCCCAACCTGGGCATCATCTGTTGGAAATGCTTTCAGGGCTTGCCGTTGGGCTCGTTCATAAAAAATCTGACCTTGAGCATGACTCTCTCCTTATTGCAGGATTACGGTTTTTAGGCTTCCCCGGGAGGCAGTCCCAGATGCCGCCGGATCACCGCCTCAACACCGGCATCCGAGATGCTCGGCCCCTGGGCCGCAAGCTCGTTTTCCACCATCACAGCCGGGGCCGCGGGCAGGCCCGTTGCCTTGTAAGTGGCGCTCTGGTACTCCTCTCTGGATTTTGACACGGTCTCCACATCCATCTCGTATTTCTCGCCCAACCTGGGCATGATCTCGTGCAGCCGTTTTCAGGTCAGGCCGCAGGGATCGTTCATAAATACCCTAACTTTCAGCATAGTTGTTCTCCTTGGTCCGTTGCAGGGGCGGTTCACGAACCGCCCCTACGGGAGCTTGTCGTATAAGAGTTAATTTTTACCCACCGCAACCATGCGGTTAAGAACCTGCTCCGGCGGCAGATAATCCACCAGCCGCAGGCTCGGGCATTCTTTGCCCTGGCGGTCCAGAAAGACCAGCGTGGGCACGCCTTTGACGGCGTATTGGCTCAGTAAACGCTGATGCACCGGATTGTCTTTCTGGGTGAGGTCCACCTTGACCATGACAAAATCACGCCCCGCCAGTTTGACCACCTCGGGATGATGAAAGGTGATTTCGTCCAGCTCCCGGCAGGGGGTGCACCAGGTGGCGTAGAAATCGATGATCACCGGCTTATGATCTTCCCGGGCCTGGGCCATAACCTGGTCCGAATATGGCTGCCAGGCTACTCCCGGGCCCCGCACGGCCCAGGAACCCACCAGGAAGGTAGCGATAATCACGCCGGCCAGGGCCGCGGCCGTCTTGAGCCAGGCGAAACCCCGGAAAGTGGCGGTGGAGCGGTCCAGCCACCCCAGGTGGATGGCCGCGGCCAAGGCCACCCCGGCCAGGAGCGCCAGGCTCAGGGCTTCGGGCAGCAGGGGCTGGATGAAATATGCCGCCATGGCCAGGAGCACCCAGCCCATGAGATGGCGCACCCAGAGCATCCACTCCCCGGACCGTGGCAATTTCTCCAGGCTGCCGGAAAACATGGCCAGGATAAACAGGGGCAATCCCAACCCGAGGCTTAAGGTGAAGAAAACCAGAAAACCCAGCCAGGGTGAGCCCACGGAAGCCACCCAGGTTAAGAGTCCCAAGACGAAGGGCCCGATACAGGGCGCCGCCACCAAGCCCAGAGTCAATCCCATAAACAAACTGCCGAAATAGCCCGCATAAGATTTGGAGGCGGCCTGGGTAAGACTGCCCGGCAAGCGCAACTCCCAGAACCCGAAGAGGCTGGCGGCAAAGAAGACCAGGATGGCGGCCACCGCCACCAGCACCAGGGGATTTTGCAGCAGGGCCCCCATGAGCCCGCCGGTTAATGCCGCCAGCACTCCCAGGGCGGAGTTGGTAACGGCCAGGCCCGCCAGGTACAGGAGGCCGTGGACCAGCAAGCGGCCCCGGCCCCGGCCGCTCTTGCCGCCAAAATATGACACGGTGATGGGGATGATGGGATAGACGCAGGGGGTGAGGTTCAGCGCCATGCCGCCCATAAAGATGCCCAGCAGGGTCCAAACCAGGGCCCAGCCTGCAATCCGGCCCGGAGAGTAGGCCTCCGGGGCGTAATCGCACAACCCCAGGGGATCGCTGGCCACCGGCAGGCCGTTCTTCTGCCACTCCGGAAACCCCAGGGGATCGCGGTAGACGTTTTTATAACCCAGCTTAACGGCCACCCGGGCCGCGGAGTCGCTCCGGACTCAGGCCAGGCCGGCTCAGTAAAAGACCACCAACCGGTCCCGGTCCGGCCCCAGCAAGGCCGCCAGGCGGTCCTGGGACCGCCACCGGGACCAGGCGGTGGGTTCCAGGGGAAAATTGACCGCGCCCTGGATATGGCCGCTGCGATACTCCCAGTCTTGGCGGGTGTCTACCAGGAGTACCTTGGCGCCGGGCTGCCGGTAAAGTTCAGCCAGGGCCTCGGTGGTAATGAGGCGATAGCCGCCCTTAACGGCCTCGGCCTTGACCTCCGCCAGGGTCGTTTCCTGAGGAATCACCGGGCGCTGGATATACCACAGCACCCCCAAAGTCAGGATCACGGCTGCCAGGGCTAAGAAAGTGGTGCGGCGGTTTCCCATGACAACCTCCAGGCGCTTAGTAGTCAATTTCTTAAATTTGATGAAGTAGTTATTAACCAGCTGAATCGTGCGTTAATTCCCCCTCCCCCTCACCCTCTCCCCCATTCGGGAGAGGGGATAGAGATGGACCACCCGTACTCCCTCTCCCCCCGGCGGGGGGAGAGGGCTGGGGTGAGGGGGGGGCC
>JAUSOZ010000015.1 GCA_030655955.1 Deltaproteobacteria bacterium
CGTACATCTGGGGAGGCATGCTGCTCAGCGTGGCTGTTATGCCTTTCTTCCCGAGCTGGGCTTTGGACCTGGGAGCCCAGCCCCACAACCGCGTCCTTCTGTACCAGGGGGTGCTGCTGTTTTCCCTGTTCGGCATCGGTACCACCGTGTCCGCCACCGCCATCAACGCCCTCCTGGTGGACCGAATTCCGGAACAGGACCGGGGCGGCGCCCTGACGATGGTGTGGATTTTGACCCTGCTGGGTTTTATCGTGGGCTCCGCCCTCGCCGGGGTGCTATTCCCGGCTTTTGATCCCGGCAAGATCCACCAGCTCTTTGTGGCGGTCACCCTCGTGGTGGTGGCGGTTACCATTTGGGGGGCTTGGGGCATCGAACCGCCCAACGAGGCCGAAGCTGCCCCCGGGCATGGCCAGATGGCGCTGTGGCCCACCTTGAAGTTTTTGGCCACCAACCGGCAGGCCGTGGCCTTTTTTGTCTTTCTGGGAACCACGATCTTTTTCCTGGCCATTCAAACCTTCCTCCTGACCCCGTACGGCGGGGAAGTATTGGCCCTGCCGGTGGCGGAAACCAGCCGGTTCGGGATCTACACCACCTATGGTATCTTGGTGGGCATGGTGGGGGTACATCTTTTGGTCAGCGCCCACCAGAATTGGGCCAACAAACTCATCCTGGTGGTGAGCCTGGTGGTGGGCGCGACGGCCTTCGGGCTGCTGAGCCTGTCCTCATTTACGCCGGATGCGACCTGGGGCATCTGTGCCCTCTGTCTCCTGGGGTTGGCCCGGGGGTTTTACAACGTCGGGCTGTCCCACCTGACCATGGGCATGGCCCACCCCAAGTTCAGTGGAATCTTCATGGGCCTGTGGAATCTGGCCAGCGGCCTGGCCCTGGCCGCGGGGGAAATGACCGGGGGTTTTCTCAAAGACCGGTTCGTTTATCTTTCGGGCAGCGCCGCCGGGGCTTATGGCTGGGTGTTTTTGATTGAAGGGGTGGGGTTGCTGGCCTGCCTCCTGTTCCTGATACCCCTGAGCCTGGAGAAATACCGGCCCCAACTGGCGGTTCTGGTGGCCGATAAACCGGTGAAACCGTATTAGGGTGGAAAAAGTGGTCACGCCGCGCCTTAGACCTGCAGCTACCGTGTCGCGCCTCACCCGGGTGGTCTGGGCCGTGTTGCTCTTGCAGCTGCTGGGGTGCGGGCCGAGCCCGGATACGTCGCCGCCCCGGGCCATCACCTACACCTTCGATGCCCCCACCCGCGAATTGATCCGGCTCCTGGCCGAGAAGGCCAAGAGTTCCGTCTACCAGGATTTCGACCGGAACTTTAAGGGAATTCTGGTGCCGGAAAGCCTGCTCCCTTATGAGCCCTTTGTGCTGGGGCTCTCCACCGAGAGCAAGATACCTGCCGTGCTGCTCCTGGATGCTCCCTGGGTGCAGCGGTACGGGGTCGCCGGGTGGCTCCATGAACTGGGACGCACCGATATCTTTGACCGGTCGGAGCTGGTGCCGTCGGTGGCGGAGGCCTTCTCGGTGTCTCTGACCCACATCACCGGCCAGAAGGGCAAGCAGCTGGTGGCCGTGCCCACCTACATCAAGGGCAACATCCTCTTTTATCGACAGGATATCCTGAAGCGCTACAATCTGGCGCCCCCCCGCACCTGGGAGGAGCTCAGGGCGATCTGCCGCAAGGTCCTGCCCCAGGAAAAGTCCCTGAAATATGGCCTGCTCATCCACTCCACCAACGTCCTGAATGATTTTTATCCGATTTTCTGGGGCTTCGGCGGCCAGGTCAACAATGACGACGGCCAGTTTGTCCTGTCCGACAAGCCCAACGCCGAGGCCTTCGTAGCGGCGCTCAAAGCGCTTATCGCCATGCAGGGGAGCATTATGCCGGGGCCCGGGGCGCTGAAACAATTCGACCCCGGGGGGAGCCTGCGGCAGGCTTTTTTCCAGGGCCAGACCCTGTTTATGATCAACTGGAGCACCCGCATGAAAGACTTGGGCGATTTGATTGCCAAAGGGGGTGGCCAGCCCCCGGGGAGCCTCACCAGCTTCAGCCAGGTGGGAGTGGCCCCCATCCCGGCCCAGGCGGGTCATCCGCACCGCTATTCCAACATCGGCTCTTTTGGCTGGGCCGTCAACCGCTTTTCCGTGACCGATCCGGTGGTCATCGAGCATGCCAAGCAGTTTATCGGGGTGGTGGCCGGCGAGCAATTTCAGCTCCTGGCGGCGGAAACCATGGGGCAGGTGCCGTCCCTCGTTCGGGCCCTGAAAAAGGTCACCAACAAAGAAGTGTTGCAGGTGTACAATGACACCTTTGCCCAGAAAGATATGGTAATGCGCCCCCGGCCCCATAGCCGCCGGATCAACAATGTGTTGGAAAAAGTCCTGGATGAGGCCCTGAATGGCCGGCAAACCCCGGAGGCGGCCCTGGCTGGGGCGCTTGCGGAACTAAAAAAAGACCAAACTTCTGATTAAATGAACACATCCGAGAACTTCATTCGCTATTCTCTACGGAACCGGCTATTCGTCCTGGCCGGGGCCACGTTCTTTTTATGCGCTTTGGTCATCCTGCTGTTCTTTCCCCTACTTAACCTCACCCTGGAAGGGCTCCAGAACCGTACCATCAATTCCATGCAAGCAGCCGCCGAAGTGGAGGCCACCACCATCTCCCGGCTCCTGGTCCTGGAATTTTCGTCGCTCAAGGGGTTGTTGAAGGTGACGCCGGCATCGAATACTGAGACAGATCAGTGGATCAAAGATCTCTTGTGGGAGAAGGTCACTTTCAATGAAATCATCGAAGGGGTTGAGCTGATCCAGGGGCAGAAAGACGCCGAGGGCCGGCACCTGACCTACCTGTTTTATCGCCGGGAGGCCCCGGAACTGAAGCCCATGCCCGGCCCCCAAAAAATCATGAAGTCGTTTCAAGGCCTGGAAAAGGACCTCATCAACAGCATCACAACGCAGCAGCGGGTGGACAACACCATCCAGGAATCCGTCAATCGGGGTCCTAAAGCAGAAGGGGAGATGCTGCTGCGCTACATGCCGGTGCACGTGCTGCTGGCGGATGAGGGGGCAGTCTTCTGGGGCGTGGCCAAAATCGGCATCGACACCAACCGGATGCGCCAACTGCTGCTCATTCAGAGCCAGGAGCAGACCAATATCCGCTGGAACATCTGGGTGGAAATGATTCTGAGCCTGTTTATCTCCGGGGTCCTGGCCATGAGCCTCATCTACTTCTGGGTGCGGCACATCACCGAGCCTTTAAGGACCCTCAGCATGGTGACCGGGGCTTTGCAGGGCGCCAAACCTGAAGATTTCGATCTTTGGCTGGAGAACCTGAAACGGGTCGATGCCCAGGGACAGGCCGAGGTGGTGGTGATCCAGAAGGTTCTGGAACGCCTGGGTACGGCCGTGCCCAAACTGGGGCAGCGGCTCATTGACGGGGAAGCCCGGGCCTGTCTCGGGAAGGTGATAGCCCGTGGGCTTCCGGTCTTTCAGGCCCGGCAGGCTCAATTGCAGGCTCTGGAGCAGGAACTGGGCCACGGAGAGGCCACCGGGCCGGCCCACCAGACCCTGACCTTGGTACGGGCCAGAATTGATATGGTTTTTGACGATCTCTCCCACCTCTGGTCTGACCCCAAAGACCAGTGGGATCGCATTGATGTCACCCCCGGGTTGCAGCGAGCCTGGCGTCTGGCGACCATAGGGCTGCCGGCGGAGGTAACGCAGCACCAGGAGTTTGCGCCTCTGCCGCCGGTCTGGGGGTCAGAGGCCAAGTTGACCCTGGCCGGGCTCTATCTCCTGGCTTTTGCCGTGGATCTGGTTCCGCCGGCCGGGGAATTAGGTATTAAGGTGGAGACCAGCCCGGCGGGAGGGGTCCGTCTGACCGTCTGGGTTTCCGGAAACCCGCGCTCGGATGCGGAGTGTCAGGGGTGGTTAAATCCGTTCGGCGATCCGGGCCGGATTCAGGGAAGCCTGGGGCCGGCCCTGGCCGCGGCCATCGCCTCCCAGCACCGCGGTAGTCTCACGGTGGCGCCCCGGGAGTCCGGCGGCGCGGTCTTCTCCCTGGAATTACCCCCTTTAGCGGCCTCACAGGAACCTCATGAACCGGTTATTTAGGCTGGTAAGGGTCCTGGGCGGCCTCCTGGGGCAGGCCTGGGGTAATTTCGTCGCCCGGCTGTCCCGATTGCTCGACATCTGCGCCATGTTCCATCGCCTCTTCATAGGAGCCTTCATCGGTCCCCCCTGCATAGGCCTGTTCTTCCGGGAACTGAGCCGGCAGGTGTATTTCACCGCTATCCGGCGGGCCTATATCCTGGTCTTTACGTCCCTCATACTGGGCATGCTGGTGATCGTCAACGCCACCCAGCAGTTGGTCAAGCTCCAGGGACAGGAATTCATCGGCTGGCTGCTGGTCACCATCGTGGTGCGGGAGGTGGGGCCGGTGTGGGCGGCGTTTTTCGTCCTGCTCAATTCCGGCGCCGCCATCACCGTGGAAATCGGCAACATGTCGGTAAACCAGGAGATCCGGGCCTTGAGTATGATGGGCATCGACCCCTATCGTTACCTGGGGGTGCCGCGTTTCTGGGGGATGACCATCAGCCTGATGTGCCTCTATATCCTCTGCGTGTTTACCGCCGTCATCGGGGGGTATCTCTTTGCCCAGGCGTTTGCCGAGATCTTCTGGGCCAAGTTCTGGCTGTCGTTCGTCAATGCCTTCCAAATGACTGACCTGGCCGTGGGTTTTGCCAAGACCACGCTCTTTGCCATGCTCATTGCCACCGTGTCCCTCTATTTCGGCTTCAGTTGCCGCACTAACGTGGACGAGGTGGCGCGCAATACCTCCGAAGCGGCCATCTGGAGCCTGGTGCTTATTGGGGCCACGAACATCATCCTGACTGCGGCTTATTACCTGTGAGCCCCCCCGGTTGGGGCCGCCGCCAAGCGTAACGGTATCTATGCTGCACCATGCCTTGAATCTGGATATGGTCACCCTGCCGGGAGATAGCTCCTGGCCCGCGCCCCTGTCCCTGGCGGTGGCGTTCAACGAGGTTGTGCTCATCGAAGGGGCCGGCCTGGCCGTGAGTTCGCCCCTGCTGGAAGTGGCGTCCACGCTCGCCGCCCCGGTGGCGGGCCACGTCCGCCATTGGGGCCGGGACGCGGCAACGCGGCGCCGGGAAAAGCTCTTTCGCCTCCGGCGCCGCATCGCCTATATCTCGCCCCAGCAGGTGCTGCTGCACCTCATGAGCCTCGCCGAGAATATCGCCCTGGGTCCCTGTTATTACCAGGGATGCTCGGAAGCGGAGGCTTTAGGGCCCCACGCCGACTTGCTGGAGCAACTGGAACTTAAGGCCCATCTCACCCGGTACCCGACTCAGGTGTCCAACGCCATCTACGGCCGGGCCGTGTGGGCCCGGGAACTGGTAAAAGGGCCGGAGTTGATTCTGGCGGCAATCGAAGGCGAGTTCGCCACCACCGCCGGGGCCGCCATGCTGGCCGGCGTCCTCCGGGAGTACCGGACCCGGTACGGAGCCGCCGTCCTGCTGCTGGGCGAATCCCTGGAAGCCTTTTACCCCCTGGGGCATCGGCTCCTCTTGCTGGAGGCGGGGCAACTCCGCAAGCAGACCATCCTGGAACACCGGGCCCGTCCCCTGACGGCGTACCTGCATCTGGTATGACCGAGATGGCGGCAAAAGGGCCGGGAGAGATTGGGATTTAAGGAGAGATTGAGACGTAAAAGGAGTGCTTGGGGGGGAGGAGGTAAGGGCGGAGGCCTGTTGCCCCCGCCCACCCGGAAAGCGGTTAGCGGTTAAAGGACGGCGGTTCCGGCTATTTTGGCCGCGGTCTCGGCCCGCTTGGCCTTCCACATGGCGCCCAGGATGATCAAGGCGCCAAAGCCCAGGGCGCCGCACATGATGAGAAAGCTGGCAGTGCCCAGGATCGACAGAGTGCTGTCACTCATGGAGATGAGCTTCAATTCGGTGAGATATCTCGGCACGGCCAGGCCCCGGCTCACCGCCACGATGAGCATGATGCTGCCCATGACGACCTTGACCATGTGTTCTTTGACGTAGGTGGTGCCGATGGCCCCCAGTTGCACCCCAAAAAGGGACCCGGCCAGAATGATCAGGGTCAGGCGGATGTCTACCTGGCCGTGCATGGCCCACTTGATGGTGCCGAAGAAACCCATGACGAAGGCGATGACCAGTTCCGTGGCCGAGGACACCAGGCCTCCGGCCCCCACCACATAGATCATACCGGGCACCCCAATGAAGCCGCCTACCGCGATGGTGGCCGCCAGCATGCCGGTAGCGAAACCCACGGGGATGGTGAACCACATGGAGATGCGCACGTTGGCGGTCTTGAAGTGCATCATGGGGGGCAGATTGATGGACTGCAGCCATAGGGCTAGGGCGCAAGTCTTTTCCTCACTGCCGGACTTGCCGGTCTTCATGGCGTCATAGAAGACATAGCCGCCCACCACCACCAGGATGACCACGAAGGAGGCGCTGACATAGAGGTTGGAGCCGGACTGGCCCCATTTGGCCAGGATCATCTCCTGGATCTGGATGCCCACCCACACCCCGATGCCGGCGGAGGCCGCCATGACCAGGCCCAGCTTAATGTCAACCTGGCCGTACTTCCAGCGCTTGTACGCCCCTACCATGGCCTTGGGGAACTTGTGGCACATGTTGCTGGCCACGGCCACGGTCCCGGGGACCCCCAGACTCATCATCCCCGGGGTCAGGACAAAGGCGCCGCCGGAGCCGATGAAGCCGCTCACCAGGCCGCCGATGAATCCTACGACAAACAGAAAAAGTATGGACATTAAGGTTAAGTCGATAAAATTGACGCTGCTGGCGACATCCTGCATTGAGGCTTCCTCCCTATGGTCAATCCCAGTTTTGCGGTGGTCTTGTGGTTATGAATTAAATCCTGAGCGGGGTTCCCGCCTCCCGCCCCCGGCCCCCCCGGGAGGGGAAGGGCTGGGGGCGGGAGTTGGAAATGTCTGGTCTCATCCGGGTATTAATCAGGCATCCAGATGTAGCTGCGGGCGGGGACGCTTTCTCGGCGCCGGCCGCTTCGGGGCCACCCGAGGCTGCACCTTCTTGGCGGCTTCGATGCCCAGGAGCGACCACAGGTTAGAGGCAAAAGAGGCATGTACAAACGAGAAGGCGAACACCGTGACAATGGGCAACGCCGCAAAGATGCCGCCCTTGGTGAAATACTTCATGACGGTGGCTGAATTGGTAAACACTGCGGCATAGAGGGCCGCGGAAGCCAGCCCTAAACCAATGGTCCTGGTGATCAACTTCCCCCGGTTCGCCGTTTCATGATGTTCTTGAGCCATAACCTTTTCTCCTTGATATCCTGAGATGCTGAAGACGGGGAGAGGAATCTCCCCCGTGATTTCCTGGTCCTTGATGCCGGAATCGGTGATGACGAAGTCGATGCGCTTGACTTCGTGGTTCAGGTCCTTGATGGCCCCGGCCAAACCCTCAAATTTCACCACGTGCTCGCTCTTGATGCCCTGGCTGGCCAACTCGGAGGCCACCGGCACCCAGGCTTCTTGGGCCCGCTGGGTAAACTTTCCCCGCAGGTGTTGATTGTAGGGGGAAAAGAACTTGCCCGAAGTACTCAGGGCCGGATTGACGCTCATGGCGATAATGTCATACCCCAATCGCTGGGAGAGGTTAGCGGCATAATCGACCACCCCGTTACTGAAGGCGTAATCCTTGCCCACCACCAGGATTTTCCGCTTGACTTCCTGGCTGGGGTTGGAGGTGGTGCCAATGCTGCCGGAGCTTTCGTCCACTGCCTTCCTGCCTTTGCCTTTTTGGTCGCTAACATTCTTCATGGCTTTTGCCTTCCCCTCTGTTTCCTTCTGCCCACCTGGAAGCGGGGGGTTGATCTTGCCTTTATACCTATACAAGAACGGTGCCAAACTCGATGGCTTTTATATATAATTGATTTTACTACAATATTATGATTTTCCCGGTTTATCCCCGGATATTCCCAGCATTGCACTCTGCAACAGTTTTGAACCTTACAATGTATTTAATAATATTTTCAATATGTTGCATATTATTGCAACACTGGCGCCCAAAGATTGCAAAATGCAACACCAGGCGCCCAGACCCGAAGTAGCTAATTTTTTCTGAGGAAAATCAAAAAATTAATCAATCTCGCCCGCCAGCAATGCATTGCTGTTAAAAGGATTTTTTTTTATACTGCTTTAGTTATGCGTCTTACCCAGAGAGGGTTATGATTATGGGTTTCTTTCGGAAGATGACTGAAGAAGAGCACCCCAAGCTGGCTCAGGAGCTGGTGGAACTGCGTGCCGCGGTGCAAAAAGCCCAACTGCCGGAGTCGGTGGCCGCCATTGCCGCCAAGGAGTTGGAGCGGCTGGACAAAACCGATGCCTCCGTGGCCGAGTACAGCATCGGCATCAACTACCTGGATTACCTGATCTCCCTGCCCTGGAACCGCTTCACGGAAGATAACCTTGACCTCAAGAGGGCGGAGCGCATCCTGGAGTCCCAGCACTTTGGCCTCCATCATGTCAAAGAGCGCATCCTGGAGTTTCTGGCGGTCCGCACCCTGTGCAGTGTCCAGACCTCCCAGATCCTGGTGGTGGACGACGAGGAAATCGCCCGGACTAACCTGGAATATATCCTGAGAAAAGAAGGCCACCAGGTGACCACTGCGGCCAATGGCCTGGAAGCCCTGGAAAAGGTCAAGGCCCAGGAGTTCGACGTCGTTCTCACCGATCTGAAGATGGAGAAGATGGACGGCATTCAGCTGCTGGAATCCGTCAAGCAGATCGCGCCCCATACTGAAATTGTCATGGTTACCGGTTACGCCACGGTGAGCTCCGCAGTCGACGCCCTGAAAAAGGGCGCGGCGCACTACTTATCCAAGCCCATCAAACTCGATGAGCTCAGGGCCACGGTGCGGGAAATCATCGACAAAAAGCGGCACGTGCAGATGAACCGAGGGCCCGTGCTGTGCTTCGCCGGGCCTCCCGGCACCGGCAAGACCTCCATCGGCCAGGCCATCGCCGAGGCCCTGGAACGCAAGTTCGTGCGCCTGTCCCTGGCAGGGCTTAGGGACGAGGCGGAGCTGCGGGGCCACCGCCGCACCTACGTGGGGGCCATGCCCGGGCGCATCATCAACGAACTCAAGCGCCTGGAGGTCAAGAACCCCGTGTTCATGCTGGATGAAATCGACAAGATCGGCCAGGATTTTAGGGGCGACCCGGCCTCGGTGCTGCTGGAAATCCTGGATCCCCAGCAAAACTCTAAATTCGTCGACCACTACGTGGACGTGCCCTTTGACCTGTCCGGCGTCATGTTCATCACCACCGCCAACGTGGTGGAGACCTTGCCCGCGCCCCTCCTGGACCGCCTGGAGGTCATCTATTTTCCCGGCTACACCGAGCAGGAAAAAATCCAGATCTCCCAGCACTTTCTCGTCCCCCGTCAACTCCGGGAACACGCCCTGGCGCACCTGGGAATCGAGTTTACCGATCCCGCGGTTGCCAAGGTCATCGGCGGCTACACCCGGGAGGCGGGTCTCCGCAACCTGGAGCGGGAAATTGCCATGGTCTGCCGCAAACTGGCCCGCATCTGCGTCCAGAGCAAGGGGACCTGCGCTCTCAGTATCGACGAAGAGTTGGTGGAGAAATTTCTCGGACCCCGAAAATTTACCCACGAAGTGGCGGAGGTCGGCAATCAGGTGGGGGTGACCACGGGTCTGGTCTGGACCGAATTCGGCGGGGAAATCATCTTCGTGGAAGCCACTCGCATGCGGGGACACAAGCAGTTGATGCTCACCGGCTCCCTGGGCACCGTCTTGCAGGAATCAGCCCAGACCGCGCTGTCCTATATCCGCAGCCACGCCGAGGCCTTCGACCTGGACCCGGACTTCTTCACCGAGAGTGACATCCACATCCACCTGCCCTCCGGGGCCATCCCCAAAGAAGGGCCCTCCGCCGGGGTCACCATCGCCCTGGCCCTGCTCTCCTTGCTCACCGGACGGCCCGCCCGCCGGGACGTGGCCCTGACCGGCGAGCTGACCCTTTCCGGCCGCATCCTGCCGGTGAGCGGCATCAGAGAGAAGGTTCTGGCGGCCCAGCGGGCCGGGGTCAAGGTGGTGGTCTTCCCCAAAAAAAACGAAGTCGACATCGTCAACCTGGAAGATCAGGTCAAGGCGGGCTTGGAGATTGTCCTGGCCGAGGCCATTGAACCCCTGGTGGACCTGGTGCTGCTGCCTAAATGAGGCCATACTGAGGGAGGGGTGTCTTACCTTTGGAGCGGCAAAGATTGGTGACTGGGTAAAAATACCGTAACCGCAGAGAGAGGGGTCTATGATTCCCACTGGGCTTAAGACAAGGCTGAGCCTGAAGATCATGTTAGCGGTCCTCGGGGTGCTTGGTTTCCTGGTTCCCGAGGCTGCCCTGGCTACCACGCAGTTTTCGGACATCCTGTACCTTGATGGCCAGAAACATTCCCTGGATAGCCTCCCCCTGGAGACGTATTACGGCCCCGGGAATCCTCGTCCCAAGTTCCGGGCGCCCAACACCGCCACCTGGCGCGGCTACATCGCCACCTGGGAGATTGACCGGGGCGTCCTCCATTTAAAGGCCATCCGGGCCTGGACCGACCGCGGCGAGGTGGGGCTCCCGGAACTGTTTCCCGGCCGGAAAGGCCCGGTGGCCGCAACCTGGTTTACCGGCAAGCTCAAGGTCCCCCAGGGCAAGGTCATCAAACCCGCGGTGCCCCATCCTATTTATGGGAAATACCTCATGATCACGGTGGAGAAGGGTAGGGTGGTCAACCAGGAGGTCATTGACAATCCCGGAGGCACTCGATCGCCGGGACGGTAAGTACTCGGAGGCCGTTGTTCTCCGGGAAGTCCGCCGGCGCACCCATGGCGCCTGGTGATGCTTGCCGACCGCGGTTACGGGCGCTGGGTGCGCCCAGTGATCAGGATTCGGGTCCGGCGGCTGGCAGAGTGAGGGCCTTTTCTTAGGCAGCCCTTTCAGAGCGGGTGCTCCTGGTTTTCAGGTAATGCTTGCAGAATTGCCTCCTTCTCCCCTATAAAGAGAAAATAATGATTGTTTTTTTCAAATCACTTGGCTATTCTTCTTATAAAATACCGTTATGAAAGGTAAGAAGCCTGACCACGGCAGGGGAACCGCTTTAGCGGCCAGCCCGGAAACCCAAGGGACGCAGATCAAAGGTCGCCTCTGGCTGGAGAAGTCTGGCGAAACCTTCATAAGCTGGGGCCGGGTGGTCCTGCTGGAGCGGATCAAAGAAACCGGTTCCATCGCCGCCGCCGCCCGCTCTCTGGAGATGGCTTACAGCCATGCCTGGACCCTGGTGGCCAACATGAACCGTCTGGCCGGGGAAGAATTGGTGGCCCGGACCTTCGGAGGCAAGAACGGCGGCCGGGCCTGGCTCACCCCCGCCGGGGAGGCGGCCATCGCCCAATTCTGGGAGGTGGCTGGCAAGTTTAAGGGATGGCTGAAAAAGCAGGATGTTGAGTAGTTGCATTAAATTATTTTGGCAGCGCTATTTTATTAAAAGAATAGCCAAGAAGGGGAGCCGCCTCCAGACGGGGCCGGTTGCCTGATTAATGCCTTATTAAGTTTTGGCATCGCTATTCTATTGAAAGAATAACGCAAAGGAGATTGGTATGGATTTCCGCTCGGTTCTCACCACGTGTCCTTACTGCGCCGTAGGCTGCAACCTCCTCTTACAGGTGTTGGATGGGCAGATCATCGGCACCCTGCCGGCGAAAACCGGACCGTCCAACCAAGGCAGCCTCTGTATCAAAGGCTGGAATGTGCATGAATTTATCCAGCATAAGGACCGCCTGACCAAACCCCTCATTCGCCAGGGCGGTTCTCTTAAGGAAACCACCTGGGATGACGCCCTGGATTATGCCGCCTCCCAGTTGACGAGTCTCAAGGACCAGTATGGTCCGGAGAGCGTCGTCTTCGCGGGCTCGGCCCGCTGCACCAATGAAGAAACCTATATCTTTCAAAAATTTGCCCGCGCCGTGTTCGGTCATAACCACATCGATCACTGCGCCCGTCTCTGACACGCTCCGACGGTGGCCGGGCTGGCCGCCGCCTTTGGCAGTGGGGCGATGACCAATTCCTTTGCCGAATTGGAAAAGGCCAATTGTATTTTCGCCATCGGCACGAACACTACGGTGGCTCACCCCATTGCTTCCATGCGCCTCATGCGGGCCAAGGCCAATGGGGCCAAGCTGATTGTGGTCGACCCCCGGAGGACCCAGATCGCCTCCCTGGCCCATCTGCATATACAGCACCGCCTGGGAACCGACGTGGCCCTGATCAACGGCATCATGCATATCATCTATAAGAATGGCTGGCACAACCAGGCTTTTATAGAGGCGCGGACGGAGAATTTCCCGGCCCTGATGGAGATGATCGATAAATTCCCCCCGGAGCGGGTCTCCGAGATCACTGGAGTGCCGGTGGCCCAACTCCAACAGGCGGCGGAATGGTACTCCCAGGCCGAGGCCAGCGCCATCTGCTACGTCTTGGGCATCACGCAGCATTCCACCGGCACCGACAACGTCAAGAGCCTGGCCAACCTGGCCATGATTTGCGGCCATATCGGCCGGCCCTCCACCGGGGTCAATCCCATCCGGGGACAGAATAACGTCCAGGGGGCCTGTGACATGGGCTGCCTGCCCAATGTCTTTCCCGGCTACCAGTATATTACCGTCCCGGAGAACCTGGAGAAGTTTGCCAAGGCCTGGAACGCCAAGTTATCGCCCACCCCCGGCCTCACCATGTTCGAGCAGATCGATGCGATTCTGGAAGGGAAAGTTAAAGGGCTGGTGGTCTTTGGAGCCAATCCGGTGACGAGCTACCCCGATGTCAACCGGGTGGAAAAGGCTATGAAAGCCCTGGAGTTCTTGCTGGTCATGGACATCTTCCCCACCCCAACCACGGAGTTTGCCCACGTGGTACTCCCCGCGACCTCGTTTGCGGAGTCGGACGGCACCTTCTCCAGCTCCGAGCGCCGGGTGCAGCGGGTGCGGCCCGCCATCGACCCCATCCCGGGAAAGACCAACTGGGAAGCCATCCAGGAACTCTCCACCCGCATGGGGTATCCCATGAATTTCACCTCGGGAGAGGACATCTTCAACGAAATGGCCTCCCTGACCCCGGCCTTCGGGGGCATGACTTTTGAGCGCCTCAATGAGAAGGGCCTTTGCTGGCCCTGTCCCACCCCGGACCATCCCGGCACCCAATATTTGCATAAAGACAGGTTCGCCCGGGGCTTGGGGGCCTTTCAGTCCATCGACTACCGGCCGCCGGCCGAGGCCCCGGACGCCGAGTATCCCCTGTGGCTGACCACCGGCACCCTCTTCACCCATTATCTCACCGGCACCATGACCCGGCGGTGTCCCTCTCTGCATCATGAAAATCCGGTGGTGGAAGTGGAAATCCATCCTGAAGACGCCCACCGCCTGCACATCCAGCCGGGGGAGGAGGTTAAGGCCACCAGCCGCCGGGGCAGCATCATGGTCAAGGCCTTGGTAACCGAGCGGGTCAAGCCCGGGGTGGTGTTCATCCCGCTGCATTTCGCCGAAAACGCCGCCAACCGGCTCACCAATGCGGCCTTGGATCCTATTACCAAGACCCCGGAATACAAGGTGTGCGCGGTCAGCTTGGACAAAGTGGCATAAACCCCCAACTTCACCCCCACCCCACCCCTTCCCCCGGGGTGGGGGTGAACCATAACTCAGCCCACGGTTACTCTCGGTGATCAGGATATGCATATCGGCTCTTATTCCTACGACGATTTTATGCAACTGGTTAAGTCTTTCCATGGCAATGTGGCTCCCGGCGTCGTCATCGGCGGCATCATGGTCGAGGTGGCCCGGCGCCGTCTCCCGGCGGAGATCTTGTTTGACGCGGTCTGCGAAACCCGGAATTGTCTTCCCGACGCGGTCCAGCTTCTCACCCCGTGCACCATCGGCAACGGCTGGCTCAAGGTGATCAACGTGGGACGCTTCGCCCTCAGCCTTTACGATAAGTACGAGGGGAAAGGGGTGCGGGTCTTTCTGGACCCGGTGCAGGTGGCCGACTGGCCGGAAATTAATACCTGGTATCTCAAGCTCAAACCCAAAAAGGAGCAGGCCCCGGCCCTGCTGCTGGAAGAAATCCGGCAGGCCGGGGCGGAAATCCTGGGATGGCAGCAAGTCCAAATCCGGCCCCAGTTTCTCGGCAAGCGCCACCGGGGCCGTATAGTCGTCTGCCCTCTGTGCCGGGAAGCCTATCCGGCCGCAGATGGCGGCATCTGCCGGGCCTGCCAGGGCGAGCCCCTTTATCTGGCTGATGGGAGGGAAGCAGAAGCGGCCTTTGAGGCCCCGGCGCTGCACTTGTTGCCGGTGGAGCAGGCGGTGGGCCACCGGGCCCTGCACGATATGACCATGATCAACCCTGGGGCCAGTAAAGGCCCGGCCTTTAACAAGGGCCATATCATCGGGGTGGGGGACCTCTGCCGCTTGCAGCAGATGGGCCGGCGGCACCTCTATGTGATGACGGAAGATCAGGTCGGCCCCGAGTGGGTGCACGAGAATGAAGCCGCCCTGGCCTTTGCCCAGGCCATGGCTGGAGAAGGAGTCACCTTTAGCGAACCTCCCCGGGAAGGCAAGGTCAATCTGGTAGCCGGTCGGGACGGGCTCCTGGTGGTGGATGAACCTAGGCTGGAGAGCTTCAACCTGGTGCCCGGGGTCATGTGCGCCTGCCGCCAGGGCTACTCGGTGCTCAGCCAGGGCCGGATGCTGGGCGGCACCAGGGCGATTCCCCTGTTTCTGCCCCGGGCCGATTTTCATAAGGCCATGGCCCTGTTGAGCGACGGGCCCCTGTTCAGCGTGCTCCCCCTGCGTCAACCCCGGGTCGGCATTCTGGTAACCGGCACCGAGGTCTTCATGGGGCTGGTGGAGGATAAATTCGTCCCCATCATCAGCACCAAGGTGGAGAAATTCGGCGGTCAAGTGCTGAAATCCTTGATCGTGGCCGACGATCGCCGAGCCATCGGCCAAGGGGTGCAGGAACTGCTGGACTGCGGCATTGATCTTTTGGTGACCACCGCCGGGCTCTCCGTGGACCCCGATGACGTTACCCGCCAGGGACTGGTGGACGCCGGCGCCACGGATATGCTGTATGGCGCCCCCATTTTGCCGGGGGCCATGACCTTGCTGGCCCATATCGGGAGCGTCCAGGTTATGGGGGTGCCGGCCTGCGCCCTCTTCTTCAAGACCACCAGTTTCGATCTCCTGCTGCCGCGCCTTTTGGCGGGCCTGGAAATCACCCGGCGCGATCTGGCCCGCCTGGCTAACGGCGCATTTTGTCTGGAGTGCAAGGTATGCACTTTTCCTCAGAAATGCCCCTTCGGGAAATAAGCTTGGTGGTCGAACTTCACCTCTTCCCGGGTTACCGGATTGGCCCCAAGTTGCGATAGAGGTCTGGGGCAACCCGCCTTAAAAGAATACCTAAATGTAAAACTAATCACTGGCACTATTCACTAATTATACATTATCGTATTTTTAAGGAGCAAAAGGCTGCCGTGAATTTATCTCCTAAATCTATTTTACTAATAAATAAGATAAGTTAGTAATTTGATCAAATTGGGGGCATGGAACTTGCCTTTCCCTAATAGCAAAATATCGCTTAGGAATGTGGACGGGTATCGTGAATTTCGCCGTGGATTTAACCCCTTTATGGTTGACCTTAAAAGTGGCAGGAGTGGCCACCCTGGTGACTTTTATCGTCGGGGTGAGTCTGGCCTTCCTGGTGGCCCGGAGCCGGTTTTGGGGCCGGGAAGGTCTGGACGCCCTGTGCACCCTGCCCCTGGTGCTGCCGCCCACGGTCCTGGGCTACTACCTCATCGTCCTGATCGGGCGGAATGGTTGGTTGGGCCGCTGGCTCCAGGAAACCTGGGGGATTTCCTTAATTTTTACCTGGCAGGGCGCGGTCCTGGCCGCGGCCGTGGTGTCCCTGCCCCTGATCTTCAAATCGGCCCCGGCTGCCTTTGAAGAGGTGAACCTTGAGCTGGAAAATGCCGCCCGCACTCTGGGCCTGTCCGAGACGGCGGTCTTTTTCCGGGTATCTCTCCCCCTGGCCTGGCGGGGGATTCTGGCCGGGGGCATGCTGGCCTTCGCCCGGGCCATGGGTGAGTTCGGCGCCACCCTGATGGTGGCCGGCAACCTTCCCGGCAAGACCCAGACCCTGTCCCTGGCCGTGTACGACGCGGTCCAGGCCGGCAATGACGCGAGAGCCACCGTCCTGGTAATTATCATTTCGACGGTATGCCTTACCATCCTGGTGGTCTCCGGCAAGGCCTTCAAGGCTGGCTATATGTGAAGGAAAGGAGATTTGTGTGACTAATCTGAAGTCCATCATCATGCTGTTATTGGGTGTTATGCTTATCTGGCCGGCGCCGGCCCTGGCCGACCAGGAACTGATCGTCTCCGCTGCTGCCAGCCTCACCAATGCCATGAAGGAGGCGGCCGGGCAATTCGAGGCCACCCATCCCGGCACCAAAATCCTGTGTAATTTTGCATCATCCGGTTCCTTGCTGCAGCAAATGGCTCACGGCGCCCCGGTGGACGTGTTTGCCGCGGCGGACCAAAAGACCATGAATCAGGCCCAGGAGAAGGGGCTCATCGTGCCGGCCAGCCGGAAAAATTTTGTCAGCAACAGCCTGGTGCTCATCAAACCTCTGGATTCCCCACTGGCCTTGGGCGGTCTTCAGGACCTGGCCAAACCGGAGGTGAAGCGGGTGGCGGTGGGTAACCCGGCCACTGTGCCCGCAGGGCGTTACACCAAAGAGGCCCTGGTGAAGGCGGGTCTGTGGGATCAGCTGAGCCCCAAGTTCATCATGGCGGAGTCGGTGCGCCAGGTCCTGGATTACGTCGGCCGGGGCGAGGTGGACACGGGCTTTGTTTATTCAACCGACGCGGCCATTGCCCGGGGGAAGGTCAAGGTCATGCAGACGGTGGAGGGCCACGCCCCCATCCTCTATCCCCTGGCCATCACCGCGGCCACGGGAAAGAAAGTCCTGGCCCAGAGCTTTGTTGATTTTATCTTGAGCCCGGCTGCCCAGGAGATCTTCAAGAAATATGGCTTTGGCCCAGCCTAGCCGGTTCAGCAGGGTTACCCGCGGGTAGCAAGGCCGATAACATCATGAAAATCATGGTAGATATCAAAAAACGGTTGTGGTCGGGACGGCGGGTCTTCCGCCTGGAAGTGGCGTTTGCCTCGGATAAAGACTTCGTCGTCCTGTTCGGTCCCTCGGGGGTGGGCAAAAGTCTCACCCTGCAGACGATCGCCGGCCTCACTACCCCGGATGAAGGGCGCATCGTGGTGGGGGAGCGAACCCTTTTCGATTCCTCCCGGAAGATCAGGGTACCGGCCCGCCATCGGAACGTGGGCTATGTCTTCCAGGATTACGCCCTGTTTCCCCACCTGACGGTGGCCCAGAATGTTTCTTTCGGTCTGAAACAAGGCTGGCCCTGGTACCTGCCGCGGGGAGAACGGCTGCGCCTGGATGAGGCGCTGGAGATTTTTGAGTTGACTCCCCTGAAATACTCCCTGCCCCGGGACCTGTCCGGAGGACAACGGCAGCGAGTCGCCCTGGCCCGGGCCCTCATCCGTCGCCCCAGCCTGCTGCTCCTGGATGAGCCGTTTTCATCCCTGGATGCCCTGCTGCGAGTCAAAATGCGCCAGGAACTTTTGAAGCTTAAGGAGCGGTTTACCATTCCGGTCATACTCATAACCCATGATCCCCAGGACGTGGCGGCCCTGGCGGAAACCGTGGTGGTCTATGAACATGGCCGGGTGAGTAAAATAATTTCACCACCCAAACACGATTACCCGGTAAGGGAACGCCCCTCGTTATCATCCTGGGCCGCCAACCTGTGCGCATGAACTCGTCGCCAGAGAGAGCCGGGATTCATTCCCCACAATTACCTGATGGATAGGCTCGGAACCAGCGTCTTACTATCTACACCCACCCGCAGCGCCTGAGTGCTTTAGCTCAAAAGTAAAAACCTGAAGCCGGCGTTAAACGAGGGTGCCTCATCCCTGCGAGCCCCTGACCCCCCGGTATTCCCCTGAAATTCCGCCAGCCGCGCTAAGAAATTTTGTCGCAAAATCTCTGGTTTTGTTTTATGATCTTCGCTATTCTTACAAACAAATATCGGCAATTGATACGGATGGAGGAGAAGATGCGGATCAAGAATTTATTGTCACTGTTTGCAGTTATCGCTCTCGTGATGTTGGGAACTTCGTGCTATGCCGGGGACCAGCCCGCCGCGGTTTATGGCAACGGCGCTAACCAATTTTCCCTGGCCACCGGCAGCCCCGGGGAGTTAGGGCTTTTACAGGTCCTGGCCGAGGCCTTCGGCAAGCAGGACAACGCCAAAATGACCTGGTTTAAAGCCGGTTCGGGTAAGTCCCTGCAACTTCTGAAAGACAAGAAAGTGGACATGATCATGGTGCACGCCCCGGCGGCGGAAAAGAAGGCGGTACAAGATGGCTGGGCCACTAAGAAAACCCTCCTCGGCTCCAATGAGTTTTTCATCGTGGGTCCGGCCAATGACCCGGCCAAGATCGCCGGGGCCAAAACCGCGGTAGACGCTTACCGCCGCATTGCCGCCGCCAAGGCCAAGTTCTTCTCCCGGGGCGATAATTCCGGGACTCATAAGAAAGAAATGGGTATATGGAAGAAAGCCGAAATCAAGCCCCAGGGCGACTGGTACGTGGTCACCAAGGATTTTATGACCGCCACCTTAAAACGGGCCAACCAGGAAAAGGGTTATTTCATGGTGGACAGCAGCACCTGGGTGGCCGACAAGAAGGATGTTCCGAACCTGAAAATTCTCTTCAAAGGCGACAAACTGCTGGTGAATACCTACCATGCGCTCTGCCAGCCGTCCGGCGCCACTCCGGGTGCGGGCACGGCCGCCAAATTCATCGACTTTGTGGCTTCTCCCCAGGGGCAAAAAATTATTCAGGATTACGGCCAGGACAAATATGGCACGGGGTTGTATAACGACGCGGCCTACGCCAAGCAATACGACGATTAATCGGCGCGCCCCCGGTCGAACCCGGATCAGCCTTCCCTGTGGGGATAGACAAGCATAAGGAGAGAAAGGCATGGCCAGAATTCTGTTGATAATGTCTCTGATAGGTTCACTGTTCATGGCTGCTAACGTTGCGGCGGAAACCCGGATCAAGTGCGCCTCTACCACCAGCACCCAAAATTCAGGACTGTTCGATTACCTGTTGCCCATCTTTGAGAAAAAGACCGGCATCAAGGTGGACGTGGTGGCCGTGGGCACCGGCGCGGCCATCGAAATTGGCAAGCGGGGCGACGCCGACGTCGTGTTAGTGCACGCCAAGAACCAGGAATTGAAGGCCGTGGCCGAGGGGGCCTTCGTCAATCGCCATGACGTGATGTATAATGATTTTGTCGTCATCGGCCCGGCCAAAGATCCTCTGAAAATCAAAGGCATGAAGACTGCGGCGGATGCCTTCAAGAAGATTGCGGACCAGAAGGCTGAATTTGTGTCTCGGGGGGATAAATCCGGCACCAATACCAAGGAGCTGGCCCTCTGGAAGAGCGCCGGCATCGATCCCAAGGGTCAGAAATGGTATTTGGAGGTGGGCCAGGGCATGGCAAAGACCCAGCGCATCGCCAATGAGAAGCGGGCCTACACCCTCACCGACCGGGGCACCTGGTTGGCCACCAAGGATAAGGATAAGCTGGAAATGGTGGTGGTGCTGGAAGGCGACCCCGTCCTGTTCAATCAATACGGGGTGATGGCGGTGAATTCCGAAAAACATAAGCAGGTGAAATATAAGGAGGCCATGGCCTTCGTGGATTGGCTCATCTCGCCGGCAGGCCAAAAGGCCATCGGTGACTATAAAGACAAGCTCGGGAATCAACTTTTTACTCCTAATGCCAAATAACTGCGGCGGATAGGGCAGTCGCGTATGAGTTGTAGGGGCGGTGCCCTCACCGCCCCTACGAGAACTTTTTTAAGCAGACCGAACCATGGGTTAGGAACTCTGGTCTGCCCTGGTTAATGCTCTATGCAATCCATCCTCGAAGGGTTTGCTGCGGCCTTCCGGCTCATCGTCACCGGTAATCCGGAGCTGTGGCGCATTATCCTGTTATCTCTTGAGGTTTCGGGCACGGCCCTGATCCTGGCCACCGTCCTGGGCCTGCCGGTGGGCGCCTGCCTGGCTATGCGCCGGGTGCCGGTCAAGGGTTTGGTGATCAGCCTGCTCAACACCGGTATGGGCCTGCCGCCCGTGGCCGCGGGGTTGTTCCTCTACCTGTTTCTGTCCCGCAGCGGTCCCTTGGGGTTCATGGGCTTGCTCTACACCCCCACCGCCATGATCATTGTCCAGTGCATCCTCGCCTTCCCCATTGTGGCCTCCCTGTCCCATGCCGCCATTGCCAACGTGGACCCGGTGATCCGGCAGGCGGCCGTTACCCTGGGAGCCACCCCCATCCAGGAGAGCCTCGCCGTCGTCAAGGAGGCCAGATACTCCATCATGGCGGGGGTCATGGCCGGGCTGGGCCGGGTCATGGCGGAGGTGGGGGCCATCATTATCGTCGGCGGCAACATCGCCGGGTACACCCGGGTAATGACCACCACCATCGCCCTGGAGACCGACAAGGGCAACTTTGAACTGGCCATTGCCCTGGGAATAATTCTCTTGACCATCTCCTTTTCCATCACCGTGGCTCTGCGCTTTTTTCAAAGGCTGGGGCGCACCGGGACTTCGGCTGCTTCATGGGCTTAGAGCTGAAAATCGCGCACGTCTTCCGGAGTTACAACGGCAATCCCATTCTGCGCGATTGCTCTTTTGGCTTCGCCAGTGGGCGCACTTACGTGCTGCAGGGTCCCAACGGCAGCGGCAAATCCACCCTGTTCCGGGCCCTGGCCCTGTTGGAAAAACCCGACCGCGGCCGGGTAGAGTACCGCGACGGCGGCCGGATTCTTGCCGCCGACCTGGAATTGCGGCGCCGCATCACCCTGGTACTCCCCAGCACCGGCATTTTCAACACCACGGTGTTCAAAAATGTGGCTTATGGCCTGAAGATCAGGGGGGTTACCGGCGCCGACCGAGAGGCGCGGGTCAATGACGCCCTGGCGGCCGTGGGCCTGGCGCATAAGAAATGGCACCGGGCCTCGGAGCTTTCCAGCGGCGAAACCAAGCGCCTGGGGATTGCCCGGGCCATGGTGATTAACCCGGAAGTCCTGATGCTGGATGAACCCACCGCCAACATTGACCCGGCCAATACGGCAATCATCGAGTCCATTATTTTGAAGATGCGGCAGGAGCGGTCCGCCACCATCCTGATGATCACCCACGATCCGGCCCAGGCGGAGCGGTTGGGTGATGACCTGCTGTTCATGCAAGAGGGCAAAATTATCCCGGCCTGAGCGGCTCTCCGGGCGCGCCGCGGCAAAAATTTCATCGGACGGCGCTGCCTTTTACCCGCATATCGCGTTAAAATACCCTGATTTTTTGGTGAGGATGGGACAAACGCCCGCGTCGCTGTTTCATCACCCCAATTTTGTTCCGCCACCGGGGTCGTCTCTGTGCCGCTGCAGACCGGGGAGGTTTGGGCGGCAAGTGCGTTCCCAAGCAGGAGCTTGGGAACGAGAGGAAAATCAGATTCAAAGGGAGGCGGAGAGGCAGGTTTGCCTAGGCCCCCCCTCACCCCAGCCCTCTCCCCCCGAAGCGGGTGGAGAGGGGGTTAGAGGTGCCCAAGCAGAGCTTGGGCGGAAAGCGGCGTTCCCAAGTGCAACTTGGAAACGAGGGCGTAAAAGACAAATCCCCCCAAACCCCCCTTTTTCAAAGGGGGGCTTTTAGGAGCAGGGGCAAATGGCAGCAGTGCCAGGTCTACATTTACTCATGGTGCGCGGTGCGCACCCTACATTTCCTACATTTCTCTTTGCTTATAGGGGGTTGGGAGGGGAGGGTGGGGGATCGTTGATCCCCCAGTCTTCCCCTCAATTATTTTATCTCGCTATCCGGCGGCGGCTTCTTGGGGGCGGAGGCATTTGAGGCCGTAGTCTCCGGTTTTGAAGGCGTTGAGGATGCGCTCCATGACGGCGTCGGAGGTCAGGGCCAGGTCGAGCTGGCGGCAGAAGGCGATGAGGAGTCCGGCCAGTTCCAGGGTCTGTTCGGTTTCCAGGAGGGAGAGCTTGACCAGGCGGCCCTGAACCAGGTCGCCTTTGGTCTGGGCCTTGAAGCCCAGGTCGTCCAGGATCCGTTTGACCAGGCGGGCCCGGCGCTCCCGGCGGTCGATGTTGGCGGCGCCGCCCTTGAATTGGAAGCTGATGTAGTTGTCGTTTTTCTCCTCCGAGATGAAGGCGTCGACGATGCCGAAGTGGTAGCCGATGCGGGAGTTGAAATTGAGGTAGGACTCGGTGACGATGGCGAAGCTCTTGCCCCCCAGGCCGCGCTCGGACTTGGCGGTGTCGTACATGGTGTTGGCAAAGACCGAGATGAAGCCCTTGAGGTCCGGGGCCACCTGGCCGGCCCAGACCACCCCGGGGTGGTGGAAGCCCCGGAGCAGGGCCTTGAAGGGGCGGCTTAAGATGTCGGCCTCGGTGACCTGCTCGGCGCCGGTTTCCCTAAGGCCGCCCCCCAGGTCGAGGATGAACAGATTGAGGGGCAGGTCGGTTTTGAGGCGGCTGACGTGATGGGATGCCAAGGCCTTCTCCATGTCCGGGATAAACATGGCGTCCATGGCCTTTTCGTGACAGAACCGGGTGATGTCGTGGAGGGTGCGGCAGTTAACCGCCTTAAACTCCGGGCTCTCGGGGTCGAGGAGGTTCAGGCGGGAGACGGATTTCAAGATGCGGCGCAATTTGAGGAAGACCGGGTCACTGCGCCAGGCTTCATCCGGTTTCACCTGGCGGGCCAGCAACTCGTGCATGATGCCGGGATAGATGAGGGCGGCGTCGGCGTCGACGGTGACTATCTGGCCGGGGGTGAGGGTCTTGGTGGCGCCGCCCACCTCCACCAGGGTGGGAATGCGGAACTCCCGGGCCAGGATGCTCATGTGGCCGGTGGGACTGCCCACTTCGGTGATGATGGCGGCAATGCGGTCCATGACCAGCACCAGGCGGGCTGAGGGCTGGCGGCCCACCACCACGGCGCCGGGCGGAATGCGGCTGACATCTTCATCGTGGAGGAAGAGGTGGACCCGGCCGGCGGCCACGCCCCCCACCGCCCGGATGCCGTGGTGGAGGATGGGCGCCACCATGGGTTCGGGGACGGGGGGCCGCTCCTCGGCGGCAAAGGCCGGGGCGCTGATCCTCAGGGGCCGGGATTGGAGGATGATGAGGTTGCCCGCCTCGCCCACGGTCCACTCGATATCCTGGGGGTGGCCGAAGTGGTCCTCCAATTGCAGGGCAATTTCGGCCAGGGTCCGGACCTGGTCGTCGGTGAGGCAGGGGGCCTGGGCCTGTTCCGGGGCCAGGGAAATTTCTTCCACTCCCCCAGCCGGGCCACAGGTGAGGGCGACGGGTTTTTCGGCTACCCGGCGCTGGGTGATGGAGTGGGGGGCCTGCCGGCTCACCTGAAAGAGGTCCGGGGACACGGTGCCGTCCACGGCGTACTGGCCCAGGCCCCACACCGCCGAAATCATCACGGTGTCGTCCTGGGGGGCCTGGGGGTCCAGGGAGAACATGACGCCGCTGGCCCGGGCCGGGACCATGGCCAGGACGCCCACGGCCATGGGGAGCGAGTTGACGGAAAACTGTTGGTATTTCCAGTAGAAGATGGCGCGAGAGGTAAACTTGCTGGCCACGATCTCCTTGTAGTGACCGGGTAAGGATGCGGCGTCGACGTTCAAGAGGGTGGCGAACTGGCCGGCAAAAGAGAATTCGGTGTCCTCGCCCACGGCGCTGGAGCGCACCGCCAGCCAGTGGGTGGGCAGGTCTTGGCCCGCCTGGACGATGGCTGCTTCCAGGTCCGGGGGCAGGGGGGCCCGGCGCACCATGGCCTGCAACTCCTGGCTGATGACCCTGAGGCTGTCCAGGTCTTCGATGTTGGCCTGGGAGAGTTTGTCGTAAAGGTCGGCGGCCAGGCTGGAGGATTCCAGGAAGCGTTTGTAGGCCGCGGCGGTAATGGAAAAGCCCTGGGGCACCGGCAGGCCGACGCGGTTGCCGATCTCGCCGAGGTTGGCCATCTTGCCGCCCACCGCCGGGGCCAGTTCCCGGTGCAGAGCCGATAGGGGCAGGATGAACGGGGTATCGGGGATGGTGGGGACCGCTTCCAACTCCGCCAGCATCTCGTCCTGCAGACGCCTACAGATGGGGACCAGGTCGGATTGATAGCGGTTGTTGGTCAGGAGGTTGAGGGCGTTTACCATACCGGAGACCTGTTCGCCCAGGGCATTCACCTGTGAAGAGATATAGCTGGAGTCAAAGACGAAATCGCCGGAGAGTTTTTCCTCCATGTCCGCCATGGTGTCCAGGGCCTGGTTGTTGTTGTCGAGCAGGCGCCGGAAATGGACAAATTTCTCCTGCAAACGGACCTGTTCGGTCGGTTCGGGGTCTTTGAGAAAGCGCCGCAGGAATTTTAGCATAGTAGTCAGTGGTCAGTGGTCAGTAGCCAGTAGTCAGTTGTCAGTTGTCTGGGGTTAGATAGAGGGCGTGCCGGGTGCCCCGGATTTGGCGGCCACCAGGCCGCTCCATAACTGACCACTGGCAACTGGCAACTGACTACTGTTTTTTCAAGGCGGCCAGTTCCCCTTGCATGCGCTTCCACTCCAGGGCCCGCTTGATGGTGATGAGGATGGTCTCCTTGCGGAAGGGCTTGGTGATAAAATCGTAGGCGCCTTTCTGGATGGCCTCTTCGGCGGTCTCAATGGTGCCGTAGGCGGTAATGACAATAATGGGCATGGTAACGTCGATATTCTTGACGATGCCGATGAGGTCGATGCCATCCACCAGGGGCATTTTGAGATCGGTGACCACTAAGTCGTAATGACTATCCTGGAGCAATTTGCTCACTTCCAGGGGATTGTTGGTCGTGGTAACCTCATAGCCGGTCTTATCCATCAGGATAGTTTTCAGCAATCTGAGCATATTGGGTTCATCGTCAACGACCAGTATCCGCTCCGGCATCTTATCCTCCTGTCCTGAAAAGTTCCCGTAGGGGCGGTTCGCGAACCGCCCCTACAACTCTCTTTACGAGATAACTGCGGTTTGATTCGGCGGGGCCTGTTCCAGGCCGTTCGCCTCGGCCTCGGGGCCGGAAATAATGGGGAGGTAAACGGTAAACGTGGTGCCATGCTTTCCGGGATATTCATCGGCGGGGTAACTGGTGAAGATGATGTTCCCGCCGAATTTGGTGATAATGCCGTAGCTCATGGACAGGCCCAGGCCGGTGCCTTTGCCGGTCTCCTTGGTGGTGAAGAAGGGGTCGAAGATCTTGGCCTGGGCCTCCCGGGGGATGCCGGCGCCGGTGTCGATAAATTCGATGGCGACGCGTTTGCCGTCGGGGCTGAGCGCGGTAAGGACCTTGAGGATCCCGCCCCCCGCCATGGCGTCGGCGGCATTGTTGACCAGATTGATGAAGACCTGCTGCAGTTCCGGGGGGTCACCCTTGACCCGGGGGAGGCCCGGGGCCAGGCTGGTTTCCAGGCGGATCTTTTTGGTCAGCAGGGTGTTCTTCACCACGGCCAGGGTTTTTTCCAGGAGGCCGGAAACCTCGGCGCTGGTTTCGCTCACCTGGGGGATGCGGGCGAAGGTGAGGATGTTTTCGACGATTTTTTTGCACCGGAGCCCTTCGTCCTCGATGACCTGGAGGGTTTCGTGGATCTCGGGCATGGACTCGGTCTGCTCCAGGAGGTGCTCGGTGAATCCCAGGATCACGGTCATGGGATTATTGATCTCATGGGCCACCCCCGCGGCCAGGGTGCCGATGGAGGCGAGCTTCTCCATGTTGATCATCCGGTCTTCAATGGCTTTGCGGCCGGTGATGTTCCGGGAAATGATCTCGTAGGCAAAGGTATCGCCGTGTTCATCTTTGATGCCCACGATGCTGGTGGAAAACCAGAATTCCTGGTCGCCGATGGACACCGGGTGGCGCTTGCTTCTGACCCTGTTCGTCTCCTTGACTTCCCGGAGCCATTCCATGTGGAAGTCGGCGGATTTTTGATTGAAGATGTCGTTCAAGGTGCGCCCGACAAACTCCTGGGATGTCCCCTGGATGACGCCGCCGGTGGTTGCGGGCTTTACCGAGGATCGGGCGGTGGCGAAGAGGTTGGCGGCGTAGCGGTTGATGGACAGGACACGGCCGTCGGCGTCCACGGAGTAGATCAGGTCGGCGGCGTTTTCCACCAGGCCCTGATACCGGGCCTCTGATTTCTGCAACTTCTCCTTCTGGCGGTTGACCTCTTCTTCCAGGCTGGAAGAAAACTGCTGCTCGTAGCGGAAATTCAGCATGACGATGGTGCCGGACAGGACCACCAGGCCGATGATGACCTGGAGGTAGAACTGCCGGGTATAGAGGGTATGGATCACGCCTTCGACTTCGCTGGCCGGGGCCACCACCGCCACTGACCAGGAGGTGGCCGGTTTAGTCTCCTGGACCAGGTTTTGTTCTTCCAACTGTACCGGGGCATAGGCCATGAGCTTTTGAATCTCTCCCGCCATGCCGCGATGCCAGCCGGAGATATAAGTGCCCCAGCCTTCTTTGCCGGCCAGCATTTTTTCGCGCTGAATCTGGTTGATGGCGTCGAAGGAGATGGCGGGCATCCGTTCTTTGCGCACCGTAAAGGCGTTCTTGCCGATGAAGTCGCGTTCCGGATGACTGAGAAATATGCCCTTGCTATCCATGATCCAGGCATAACCGGTTTTGCCGCTCTGAATACCCTGGGTAAACTTTTTGGCCAGGGCATGGGCATCGATATAAAACACCAGCACCCCGCTGAAAGCCCCGGAGGGGTGGGGATGGGTTTCGTCCACCGACATCTCATAGGTGGGCACGGCCATGACGAAGATGAGCCGGCCGACGTAATGGGGAATCTCGGTGGACACCGGCATCACCAGGACCTGGCCCTTGTGTTCCGGTTGGGCGGCCCAGGAGAGGAACGAGGTGTCCTTGAAGGAGCCGGTGGTGATCTGATCCACCCCCCGGGAGTCCATCTGAAAAGCCCGGTTGCCGTCGGCACTGATACGCAGGATCTCCACCACGCCTTCTTCCCGGACGGAAGCCAGGGTGGCCCGCATGCGGTTGGCCCAGGACAGGGGCTCCAGGTATTGGATGGAAGGGGAGAAGTTGAGGGTGCTCAGTTCCCGTTTGAGGAAGTTGATATCCTGCTCCAGCAGGCTGGCGGTATATTTGGCCAGCACCAACTGCTGCTGGTTGAAGTCTTCCTTGACGATCTCCTTCATCTGGTTGGCGGACATGAGGCCCAGATAGATGCTGATCCCCAGCAGGGCGAAATTGACCGCCAACAATAAAGCCAGGGCGTAGCGGGAGGCGAGAAACGGGAAGCGGCGCATAATTTTTCTATTTACCCACGTGTTCCTGCACGAAGTCCTTAATATACCATTCTACAATACTATCCGAAAACAGCACCATGTCCAGTTGTTTGGTGTAATGCGTGAGTTTACCCAGCAGGGTGAGCCGCTGGGCCATCTGCTCGGCGGGGTATTTGGCGAGACGGGCCTCGATGAGCTCGCCTTTGCGCCGGTGATTCAGGTGGAGGTGGTCGATGATGGCCTCGATGAGGCGGGCGCGGCGCTCCCGGCGCTCCGGGGTGGAGCCGCCGCCCCGGAACCCGAAGGTGAGGTAGTTGTCGTTCACCTGGTCCGAGACGTAGGCCTCCACCGTGGAGAGATGATACCCCAGGCGGATGCTGAAATTCATGTAATTTTTGGCGAGCACGACATAACTCTGGTCCCGCCAGGGGTCGGCGCCCTGGGCCACCTCGGCCTCGCCCTTGACAAAGACCGAGGACAGGCTCTTGACCCCGGCGGGTGCAGCCTGGGCCCAGCGCATGGCGGTGAGGCCCTTCCAGAAGGCCTGGAAGGGGAGGGAGTCCACCTGTTCGGGTTTGACCTTGCGGCCCCAGCCCCTTTTCAGCACGCCGCCCAGATCCAGGATTCTGACCTTGATGGGCAGCCCGGAATCCAGGTCCACGACCTCGCCGGCGGTGTCGATTTCATTTTCCGCCAGGCGGAACATTTCCCGCATGGAATATTCGTGGGCGTAGCGCACGATGTCATGGATGGTGCGGCAGTGAGACGGTGAGAACGTGGCGTCATCTTCGGGATTGATCAGGTTCAAGGGGACGATCTTTTGCACCACATTCTTTAAGGTTTGAAACACCGGGCTGTCAGCCAGGTCATTTTTTTTATGCCGCAGTTCCAGGAGTTCCGGGATCAGGCCGGCGTAGACGTTATTATAGTTGGCGTCCACGGTGACCACTTGTCCGGGTTGCAGGATTTGGGTGGCGTTGCCGGTATTGAGAATGGTGGGGACCTGGAATTCCCGGGCCAGGAGGGCCATGTGGCCGGTGGGGCTGCCGGCGTCGGTAAGGATGGCGGCGGTCTGGGGCATGACGGTGACATATTTGGTTGAGGTGTGGCGGGCCACCAGGACGCTGCCGGCGGGGAAGTTCTTCAGATCCGCATCCCGGCGCACCAGGAACACCGGACCGGCCCCGACGCCGCGGCAGGCTACGGTGCCGTGGTCAATGAGCACGGCATGCTCCTTCAGGGTCCGGGCCGGCGGCTCCGGGGTCTTGGGGGGCGGGAGCTGCAGCGGCCGGCTCTGGAGGAGCCAGAGGGCCCCGGTTTCATCCAGGGCCCACTCCACGTCCTGGGGTTTGGCGAAATGGGCCTCCAGGGTGGCGGCCCAGTGCACCAGTTGGGTAATCTGGCCCTGGTCCAGGCAGGGGGCGCTGACCAGCTCCGGCGGCACCGGCACCTCGGCTTCGCCGCCCTGGGGCCGGCAGACCAGCATGACCTCCTTGGGGGGAATCGTTTGGGCCAGGACCTGGCCCGGCGGCTGGTAGGCCACCAGGTAGTGATCCGGGTTGATGACGCCGCCTACGGCGTATCTGCCCAAGCCCCAGACGGCGTTGATGAAGGCAGCCTCCTGGCCGGCGTCATCGGGCTGGCGGGTGAAGAGCACCCCGCTGGCCCGGGCCTGGATCATGGGCATCACCACCACGCCCATGGCCATCTCTTCTTCCTTGAACCCCTTGTTCTTGTAGTAAAACAGGGCGCGAGGAGTGAACAGGCTGGCGACGATATCCTTATAGCGGCTGCTGAGGGATTCGGGGGCCACGTTGAGATAGGTGGCGTACTGGCCGGCGAAGGTCAGGGTGAGGTCCTCGCCCACGGCGGAAGAGCGCATGGCCACCCGGGGCCGGCGGGGCTCCCGGGCCGCCAGGCGCTCGTAGGCCTCGGTGATGGCCGCCTCCAGTTCCGGGGGTACTTGGGCCGCGAGGATCATCTGCTTTAAGTCCTCGCTGACCCGGGCCAGGCTGTCCAGATCATCCAGGCGCCAGTGCCCCAGCAATTCCGTCAGCCGGGCCGCCAGGTGATTGTGATCCAGGAAAACCTTGTAGGCGTGGGTGGAAATGGCAAAGCCGGCGGGGACCGGCAGGCCCACGCGGTTTTTGACCTCCCCCAGATTGGCGTTTTTGCCCCCCACCACGTCACCCATGGTGGCGTTGATGGCCTCGAAGTCAATCACCAGGGGGGCTACGGGGATCTCGCGGCGGTGGGTCAGGACTGCCTCCACCTCCCGGCTGATGCGGGCCAGGGCCTCGGACAGCCCTTGATAGCGGTTGCCCCCCAAGCCATTGAGGGCATCGACCAACTTGGCCGTTTCCTGGTGGAGTTGACTGACCGCGGCGCGGATGTATTGGAGGTCAAACAGGTAGTCGCCCGACAGCTTCTCTTCCATGTCGGCCATCAGGGTCAGGACCTGGTTGTTGGCGGAGAGCAAGGCCTGAAAGTGGGTGTATTTTTCCGCCAGCTCCGCCTGGGTTTTACCCGGCGTGGCCTTGGTAAGACGTTGCCAGGCGCGTTTCAGGGTGGTCACCATCGCTCCCCATTGCCGCAAATATAGACAGGACTGCCATTGGCATCAAACAATCAAAAATTATATCAAATTTTAGCTCAATTGCCAGTCCGCTCCGGCTGGCGCCCGGGCGTATTTTGGGGCAAGGAACGGGGAGAGAGTAGTCAGTAGCCGGTGGGCAGTGGTCAGTGCTAAAGAAAATCCCGACCATGTACCAGTAGGGAGCGTCTCACGCGCCATTCGTGGTGCGTAAGACGCACCCTACGAAGGGAAACGGCCTTTTTGAACGCAACTCGGCATCAGTGTTGCAGAAATCTCCGACTATCGACCACTGCCAGTTATACTTCACCCCCTGAACCCACTTATTATTCAGAGCGGAAAAAAGATTACTTCCCCCTCACCCTAACCCTCTCCCCCATTGGGGGAGAGGGGAAAAGATGGAACCGATTTAAGGCGCTGCGATCATTAAACCCGGAGTTTAACCTACTCCCTCTCCCCCGCCGGGGGAGAGGGGACAAGGATGGAATCCCTTTAAGGCTCGCATGAATGACCGCTGCCGGGCTAATAGGCCAGGAGCAGATAGACCGTGGCTATGACCACCGTAACCAGCATGGGCGCCATGCAGGCCTTGATGTAGGCCATGAAGGAGATGTGGTAGCCCGCTTTTTCCGCCAGGCCCACGGTGACCACGTTGGCGGAGGCTCCGATCATGGTGCCGTTGCCGCCGAAGCAGGCCCCCAGGGACAGGGCCCACCAGAGCACCCCGGACTCCGCCCCCGGGATGGTTTGGTTGAGAAAGGCGACAATGGGCAGCATGGTGGCGGTGAAGGGAATGTTGTCGATGGCGGCGGAAGCGAGGGCCGACACCCAGAGGACCAGGATGACCGCCACCACCAGGTTGCCTTGGGAGAGATGCGCCACCCACTCGGCGATGAACTGGATCAGGCCGGTCTCCTCGGCCCCGGCCACCACGATGAACAGGGCCATGAAGAACACCAGGGTGGGCCACTCCACTTCGTGCTCCAGCATTTCCACGATGTCGACCCCGGAGATGGCCAGGAGCAGCATGGCGCCGGTGAGGGCGGCGATGGAGGGCTCCATGTGAAACACCCCGTGGAGGACGAACAGGAGGATGGTGAATACCAGCATCACCAGGCACTTGATGAGCAGCACCTTATCGGTGATGCGGTATTCCTGTTTCATGTAGGCGGTGGTGCGCTCCACATCCTTGACCTCGGCCTCTTTATAGGAGCGGCGATACCAGAAGATGTAGAAGGCCACGCTGAAGACCATGCTAATGACGACGACCAGGGTGAGGTTGTTCAAAAAGGCCCCGAAGGAGAGGTTGGCATAGGAGCCGATCAAGATATTGGGGGGGTCGCCGATCAGGGTGGCGGTGCCGCCGACGTTGGAGGCAAAGACCTCGGGAATCAGCAGGGCAATGGGGTTCAATTTCAAGGCCACGGCGATCTCGATGGTCACCGGGATCATCAACAGCATGGTGGTGACGTTGTCCAGGAAGGCCGAGGCCACCGCGGTGACCACCATGAGAATGCCGGCCAGGATATAAATATTGCCCCGGGCCATGGCAAAGGATTTGTAGGCCAGCCACTGGAACAAGCCGGTCTTTTTCAAGACCCCGACAATGATCATCATCCCCATGAGGAGGAAGATGACGTTCATGTCGATGGCCCGCATGGCGTCATCGAAAGAGATGACGAAGTACCCCGGGTTGAAGGTCCCGAACACATAAGAGATGAACATGATGGCCGCGGCCCCGAGAAACGCCGCCAGGGTGCGGTGCATCAGTTCAAAGGCGATGAGGGCGTAGACCAGGAACAAGACCAGGGTGGCGATCCAGAAGGCCGGAGTCACCGCCCGGAGCAGGGTGAGGTGGGCCTGGGCCTGGAAGAGGTTGTTTCCCGACTGGTCGGTGCCCCCGGGCAAGAGGGTCACCGGTGCGGGGGGCAGATTGCGCCAGTTGGGCTTCTTGGCCTGGATCTCGACCCGGGCCCCGGCCAGGGTGCCGGCGGGGAGGTGGAACTGGGCCAGAAAACCGCCCTGGCTGCCGGTGACAATGGTGGTTTTCTTGCCTTCCGGTTTGAGGTGACGGCCGTTGACCAGCACCTCGACGTCGGCTTCCTTGACGCCCCGGCCTTCGGTGTTGAGGATGGAACCGGCCAGGCTGAGGCGGTCCTGGGGGCCGGGGTCGGCGGCCCGGGCGCAGGTGGGGCTCAGGCCGGGGATGAGAATCAACCATAAAAATATGAGTAAAAAAACCCCATGTCTCTTAGTCATAGGCACCTTCCTGTCGTGGCTAAAAGCCGGGAGATAGTTTGTGGTCGCGGTTAAATATGAGAAAGTCCGGGGAGGCTTGAGCCTCGCCCTCCCCGGGCTTTTATGTTTACTGGCTGGGCCTTAAGGACCGTGACGATGTTGAAACCGGCCAGCGGACGCGGGGTCAAGAGGGGGGAGGGTGGCGGAAGGCGTTTCCGGCCCTCCCCTTATATAAAACCGGCGCGCGCTACAGCTTGGGCGCCAACACCGGCATACCCGGCATGGGTGGTATTATTGCACTGGCATGGCGGTTTCAGGTAGTTACGGTTAAGCCTGGTCGCCCAGCACCAGCTGGGCGACCTCATGGAACAGATCGCTTAAGCGGATCATCCCGGCCACCTTGCCCGCCTGCATCACCGGCAAGAAGCCGACGTTTTCCTGGATCATCAGGTAGAGGGCCTTGGCGACGGGGGCGCTGGCGTCCACGGTGACCTGAATGGGGCACATGACCTCGTTCACCGGGCGCTGGGACGCGGTCCTCATATTGGGGCCCAGGAGATCTCCCATGAGGACGGTGAGATTGGGGTCCATCGCCACGAGGCTGGTCTCTTGGAGAAAACTGGGCTCCAGGCCCTTGATCATGTTCCGTAAAGTCAGGATACCCATGAGCTGATATTTTTCGTCAAAGACCAGCACGGCCCGGGGCTCAAAGGCGCCTTCAAACTTGCCCACGGCTTCCCGGACAATGGCCATGGCCTGGCGCAAGGTGAACCAATAGGGAATGTGGGGAAAGTCCGCCAGGGGGATCATGAGATCCTTGACTTTTTTATCATTGGCCATGACAGAACTCCTCGAAGGTCGCCCCTTGTTACATTTTTCACAAAATCTTGGTTACTTTTTTAAGGGAATAAGCTTGAAAAGTCAAGCTAATAATAGGGCAGGGCCTGGTTTTCCCTGGGACAGAAAAATGATTAAGTGTAATGCTTCACAAGCCCCGGGCAGGTTATCGATCCGGTCCATGGCCGGCGGATGGAATAGCTGGTGCGTAGGACGCACCCTACGGGAATTGCACCGGATAGACAGCCTGTGCCACCATTTGGTTGTATTTTGGTCTGATACCGAGTTGCGTTCAACAGGCAATTATTTGCAGACGCAGGCTTTACCGTGAAACTTCAAATCCCCCTCAATCCCCCTTTAAAAAAGGGGGACTTTAAGGAAGCCGCAGTCTTTTCCCCCCTTTTCTAAAGGGGGGGTAGGGGGGATTTTCATCCCCGGGAGTGACCAACCCCGAGGTCATGGACGTTTCGCTTGCGCCAGCACAGGCAAGACGCATCTGTCGCCAATTGATTGCGACTTGGTATCAGGGGGCGTAAAACGCACCCAACCTGGAGCTTCGGGGACAAAAGGGCGGCCCCCGAGGGGGCCGCCAGGTTTTAGGGAGACTGCTATGGGTTGGCTCAATCCTGGGTCTTGACTACCAGGACCGAGCAGGGAGAGTAGGTTACCACCTGGGAGGCGGTGCTGCCCAGGAAGGACCTGGTTTTGCCGGCCAGGCCCCGGCTGCCGATGACGATGAGGTCGGCCTGCTGATCTTTGGCCACCTGGACGATCTCATCGGCAGGGGAGGCGCCGGTGGACAGGATCACCTCGGCGTCGATGCCTTTGGCCTGGGCCACTTCCTTGGCCTTGGCCAGGGCGATTTCAGCCTGGGCCTTCATCTTCTCGGCGATATAGACTCCTTCTTCCAACTCCGGGATCTGCACGGCCACCGCGGTTAAGACTACGGTGGACGGGGCCTGGGCCTTGGCCAGGTCGCAGGCGGTTTCCACGGCTTTGAGGGAATAGGCCGAGCCATCCACGGGAACTATGATCTTCATGTTAGGCCCCTCCTTTGCCGGCATAGGCGGCCTTTTCGGCCTGTTCTTTCTTAAAGCCGTTATACAGTTTGATCATAATCACGGCGCACATGCCCAGGGCGGCGGTCATGACCAGCCAGGCAGCGGCGGTGGTCAATTCGAACTGCTTCAGGGCCACGGAGGAACCGGCCAGGATGATCATGATGGCAAAGAGCAGCCGGATGCCGTAGCCCCGGATGTACTTCACCGCGGTGACGCCGATCTGGGCGCCGATGGCGGCGCCGATGAGCATGAGGACCGCGGCGATGATCTCGACCCGGCCCTTGATGCCGTAGGTGAAGCAGCCATAGGCCCCGGAGAACAGCACCGAGAAGAGGTCGGTGCCGATGGCGATGGCCGTGGGACAGCCGATGAGGTAAATCAGGGCCGGCATGCGGATGAAGCCGCCGCCGACGCCCAGGAGGCCGGAGAGCCAGCCGGTAAAGAGGAACACCCCGGTGACGGTCCACAAGGAGATGGTGATGCCGGAGGCCGGGAAGTGGATCATGGGCGGCAGGTTCCAGGCTTTGCGGACCGGCAGATCCAGCCCCGCCCGGGCCGCCTCGGCCACCTTGGCGGCCTGGACCGCAGCGCGTTTATCTTTGGTCAGGTAATCGTAGAGCATGTAGAAGCCCAGCCCGAAAAGCAGGACCATATATAAATAACGCACCACCGGGCCGGCGATGCCCAGCTTGGTCAGCCACATGACGTTCTGGGCCCCGATCTCCACCCCGACGACCGAGCCGACGATGGACATGAGCCCCAGTTTCATGTCGACGTTGCCCATCTTGCGATGTTTGGCGGTGGCGACGATGGATTTGCCGAAGATGTGGGCCAGGTCGGTGCCGATGGCGTAGGCCATGGGAAAGCCGAAGATGTTCAGCGCCGGGGTCACCACCCAGGCGCCGCCGACTCCGAAGAAGCCGCCCAGCACCCCTACCGAGAAGCCGATAGCCACCAGGATGAGGGCATTGAATTGCATCTCGGCAATGGGTAAATATACATTAAACATATCAAACATTGCGCAGTTCCTCCCCTCCGGGTGTTATTCGTGGTGCTCCATTTTGTGGACTTCCATGCCGATCATCTTTAAGATGATGTCAGTGACCAGGGCGATGACCAAGCCGATCACCCCCATGATCGCGGTGACCATGATGGCGTAGAGCCACATATTGTCGTTATACCAGCTGGCGAAGAAGTAATTGAGGCCGGTCAATTTCGCCAGATCGATTGTCTTCTGCAAGGGCTCGGCCTTCGCCACCCCCTCAGCAAACGCCAGATTGCTGGACACGGCCAGGAAAAAGAAGTTAAGAATGAGGACCATATATCGTTTCACCGTCGTTCACCTCCCTTCAACCCATTGAATTTATGGTGCTAACCGTCGGCCAGGCCCCGAGACCGGCCAGGCTACCTTATTTCCGCTTTTTTTTGTCTGCCCTTTATACAGGCAATGGCCGTGCCAAGCCCTGGGGAAAAAAATGCGCATCGATTAACTAAGGGAATATAAAAGGAAACCATAGGGTAGGGGGCATTTTTCCCCGGAGGTTGGTGAGCCTTTTCTGTCAGGAATTTTTACAGTGTGTAAAACCAGGGAGAGGGTGGATGAGCCAAAAAAACTTGAGGCTTATCCGGCGATGATTTTCCGGCTATAATGTAACGAAATCACCTTTTAGTAGCTTACTTTTGAGCTGAAAAGTATTATTCTGCTCAAGGTAGCCAAGGCAAATTCCTTCAGGGAAGTCTATGGGACTGTTTGATTTTTTCCGCCGCAGAAAGAGAGCCGACGCCTCGGCTCCGAAGTTGAGAGAGATCTGGTGCGGTTTCCAGCAGATATTGGCCGACAATAACGAGGTCATGGGCCTTATCGGCAGCCTGGAAGAGATGCTGGTGAGCCGCAAGGATCTGGACCTCCCCTATCTTAACTCCCGGATTTGTCTGCTGGACCAGCATGGTGCCTCTCTGGTGGCGGCGCTGCAAAAGATTTCCGGGGCCAGGTACCCGGAGTTGGAGTCGGCCCGGGTCCGGATCAAAGATGCTATCGTGCGGCGCCTGGAAGATGCGGCGCCCTTCCCGGCCAGCCCGCTGATCGTGCGCCTGGAGGAGGCGGGCCCCGAGTTGCTGGCAGCCCTGGGAGGCAAAGCCGGCAATCTGGCCCGGGTCAAAAACCAGTTGGATCTGCCGGTGCCCGACGGGGCGGTGGCCACGCTGTCGGCCTATAAACTCTTCATGGAGCAGGAACTGCCGGACGGTGGCGGCACGCTCCTGTCCCGGCTCAAGTCCGGGCTGCATAACCTGGACCTGGCGAATGAAACCCAGGTGGGGCAAGTTTCCCAGGAGTTACAGCACCTGATTCTGGCCCAGCCAATTCCGCCGGAGCTAGAAGCAGCCCTCCTTACGGCCGCCCAGCGCCTGGCCCCGGAAGGGGGCCATACGCTCACGGTGCGGAGCAGCGGCGGCCGGGAAGATATCACGGCGTCTTTTGCCGGCCAGTACGAGACCTTTCTGGGGGTGGCGCCGGCAGAGGTCCCCGACCGCTGGCGCCGGGTAGTGGCCAGCCAGTTCGGGGAGGGGGCGATTATTTACTTCAAACTCCAGGGCCTGCTTCTGGAAGAGGCGGCCATGGGGGTCCTGATCCAGCGTCTGGTGGATGCTACGAGCGCCGGGGTCATGTTAACCACGGACCCGGCCGGCGCCTCGCCTGAAACCCTCATGATCAGCGCCACCTGGGGCCTGGCCGCCGATCTGGTGGCCGGCAGGATGGGCGGCGATGAATACCTGGTCAACAAGGCGGATGGGGGCCTGATCCAGGCCCGGCATGGCCGCCAGGAATACCGGCTCCAGGTCCGGGATGGCCGCGTGGAGAAGCAGCCGGTGGCGCCGGAACTGCTGGAGACCCCGGTGCTGGAGGCGGGCGACCTTAAGCTCCTTTCGTCTTATGCCCGGATTTTAGAGGCCCATTGTGGCTGCCCCCATTGTGTGGAGTGGGTCAAGGATGGCCAGGGGGACCTCCAGGTGGTGCAATCCCGCCACCTGCCGCCGGCGGATAATTTCCGGTGCCCCCCTGAGGACATGGCCGCGGCCGCGGCCGGGGTCCAGGTGCTTTTAAGCGGGCATATCGGCTCGCCCGGGGTGGCGGCCGGGCCGGTTTTTTCTCTGGACCCCGGGCGCAGCCTGGCCGAGGTGCCTGCCGGGGTGGTGTTAGTGGTTCCCCGGACTACGCCGGAACTGGCCCCGGTGTTGCCCCGGATAGCCGCCCTGCTGGCCGAGACGGGTTCAGCCACCGGCCACCTGATCCTGGTGGCCAGGGAATATGGCGTCCCGGCCCTGGTGGAGGCAGGGGGCGCGGCCGGACTGCCCGCCGGTGAGGTGGTGACCGTGGACGCCTTTCACGGCAAGGTTTATCAAGGCCGGGTGGAGGATCTGCTGCGTTATCAGAGGCCCCATCCCCGGTACGCCCCTGACTCGCCGATCCTGGCGCGGCTCCGGGCCGTGGCCGATCTGATCATCCCCTTGAACCTGGTGGACCGGCGCAGCAAAGATTTCCGCCCGGAGAATTGCCGCACCTACCACGATATCACCCGTTTTGGCCAAGAAAAGGCCATGCAGATCATGTTCGACCTCATGGACGAAGTCGCCCAGGGCCGGGTGCCGGCCCTGAAACTTCTGAAGCTCAAAACCGCGCTGCCACTCAACCTCCACCTGGTGGACCTGGGGGATGGCCTGGCCAGCCACGATACCCCGGTGCCTCCCGAAGACATCATTTCCCGGCCCATGCGGGCCTTGTGGCGGGGCATCAGCTATCCCAACATCACCTGGGCCGGTCCGGTGCCGGTGAATGTGGGCGGCTTCTTGCAAGTGCTGGGGCAGTCGGCCATTAATCCGCCGCAGAAGTTCTGGGACAAGACCTATGCCATCGTGGCGGCCAACTATGTCAATTACGCCTGCCGCCTGGGGTATCACTTCCAGAGTGTGGACAGCTATGTTGGCGATGTCCCCGCAAATAATTATATCAATTTTACCTTCAAGGGCGGGGCGGCGGACGATACCCGGCGTATCCGCCGCATCCGGCTCATTGCCACGGTGTTGGAGCGTTTGGGTTTCACCATGGAAATTTTCGGCGATGTGATCCGGGCCCGCTTCCGCCGGCGTCCGGAAGCGGAGATGGAAGAACGCCTGGATCTCGTGGGCCGCCTGATGGCTTATGTGCGGCAGATGGATATGCTCATGAAGGATGACAACATCAGTCAGGTCCTGGCGGAACGTTTTCTGGCCGGGCATTATGACCGGCCGGGAGAAGAGGCTGAAACCGGCGAGGCGGGCAATTAAGCGGCGGGGGAGAATTTACCGACCCTGCCCGGGGATGTGTGGCAAACATGAAGAATCTTTTTCCGACGCTGGTCTGCCCCGGCGGATGGGGCAAATTGATGGTCTGCACCGACGGCTCGGACGAGGGGCAGAACGCGGTGGCGGTGGCCCTGGAACTGGCCGTGGCCTGCGACAGCCAGGTTATCGCCGTCCAGGTGCTGCACGTGGTCCCGGAATTCCAGGCGGTGGCCCCGGATTTGCGGGCTACTCTGGGAAAAGGGGTACGGGAGAATATGGCGGTTATCAAGGCCGCAGCCGACAAACTGGGGGTGGCCCTCAAGACCATGACGCCCGAGGGGCAAACGCCGCATGCCGCCATCGTGGCCACAGCCGAGAAGATCCACCCCGATCTGGTCATCATGGGCCGGTGCGGGAAAAGCGCCCTGGCCCGCATCTTGATGGGCAATGTCACCGCCCGGGTCATCGGTCTCAGCCCGACAAACGTCCTGGTGGTGCCCCGGGGCGGCATGATTGGTTTCCAGCGTATTCTCGTGGCCTCGGATGGCTCCTCTTACAGCCAGGCAGCCTGGGAACTCGCCCTGGCCATGGCCAAGCAGGCGAAAAGCCGGTTGATCGGCGTGGCGGTGGCCCCGGAGGAAGGCGATATCATTGAGGCCAAGGCCATCATCCGCCGGATGCTCACTGCCGCCAGCCTGGTCCGGGTCCCCTTCAAGGGAGTTAACCCCCAGGGAGTCGCACCCGATACCGGCATTGTCCAGCAGGCCATTAAACATGAGGTGGACCTGATCATCGTGGGCAGCTACGGGCGCACCGGATTGAGGAAACTCCTCATGGGGAGCGTTACCGAACGGGTTATCGGGGGCTCCCCCTGTCCCATTCTGGTGGTCAAGCAGCCGGGCTGAAAGTTGTAAGAGGAGAGGCCGGGACCCTTGGCGCGAATTATGAATCAACGCCTTTAGGGCAATGCTTTCTTATCCCCTCTCCCCGCTGGGGAGAGGGCTATGATGAGGGGGAACGCATCTGCTTTTCCGCTCCTGTTTCTAACCTGATCCCACCGCCGTGAGGCCCATGAGGAGAAGACCTATGTCTGCTGCCAGCCCTTCAGCCCCTTTCCCCAAAATCCTGGTGTGTACCGACGGCTCCCCTGACAGTGAAGGGGCCATCAGCGCCGCGCTTAATCTGGCCAAGACCACGGGAAGCACGGTCTTTCTCCTGGAAGTGCTGTTCTACCTGGCGGGATATGAGCTGCAGGCGCCGGATACCCTGGCGCCGCCAATAGTCAATATGGAATTGATGCAGGCCCAGGAGACCGCGGTGAGGGAGCGGTTAGAGGCCCGGAAGGCTGAGGCTGCCGGGGAGGGGATAACCCTGGAGCCCCGGGTCCGGACCGGGTCCTCGGCCTATGAGGGTATTTTGGAGGAAGTCGGTGAATCCCAGCCCGACCTGATTATCATGGGCCGCCACGGCTATACCGGTCTGACCCGGTTGCTCATGGGCAGTGTCACCGCCCGGGTCATCGGCCACAGCCCCTGCGACGTTCTGGTGGTGCCCCGGGAAGTTCCCTTAAGTTTTAAAAGCCTCCTGGTCGCCAGCGACGGCTCGCCGTTCAGCGAGGCCGCCTGGACCAAAGCGCTCCTGTTGGCCAAGACCATGGGCAGCGCCCTGATCGGGGTGGCGGTGGCCGCCTCCGACCGGGATATCCCGGCGGCGACGCAAGTGGTCCGGGGCCTGGAGGCGGCCGCCAGCGAGCAGGGGATCGCCCTGGACACCATGATTCCCATGGGCCGGCCGGAGGAGGGCATCGTCAAGGCGGCGGATTTCAAGGGCGCCAGCCTCATCATCGTGGGCAGCCACGGCCGCACCGGCTTGAAGCGGCTCCTCATGGGTTCGGTGGCGGAACGGGTCATCGGCCACGCCAAATGCCCGGTGCTGGTGGTGAAGAAGAAGTGAGCAGTGAGCAGTAAGCAGTGAGCAGATGGGTGGTAAGTCGTGGGGTGCGTCATGCGGACCCGATAAATACTATGGCTGGGAGAAGGTAGATTTCTCAGATTGCTGATAAGGGCAAGATAATCTCTATCCGCTCGATCTGGTGCCTTGCTGATTAACGAGCCCCGTATCCCTTCCCCCCAAAATGCCGGGAGCAGGGGGTTCCCCCCTGCACCCCAAAAGAATAATTATCAAATAACTCAAATAACCCAAGCAGCCAGCATCATGGACCGCCTCGCACACACCATACATAGTAGTTGCTGCTCTGTCCGTTGTAGTTCACGTAGCCTTCGAGGAAATTCACGGACCAGGCGAAGCTGACGTTGCTTGCGGTGGTACTCGACGACCAGTAGTTGCCCGACTGCACACCCTGGAAAGGACTACCCTCCTCCCACTTACCTGTTCCCAGCGTATTTGGCAGGGCGGGACCAGAATATCCATAATCGATGAGGCTCTGGAGTTCCCTGACGTTGGGCAGGCGCCAGTCACCCGCTACCGAGCCGTCTGTGAGGCCTTTGGCGGGCTCTGCCAGACCGTTGGCGGCGGTCAGGGCGGCCACCCAATTTATCGCGCCGAAAGCCTGGGCATTTTTCATCCAGATCAGTCCGGTCAGCTTATCAGTCACGGTGCCATTGTTATTGTCAGTAAAGCGCGGGGTGGGCCAGGCCACGCCCTTCTTCAAGTCCCCGTCGGTTCCCGTGCGACCATAGGCATTCGTCTGTCCGGTCTTGGGAACCGGGGCGTAGTTTCCTCTCATAGCTGGTATGACATAAAACCCATCCTCTGCACCGACCGAACTCCAACCGACCAATGCTAAAACCAACGACAGCGAAATCAACAGAAATCTTCTCATGACTGGGCTCCTTTTTCAGGAATGGAATGGTTTGATTCTCTAAACCCCTAAAATGCTCTGATTTTTCTCAAGCAGGTCTTTCCCCGCGCGTCCGCCCTAGCCTTTGACCACCTCTTTTAGAAGGTAACCAACGGTCCTGGCTTTATGTGCTTACTGCGTTCCTGCGGACGTTAGGTTGGCGGAAGGAGAGTAGGGTCGTGCGAGAGGTACTTCAGATAGGAATTGACCAATAACCATGCAGACTTAGTGAGAGGACTGGGCTTGTTCATAGGCATAATCCCCCGGAAAAAGAAAAATCACCTAAAGTGGCTCATACTGAATCATTCTCACATGTTCCAAATCTGTGTATTGCCTTTTAACCCGCAATTATGCGGCCGCCTTGGCCTTGCATTCGAAAAATGGTTTTAGGGACCTCTTGGCTGCGGTGAGAATCTCCTAAAGGTACCATTCCCTATGCCGCTTCATCTCATTGACGGCAAAATACCACAAATTTACTGAAAAAAGACATTTATTTTTGATTTTTTAATGAATTATACGCTTAGAATCCGGACACCTCTTTCCTGGGAAGTCCAATGGCCCCCAGGCCAGCACCGCCCGGTAGTGGTGCACCAGGCGAATGGCGGAGGCCAAATGCACATACCACCTCCGGGTATGGTAAGAAACCCTGCGCTCATTTTGAACAAAAGATCGGTTAGACAGGCTGGGGCGTTGGTTCGCTGCTATGTATGACAACTCTTTCGATTGAAGTCAGGTTTCATCTTCCCTGAGACAGGGCGGCTTTGATCCTCTCCGGCAATTCCTTCGCCCGCCAGTCCGGGCCGATGGCCACCAGGGTAGCGGTACCTTCGGCCAGGAGATCGTGGCCGGTTTCCGGGTAGAACTCGAAGCGGAACAAGATGGCCTTGGTCCGGATTTCCTGGACGCGGGTCTCGATGCGTAATAAATCCCCGTAGATACTGGGGCGGCGGAAGCGGCCCCAGGCCTCGACGATGGGCAGGCCGAAGCCCTCCGGGACATTTTTGAAGGTCTCGTGGGGCGGCAGGCTGCAGGCCCGCAAAAATTCCTCGATGGCCCGGTGGCAATAGCGGAAATAGCTGACGAAGTAGACGATGCCGTAGGGGTCGGTGTCCCCGAAGCGCACCCTGATTTCGGTGTGGTGGACGCCGCCTTCCAGAGCTGCCGCGGGCTTAATGAGCATAAGGTATCCTCCGGGTTAAGGGAGTTCCGGTTATGGACGGGATCATGGCGCCGGGGCGCCTCCGGGCTGGGCCGGCGAACCGGATGCGCTATCTTATTACAAACCGGCGTTATTGGGAAACTTTTCCTGGAGTGCCCCGGTTTTGGGCGGCGGAGAACTTATGGTTTTCAGCAGGGTGTCCGGTAAGCTTATGGCTAAGAGGCCAGTCTATACCGGGAGAAAGTGCAGGGTGAGGGGGTGTCAGCCAACGAAGCCACCCCTCACCCCAGCCCTCTCCCCTCCCAGGGGAGAGGGGGTTTTGGCTGCTACCGGTGTCAGACTGCGGCACCCTCGGCAAGAGCGAATGTCAAAAGTATTTTCCATAGCGGAATCATTATCATCCCCCCTACCCCCCCTGGAGAAAAGGGGCGAAATATTCTCTGGGAAATGCGAGAAGTTTCACATATTCGGGTTGACAGGCGCCGCAAAAGTAAATAATCTCCCCTAGTCCATTAAACCTAGTCCATGAAAATCGTTCCAGCTTTTTGGCCCGGGAGTTGTGCCGGGCCGGGCGGGGTTATGCGGGGGCGAGGGGTTACGATAAAAAGGAGTTACCTATGAAGACCGTGGCCGAGAAGATCCGGGAGTTGAAGGAGAAGGAGGAGCAGATCAAGGGGATGGGTGGTGCCAAGGCTGTGGAGAAGCAGCGGGCCAGCGGCAAGCTCACCGCCCGGGAGCGGTTGGATTTGTTCTTTGACCCGGGGACCTTTCGGGAGACCGATATTTTTGTGACGCACCGCTGCGTCAACTTCGGCATGGAGAAGGTGGAGATCCCGGCGGACGGGGTGGTCACCGGCTTTGGGAAGGTGAACAATCGCCCGGTGTTCGCCTTTGCCCAGGACTTCACCAGCCGCGCCGGGTCGCTGGGGGAGATGCACAGCAAGAAGATCTGCAAGGTCATGGACCTGGCCTTGAAGGCCGGGGTGCCGTTTGTGGGGTTCAACGACTCCGGCGGGGCCCGCATCCAGGAGGGCGTGGATTCTTTGAGCGCCTACGGGCAGATTTTCTATAGGAACGCCATCGCCAGCGGCGTCATTCCCCAGGTCTCCGCCATCATGGGACCCACCGCCGGGGGCGCGGTCTACTCGCCGGCCATGACGGATTTCATCTTCATGGTGAAGAACACGTCGTACATGTTCATCACCGGCCCCGACGTCATCAAGAGCGTCACCGGGGAGGAGATCAGCTTCGAGGCCCTGGGCGGCGCCATGGCCCACAACACCAAGTCCGGGGTGGCCCACTTCGCCTGCGAGTCCGACAGTGATGCCATCGACCAGATCAAGCGCCTGTTAAGCTACCTGCCCAACAATAACATGGAAGACCCGCCGCTTACGCCCACCGCCGACCCTGCCGGCCGGGAGGCGCCGGAGTTGGACGCCATTATCCCGGACAGCGCCGGGCAATCTTATGACATGCACGACGTCATCCGTGCCATCGTGGACGACGGCGAGTTCTTCGAGCCCCACGCCCATTTCGCCGGCAACATGGTGGTGGCCCTGGCGCGTATGGGCGGCCGGCCCATCGGCATCATCGCCAACAACCCCAGGGTGCTGGCGGGCTGCCTGGACTGCGACGCGGCGGACAAGGCCACGCGGTTCATCCGCTTCTGCGACGCCTTCAACATTCCGCTCTTAACCATCGCCGACGTGCCCGGGTACCTGCCGGGGAGCGACCAGGAGTGGCAGGGCATCATCCGGCACGGGGCCAAGCTGTTGTGGTGCTACTCCGAGGCCACGGTGCCCAAGATCACCCTGGTGACCCGGAAGGACTACGGCGGCTCGTACCTGGCCATGTGCTCCCAGGACCTGGGGGCCGACATGGTCATCGCCTGGCCCACGGCTGAGATTGCGGTGATGGGGGCGGGGGGTGCGGCCAACGTCATCTTCCGGAAAGAGATCAAGGCGGCGGCGGACCCGGTGGCCAAGCGGGCCGAGATCATCGACAATTACGAGACCCTGCTCTACAACCCGTACATTGCCGCATCGCGAGGCTTTGTGGACCAGGTGATCACGCCCCGGGAGACCAGGCCGCGGCTCATCGAGGCGTTGGAGATCCTGAGCACCAAGCGGGAGACGTTGCCGGCCAAGAAGCACGGCAATATTCCGGTTTAGTGAGCAGTAAGCAGTGAGCAGTAAAAGAGTGGTGATTGCAGGTTTTTGAACCTTGAATCTTGAACTTTGAACTTTGAACTTTGAACTGACGAGGTGGAGATGCCGATCGCACCTAAGATTTTAGCGGCCATCAGTGGGGCCATTGCGGCCTATATGGCCGACGAGGAGGCCTGCCAGATGGCGGCGGCGGGTTTGGCGGCCCCGGCCCCGGGCCCGCCCATAAACCTCTGGGGAATGTCCGGGCGTTCCGAGGCCATGCAGCTCAGGCTCTTGATGCAGCGGCGGAGTTTGCGGTAGTCGCCCAGGTGCGCGTCCAGGGCGGACACACGGGTCCGCCCCTACGAAAATCCCCCCTGACCCCCTTGAGAAAAGGGGGGGATGGTGGGCCGGGGCCGCAAGGTTTCCCGGTGAAACGGGGGATTGATACCTCATGAGCCATCAAAGGACTATTTTTGTCATTCTGAGTGCAGCGAAGAATCTCTTCTTTAAAGCCGCCGAGATTCGTAACGAAGCTGCGCTCCGTTCAGAATGACATGAATTTTCATAGGTTATTGACTGCAACTTTATATGAGGGGCTTTAACCAGCAGCCTTGACAGTTATTCATGGGCCGGTGGCCCACCCGTAAAACATGCAAATATATGTGGGCGGGCATTGCCCGCCGATTCGGCTGACTAATTGGTGCGTAGGACGCACCCTACGAAAAACTTTTTGAACGGAAAACGGAAAACCGAAAACGGAAAACTGAAAAAAGCGGTTTGTTTTAAAGCTGACAGCTGACGGCTGACAGCTGAAAGCTGACGACAAAGGAGTCATCCATGGCCGGAAAAAATCCCATCAAATTCACCGATACCACCTTTAGGGACGGTCACCAGTCGCTGCTGGCCACCCGCATGCGGTCCGAGGACATCATTCCCTTCATGGCGCGCATGGACCAGATGGGCTACTTTGCCATCGAGGTTTGGGGGGGCGCCACCTTCGACACCACCCACCGTTTCCTGGGGGACGACCCCTGGGAGCGCATCCGCACCATCAAGGGGATCCTGAAGAAGACCCCCACCATGATGCTGTTGCGGGGCCAGAACCTGGTGGGATACCGGAACTACGCCGACGATCTCACCTACCGGTTCGTGCGCTATGCCGCCGAGGCCGGGGTGGACATCTTCCGGGTCTTCGACGCGCTGAACGACATGCGCAACTGGGAAGTGGCGGTCAAGGCCCTGATGGACGCCAAAAAGGCCGGCCTCATGGCCCACTTCCAGGCGGCGGTGTGCTATTCGCTGACCCAGCGGCGCATGGGCGGGCCCATCTTCAACCTGGACTACTACGTCAATTTTGCCAAGAAGTCCGAGGACATGGGGGCCGACTCGGTGGTCTTGAAGGACATGGCCGGCATGTGCTCGCCGAATGACGCCTACGCCATCATCAAGGGGATGAAGGATACCATCAAGATCCCGGTGGAGTTCCACACCCACTACACCTCGGGCTCGGGCTCCATGAGCTACCTGAAGGCCATCGAGGCGGGCGTGGACGTGCTGGACACCTGCCTGTCGCCCTTTGCGCTGCGGACCTCCCAGCCGGCCATCGAGCCGCTCATCGTGGCGGTGGAGCAGACCGACCGGGAAACCGACATGAACCTGGCGGGCTTGATCGCGATCGGCTACGACCTGGAGAAGGTGGCGGTGAAGTACCGGGACCTGCTGGACACCTCCAAGATGGCCCAGATCGACACCGGGGTGCTGCTGCACCAGATCCCCGGGGGCATGTACTCCAACCTGGTGAACCAGCTCAAAGAGTTGGACGCCTTGGACCGGATCCACGAGGTGATGGCGGACCTGCCCCAGACCCGGCAGGAGCTGGGGTTCCCGCCGCTGGTGACCCCCACCAGCCAGATTGTGGGCATCCAGGCGGTGATGAACGTGCTGTTCGGGCGCTACAAGAAGGTGACGGCCGAGACCCAGGGCCTGGCCTACGGCCTCTACGGCAAGACCCCGGCCCCCATGGACCTGGAGGTGCAGAAGCACATCCTCAAGGGCTACGAGCGGGGCGAGACGCCCACCACCGGGCGGCCCGGGGACATCCTGGCGCCGGAGTGGGACAAGGCGGTGGCGGACACCAAGGCCATTGCCAAGGACGAAGGCGACATCCTGATCTACGCCCTGTACCCCACCACGGGCATGCGTTTCCTCAAGTGGAAGTATAACCTGGAGCCCATCCCCGCCGAAGTCAAGGGCAAGACTCTGGAGCAGATCGCCCTGGAAGACGGGGTTTATCTGACCATCAAGCAGAAAAAACTTTTCGCCAAGGTGAAGGAGTATCTGGATACGCTGTCCCAGGCGGCGCCGGAAAAGGGCCCGGGGACGCGGGGCTTCAACGTCTTCGTGGACGGGCAGTACTACAACGTCGAGGTGGAGTGCACCTCCGGGGCGCCGGTGATCACCAATGTGGCCCCGGCACGTGGCACAGGCGTCTCGCCTGTGGTCGCGGCGGCCCCGGCTCCGGCCCCCCGGCCGGCGGCAGCCCCGGCGGCGGGGGACGCGCCCCTCAAGGCCCCCATGCCCGGGATGATCATCAGCTATGCGGTGAAGGTGGGTGATGCGGTGAAAACCGGCGACCTGATCTGCGTGCTCGAGGCCATGAAGATGCAGAACAGCCTCCCGGCGCCCGCAAGCGGAGTGGTGAAGGCCATCAACTTCGAGCCCGGCGCCAGCGTCGCCAAAGACGCCACCATCCTGGTGATCGGCACCTAAACAATCGTAGGGGCGGGTTTAAAACCCGCCCCTACAGGCCCAATACCCGCACGACATCCTTTCATAGACCAAAAAGACCGGGGAGAAGCATCCCCCGGTCTTTTTTTTAGCTGGAAGCCTGAGCTTATGGCTGGTTTTGCTGGTAGTAACCGCGGAAGCCAGGCCCATTTTCTGAGAAGAAGTTGCGGTCATAAATAATAATATTCATGTCATTCTGGGCGGAACGCAGCGGAGTGAAGCATCTCGGCGGCTTTAAAGCGGTGCCGGAACATATGAGGCTTGAGGCGCTACCGCCTTATAGTTTACAACCCAACCCGGTGGAACAAATCTGGGATGGAATTCGGGAGAAGCGGTACCCGAGAGTGCCGCGGTGCCAGCGCAGATCAGGTTGAACATCTCGAATAAGAAGAACCGCTCAGGGAAACTCGCGGGAAAATTGTGGCCGGGAGGTCAATAATGCCAAGATTGTCTACCGCCGATAGCTTCACCCGGAAACTTTTTATGACATCATTGGCAATCCTGGCCCAGTGTGCTAATATGCCCCTGGGCCTCTCGTGGAACTAATTTTAATCATTGGAATTTCGGCACTGCTGCAGTTTGCTGCGGCCTTTTTCGCTTTCAGGTTGATCCGGGTGACGGGATTTCAGATTGCCTGGGTCCTGATCTCCGCGGCCTTCTGTGCCATGGGCATTCGCCGGGTCATCGCCCTGGCCGAATTGCTGGCCGGCGAACTGCCGCATGGTGGCGATTTAGTAGTAGAATCCGTGGGGCTGGTCATCTCGATCATGATGCTGGCCGGCGTCTTATCCATAGGTCCTCTCTTCCGCACCATCAAGGCCGCGGAAGCGGCGCTGCGGCAGTCCCGGGACGAGCTGGAAGGACTGGTGTCGGAGCGCACTGAAGAATTACAGGATGCCAACGCCCGCCTGTCCGTGGAACTGGACGAACGTCGAAAGGCCGAACACCTGATGGCCCAATACGCCGGAGACCTGGCGCGTTCCAATGCCGAACTGGAGCAATTTGCCTACGTGGCCTCCCACGACCTGCAAGAACCGTTACGGATGGTGGCCAGTTTCACCCAGCTCCTGGCCAAGCGTTACCGGGGCCAACTTGATGCTGATGCCGATGAATTCATCGGCTTTGCCGTGGATGGGTCTACCCGTATGCAGCGGCTCCTGAATGATTTGCTGGCTTATTCCCGGGTGGGTACCCGGAGCAAACCCTTTGTCATGGTAGAGTGCGACTCGGTTTTAAGCGACGCCTTGGATAACCTGAAGCCGGCCATTGAGGAGAGCGGCGCCATAATCACGCACGAGCCGTTACCCATCGTCAGGGGCGATGAAGTTCAGCTCACCCAACTGTTTCAAAACCTCATTGCCAATGCCGTCAAATTCCACGGCCACGAACCGCTCCAGGTCCATATTTCCGCCCAACTGCAAGACGGCGATTGGGTGTTTGCGGTGCGGGATAACGGCATTGGTATTGCTCCGGAACAGCAAGAGCGCATTTTTTTAATCTTTCAGCGCCTGCATCACCGGTCGGAATATCCCGGCACCGGTATCGGCCTGGCCCTCTGTAAGCGGATTGTAGAACGCCACGGCGGCCGGATCTGGGTTGAGTCAGAGGTGGGGAAGGGTGCAATGTTTTACTTCACAATCAAGGGAGGGGAAAATGCCCCGAAAGAACCGAGAGAATTGTCGGCCAATTGAAATATTATTGGTGGAAGACAACCCGGGTGATGTGCGCCTCACCCAAGAAGCCCTGAGAGAAGGCAAGGTGCGCAACCATCTCCACGTGGCGGCCGATGGCGTAGACGCCATGGCCTTCCTGCGCCGGGAAGGTCAGCATGCCCATGCCCCGCAGCCGGACCTGATCCTCCTGGACTTGAACCTGCCGAAAAAGGGGGGCCGGGAAGTGTTGGCAGAAATTAAGGAAGACCCGGAACTGCGGCGCATACCGGTGGTAATCCTGACCGTCTCCAAGGCCGAGGAAGACGTCTTGAAAAGCTATAACCTCCATGCCAACTGTTACATTACCAAGCCGGTGAATCTGGACCAGTTTCTCGAGGTCGTGAAGTCGATTGAAGATTTTTGGTTAACCGTGGTGATGCTACCACCGAGATAGCGATTATGACGGGGAAAAGCACGAATATTCTCCTGGTGGAGGATAATCCGGGAGACGCCCGCCTGGTCCGGGAAATGCTGGCCGAGGCCGGAGGCGGGAGCTTTGCAGTCGATTGGGTCACCAGCCTGTCCGAGGCGCTGGAGCACCTGGCCCGAGGCGGTATCGACCTGGTGCTCCTGGACCTGGGTTTACCGGACAGCCAGGGACTGGGCACCTTCCTGCGGGCTTATGAGCCGGCCTCCCATCTGCCGTTCCTGGTACTTACGGGCTACGCCGATGAGACTCTCGGGTCCACTGCGGTGCGCCAGGGGGCCCAGGACTACCTCCCCAAGGGAGAGGTGACCGGCAGCCTGCTTCACCGCGCCATCCGCTATGCCATCGAGCGCAAGCGGTCCGAGGCGTCGCTGGCGGCAGAGCATCAAAAGCTCTTCTCCCTCCTGGATGAACTCCCTGCCCTGGTTTATCTGAAGGCGCCGGAATATTTTATTCGTTTTGCCAACCGGATTTTTCGGGATACCTTTGGCCCCTGGGAGGGGAAACGCTGCTTCGAGGTGCTGTTCGGCAGACAAGAACCCTGCCAGGACTGCCCCTCCTTTACGGTCCTCAAGACCCATGCGCCCCACCAATGGGAGTGGACCAGGCCTGATAGCGCCCGCACCTATCAAGTCCATAATTACCCCTTCGCCGATACCGACGGCTCCCCCCTGGTGCTCACTCTCGGCGTCGACATCACCGAACGCCAGCAGGCGGAGAAGACTTTGCGGGAGTCTGAGAAAAAATTGCGCCTGCTGGCTGACCAGCTGCTGACGGCGCAGGAAGACGAACGCAAGCGCATCTCCGGCGAACTGCACGATGAACTGGGACACGCCCTGCTCACCCTGAAACTGGACTTGAGGTCCATCGAAAAACAGCTGCTCCCGGAGCAGCAGGCCATAGCCGAAGAAGTTGAATCAATCCTCGGATATATCGATGCAGTGATTAAAAATGTCCGCCGCCTCTATCTAGGCTTGAGCCCCGGTGACCTGGAGGATTTGGGACTAACTGCCGCCCTCAAAAGTCTCATCGATGAATTTAGCCAACATAACCAGAAAATAACCTGGTCAATTGATTTCGACGGCATCGATGGTCTCTTTCCCCTGGAGTTTCAAACCAATATTTATAGGATTTTTCAAGAAATATTGACGAATATCGGCAAGCATGCCGCCCCCACCCATATATCAATTGTGATACAAAAAACCAATAAGGGGGTGTTGTTTAAGGTAGAGGACAACGGCAGGGGTTTTAATTACAACGATCTTCTGGACGGTTCTTATAACCACGGATTGGGGCTTATAGTTATGGAAGAACGGGTAAGAATAATGGGGGGCTCTTTTACCGTAACTAGCCGAGAAAACGACGGGACGAAAATATTTTTTACTATCCAAGTTTCATAGGGAGGACATGAGATTGAGTCCTTATTTTTTGGTGCTGGCTGATGATCACGTCATGTTCCGTAAGGGTGTCAAAAAGATAATCACGGGAGTTGACGACTTCGAAGTCATCGGGGAAGCCAACGATGGCCGGGAATTGTTGGACCTCCTGCAAACCACCAAGCCTCACCTGATAATCCTGGATATTTCCATGCCCAACCTCCGGGGACTGGAAGCAACCCGGGAAATCAAGCAGATTTACCCGCACATCAAGATCCTGCTGCTCACCATGCACAAGAAAAAAGAATTCATTCAGCAGGCGATGGCGGCAGGAGCTGACGGGTACCTGCTTAAAGAAGACGCTGACACCGAACTGTTAAAAGCGGTAAAAACCATCCGGGAGGGGAATAAATTCATTTCCTCGCTGTTATCTTCCGAACTGGCGGACTTGGTCACGGCGACCAGCCAGACAGGTGCGCTAACCGGGCGGGAAAGGGAGGTTTTGCAGCACGTGGCCGAAGGCAAGTCTTCCCGAGAAATAGGTGATCTCCTCCATATCAGTATCTTTACGGTGCGCCGGCACCGGGAGAGCATCATCAGGAAACTCAACCTCAACAATATGGCCGATCTGGTCAAATACGCCCTCGACCACGGTTATACTTACAGCAATGGTTGATTCCGGCCGGGCAAGCCGCATAGTCACTTGTGCCTATCTAAAAATAGTCCTTCCAGCCAATTTCTTTTTATCTCCACAAGACTTAGCATAACAGATAGTTTTCCGGCGCGGTTCGGCTGGTACGAACTAAGCGTCCGTTGGGGTGGAATGTTTCTTTAAGGCTACCCCGGACGATTTATCCGGCTGGGACCAGGGGAAACCGGCGGACTGCTCTCCCCATCCGGAGAGGAGCCAGGGGTTGAAATCATGAGTCGAACTAAAGAGTACCCCGGATTTGTCTCGGCGTTCCAACAAACTGCAGCAATGCTTCGTCAGGTACAGTATGACGGGGTCTGCTGGCGCCACCTATCCCAGAGATTGGGGTTCCTGGTCAGCACACCCCGGCCCTGGACGGGGTTCTTACCGTTATCTTACGGGGCCGCGGCTCATGGGCCTGAACCTCATCTACTACCGAAAAATTGGAGCTAATGGCAACCAGCGGCTCAACCATTGTGGCCGGCGGCCAAGATCTCCCTACGGAAACTGCTCTTGAGAAGTGTAACCGCTCGTTTATTCAATGCTTATCAGGAGGGAAAATGGAGCCCCAGACTGAGGTAGAAAAATATTTTCATTGCCGGATCGCCGTCATCGAGATGAAACTCGGAGAGAGCAAAGAGAACGCCTGGTCGCTTCACCTTTTAGAACATCCTGAAGATGCGTATGCGGACATTAAGGTTTTCAATCGGCACAGCCTGCCGTCTATAGTTCCTCAAAAGAAAAAAGCGGATAATTTTTATTTTTAACCAACCGTGGCCTGGTTCTTTTTCGATAGCTGCTTCCATACCGTCTGGGGTTATCTGGATTTATGGAGAAAACTACACGTAACTATCTGGGGATACGAGAAAAAAAGGTATGAGGCTGATTCGGACAGAGCTGCGTTCGCTGGCGGGATTAAGATAACGGAGTCGGCGAGACTACTATCCACGCCAAGCGTCTGGTTCATGATGGATTTATCTTAAAGAGTGGCTCGGCCAGCGATAGGCTTCTTGTTCCAGGTCACTTCTCCCGCCAGACCACCACCAGGCCCAGGCAGAGCCAGAAGGCTTCCCGGAGGCGCCGGAGGATGCTGAAGGCGGCGCCCAGATCGAAACCCAGCTTGAAGCCCAGGGCCAGGAGGATGTTGCCGCCCTCCTGGACCCCCATGGCGGCGGGGATAAAAAACCCCAGGGCCGTGAAGAGCATGGCCAGGGCATCCAGGCAGACGGCCATGCCCGGGCTGATGGGGTGGCCCAGGAGCCAGAAAATCAGATAGACCTCCACCGAATGGAGCAGCCAGCTGAGGAAAAACAGGAAAAAGGCCAGCGCCGCCCGGGACGGATATTGCCGGTAAAACTGGGACATGGCCGTGTCCAGATTCTCTAAAAAGCCCTCCTGATCCCGGAGAAAGTGGGGCAGCCAGCCGCGCCGGTTCAGGAAGCGGAAGCTGTTGCCAAAGGGCTCCCGCCGCTGCACGATGACGAAAATAATGCCGACGGCCGCCAGACCCAGGGCCGCCAGGCATAAGAACAGCATATGCTTGGCCGCCTCCGGCAGATAGAAGGGGGCCAGGGCCAGCCCGGTAAAGATATACAGCACCAGGCTCAGCACCAGGATGCCCTTCATGATCACCACCGAGGCGCTGGCCATCTCCAGGGGCACGCCGTCGGCCTGGAGGCGGGAGGCCTTGAAGGGCTCGCCCCCCAGGCTGGCGGTGGGAGTGAGCTGGTTCAGGGCTTCGCCCCCGAGGCGCAGCCAGAAGAGCCGGCCCACCGTGGTCCTGGCCGGTGTGTCCACCAGGATATACTTCCAGGACCAGGCTTCCAGCCAGTTGACCAGCCCATAAGGCAGCAGGAGCAGCGGCCAGTACCACCCTACCTGCCAGAGATAGTGGCCCAGGGTATCCCACCCCACCTCGTTGAGAATCCAGACGAAGAAAACCGAGGCGATGAGCAGGAGAATGAGATTGGCGAGGCGCAACAGCGTATCCTTCTCGGCATGGGCGTGGGAGAGAATCAGCCGGCCGGATAATAGCCCTTATCGGAAGAATAATAGCAGAATGCAACGGATCAAGGAAGGGCTTATCGGCGCGGCTCCTCTTCTGGGGCAACGGCAGATTTGGGGGTGTGGCGCATGAGAAAGACCAGGGGCAGCAGGCAGAGAAAGACGATGGTGAAGAACCAGTAATCGTCGCAGAAGGCCAGCATTTTAGCCTGGCGCTGCAGTTCCTGATAGAGCCCGCCCATGGCCTGGGGGGCATTCCACCACTGCCAGTTGGCTCCCAAATCCGGCAAGGCTTGCGACAGGCGGTGCTGCCAGTCGTTGAAGGGCTGGGACAGTGGGGTGAGGTGCTCCACCAGGCGACTCTGATGGAACTGACTCCGCCGGGACAGGAGGGTGGTGGCCGTGGCGATGCCGAAGGACCCTCCCAGGTTGCGCATCAGGTTGAAGATGCCGGTGGCGTTGCCCATTTTCTCCTGGGAGATGCGGGACATGGTGAGGGTGGTGAGGGACACGAAGGTGGCCCCCAGGCCAAACCCCTGGATGAACCGGGGCCACCAGGCATGGTAAAAATCAATGGTGGTGGTGTAGCCGCTCATGAGATACACGGCATAGGCGTTGATTAACAGGCCCGCAAAGACGATCTTGCGGCTGTCCATCACCATGGTGAGGCGTCCCACTATCGGCATGATCATCAGGGAGCCGATACCGCCGAAGGCCAGGGCCCAGCCCGCCAGGGTGGCATCGTAGCCCATGAGGGTCTGGAGGTAAAGGGGCAGGAGCATGATGCTGCCGTAGAGGACAAACCCGAAAAAAAACATGATGGTCACCCCGGCGGCGTAGTTCCGCTCCTTGAAGAGGCGGAGGGCCACCACGGGGTCCCGGGTTTTGAGCTCATGATAGATCAGGACACCTATGGCCACCACCGCGATGATGGCCAGGCGGGTGATGAAGGCGGAAGAGAACCAGTCGTCCCGCTCCCCTTTGTCCAGCACCACCTGGAGGGCTCCCAGACCCACGACCAAGAGACCCAGCCCCCAGTAGTCGATGCTGCCGGCCCGCTGGCGCCGGATGTAATCCGGGTCGAAGATGAACAGATAGGTGAGAACCAGGGACAACAGGCCGATGGGCAGGTTGATGTAGAAGGCCCAGCGCCAGGTGAGGTTGTCGGTGACCCAGCCCCCCATGACCGGCCCCACAATGGGGGCGATGATCACCCCGATGCCCCAAATGGCCATGGCCATGCCCCGCTCGGCCACCGGGAAGGTTTCCAGCAGAATGGCCTGGGAGATGGGCTGGAGCGCCCCGCCGCCGACGCCCTGGATGATGCGGAAGACGATGAGCATCACCAAACTGGTGGCCATGCCGCACAGCATGGAACTAACGGTGAACAGCGCGATGCAGAGAAGCAGGAAGCGTTTGCGGCCGAACAGGGCCGCCAGCCAGCCGGTGATGGGCAGGATGATGGCGTTGGAGACCAGGTAGGCCGTGAGAATCCAGGTGGTTTCGTCCTCCGAGGCGGCCAGGCTGCCGGCGATATGGGGCAGGGCCACGTTGACCACCGTGGTGTCGACGATCTCCATGAAGGTGCCGGCCATCACCGCGATAGTGACCAGCCATTTGTTGACCGCTACCGGGGAGTTGTTGTTGGGAGTGGTCATCTTAAGCTCACAACCTGATCAATCCGGGCAATAACTTCGATTTCCCAGGGATGGCCCCGGCTTTTGCGGCGCCAGGTGGTGCTCCGGCAGACCTCAAGGGGTCCGGCGCTACCGGGAGGCGGCCCGGGGGCCGCAAAACTTATTGAGAAGAAAAATGGCTCTCCGGCCCCAATAGCCGTTTGCCGGTGTGTTTTCGGGTATCGACGATAACCTCGGTGGACATCCCCAGGCGCAGGGGGCGGTTGGCGGGGAAGGGCGGAGCCAGGGTGATTTTGACCGGGACGCGTTGGACCACCTTGACCCAGTTGCCGGTGGCGTTCTCCGGGGGCAGGAGCGAGAAGGCCGAGCCGGTGCCGGCCATGATGGAATGCACCCTGCCGGTAAATTCGACCCCGGGGTAGGTGTCCACCCAGACCCTGGCGGGCTGGCCGATATACATGTTGGTCAGTTCCGTCTCTTTGTAGTTGGCCTGGACCCAGAGCTGGGAGGTGCCCAGAGGCACGAGCATCATCAAGGGCTGTCCCGGCTGGACCCAGTTGCCCACTTCCACCTGCCGTCTGGTGATGTAGCCTTCGATCTGGGCGGTGATCTTGGCATAGCCCAGGTTGAGGCGGGCCTGCTCCAGTTTGGCTTTGGCTTCCTTGATGGCTGGCTGCTCGTCCAGAGGGATGTCGGTGGACCCGCCGATGGCGGCCAGGGCTTCCTTGAGTTCCCGTTGCGCCTTGTCTAACATGGCCTGAGTGACCCGGTAGCGGGTTTCCACCTGGTCCAGGGTCTGTTTGGGGATGGTGCGGCGCTCAAAAAGACTGGTATAGCGACTCTTATCGAGGTTGGCCATCTTGAAATTGGCCTCGGCCTCGGGTATCCGGGTTTTGGTGGTGGAAACCCGGACGTAGGCCTGGGCCAGTTCCTGGCGCAGGCGGCCCAGGTTCCCTTCTTCCTTGGCCACCGCGGTGTCATAGTCCTGAGGCTCCAGGGTCACCAGGACCTGGCCGGGAGTAACGTGCTGGTTGTTATCCACCAGAATTTTGGCCACCCGCCCCGGCACCCGGGCCGAAATGACCCCCACATAACCGGCCACATAGGCGTCGTCGGTGCTGACGAAAATGTGGATGTGCCTCCAGTAGGCAAACCCGCCCCCGATCATGAGCAGGACCAGGAGGCCAATGCCGATGCGGGCGAGAAGTTTACGGGACATGGCGTGGCTGGTTCTCCTGGGGGAGGAGTTCATTGATGCCGCCGATGGCCCAGAGCATCTGGGCCTTGGCCATCTGATGGTCGTACACTGCGGTCCAGTAATTGACCCGGGTCTTGGTCAAGAGGGTATCGGCGTCGATGACGTCAGTGGCGGTCCCGACGCTTTCTTTATACCGTTCTTCGTTGAGGCGCAGATTTTCCTCGCCCTGGGTCACCGCGGTCTCCGTGGTCCTGATCCGGTCCACGGTCTCTTTGATCTTCAGGTAAGCGGTCTGGACATCCAGTTGGACTTGCTCATTCATATTTTTTTGCTGCTCCTGCAGTTGCTGCACCTTGAGCTTGGCCTGGGAGACCGCCGCCTTGGTGTCCAAGCCGGAAAAGATGTTCCAGTTCATGGCAAAGATGGCGAACCACTGGTGATTGTGCAGCAGGCTGTTGTTTACCTGATAGGTATGCCCCGCCTGGACGCCAAACTGGGGAAAGAACTGGGCCCGGGTCTCCACCACCACCTTTTCCTGTTCATGGATGCGCTCCTGGGAGGCCTTGAGATCGGCCCGGCGCTTCAAGGCAACGTCCGTAGCCTCCCCCAGGGCCCAGGCCTTGACGTCGACTTTCTCATCCTTCAGGACCGTGGCGGCGGTTACGGGCAGCATCAAGGCCTTGTTCAGGGACGACCGCATGTTGATAAAGTCGGTTTCGGCCACGATCAGGTTCTGCTGGGCGTCAGCCAGGGAAACCTTGGCCTGGAGCACATCGTTCATAGTCACGATCCCAAATTGGTACTGGTCCTGGGCAATGCGGAGATGCTCCTTGAGGTCAAAAACCGTCTGCTTGGCCACTTCCACCATTTTCTTGGCCCGGAGGGTTTTGAAGTACCCCTGGGCTACGGTCAGAAAGACGTCGTCCCGGGTCTGGGTGGTATCCAGCAGACTGGCCTGATGTCCCTTGATGGCTGCCATATATTTGGACGGGGTGCCCCAGAAGTCGAAGATCAACTGGTTCACGGAGGTCTGGCTGCTCCAAAAGTTCCGGTTGGTCTGGGGAAAACTCACCCCCCCGCCCGCAATGTTAAACTTCAGCGGGTCATCGTAAATGGTCTGGCCCACCTGGGTTTTGACCTGGGGCAGCAGCCCTGACCGGGCCCGGACCACCTGCTCGCCGGCGATGAGAGCCTGGAGGCGGCTGATCTGCAAATTGGGGTTGGCCTTCCAGGCCAGGCGCAGGGCTTCCTTCAAATCCAGGTGGGTGGCCGGGGGTTCAGCGGCCCCGCCCGGGAAGACCGTGGCGCCCCACAGTAAGAGTAAAAATCCGAGCCCGAGCCCTAGGTTTCTGGCCGTCATAGCGCCGCTTCCTCTGCTAAAGATTGCTTTCCCCGGACCAAACCGGAGGAGATAAGGGTGAGAATAACCGGTAAGGCCTCTTTGGCCGCATCCGCCTGTCCTTCGGACTTCTGATAGTAGCCGGTGGCCCGGATCAATCCCCGGATCAAAAAGGTGAGGAGGCGGGGATTGGCGGGAATAAAATGACCCGCGGCAATGCCTTCGGCAAACAGGTCCGTCACCAGGGCGACAAATTGCTCTTCCAATTCCTGGAAGCGGCGCCGGAAGCCATCCCGGGATTCTCCCTCTCCCTGGACCAGTTCCCGGGCGTAGATGGGAAACAACAGCCGCTCCCGGTTGAGATACTCCAGGAGAACGGACACCAGCCGGATCAACTTCTCCGGCGGCGTCCCGGGGGCCACCAGAGCGGCCTCCACGTCCTGAATGATGTTTTCCCCCACCTGGGCGATGAGGGCCTGGATCAGATCGTCTTTGCTCTGGAAATAAAGATACACTGTGCCCTTGGCCACCCCGGCGGCCGCGGCGATCTCCTCCATGGTCATGGCTTCCGGGCCGCGCTGCTCCAGCAGGCTCCGGGCCGCGGCCAGGATCTCCCGGGTGCGGAAGGCGGTGACAATTTCTTTCTTAGTGGCTTTGAGGGAGGCTGGCATGTCTCACAATTGGTCCGACTTGTCGCCGGGGCTACCGGCGAGGTGGCTCGAAACGAATTATTATCCGACCGTGTAGGGTGCGCACCGCGCACCAGCTTTTGGCGATATCCAGATAGTCACAGGGCTGGTATAATGACTACTGGGTCATTAAAATGACCATTTAGTCAATAATAGGTTTTCGTGGCCTTGTCAAGAAAAACTTGCAAACTCACATGGCTCTGTTTAGACTAGAAAATATCCAGAGGGTTGACAGGAGGCGATAATGCACCGTCGTGATTTCATCAGGTATATGACGGCCTTGGGACTGGTAAGCGGGGCCGGGCGGCTGGTGTTGCCGGAAGAAGTGTGGGCCATGGCCCCCCAACAAACGCCGCAACCCTTGGTAGCCAAAGCCCAGGGGGCCAATTACGCCCAGCTGGTGGGAGATACCATCCAGGCCCTGGGCGGCATGAAGAAATTCGTCAATCCCGGCGAAGTGGTGGTGGTCAAGCCCAACATGGCCTGGGACCGGACCCCGGAGATGGCGGCCAACGCCAATCCGCTGGTGGTGCGCCAGGTGGTGGAATTGTGCCTGGAAGCCGGGGCCAAAAAGGTCAAGGTGCTGGACAACACCTGCCACGACGCCCGCAAGGCCTACGCCAACTCGGGCATCAAGGCGGCGGTGGAAGCCATCAAAGATCCCCGGGCGGTGGTGGAGTTTGTGGATGATCGCGGCTTCGTGGAACTCCGTATCGAGAAGGCCAAGGCCCTGAAAAAATGGTATTTTTATAAAGAGATTTTGGAAGCCGACCGCTTCATCAACATTCCCATCGCCAAGAATCACTCCGAAGCCCGCCTCACCATGTGCCTGAAGAACATGATGGGGGCCATCGGCGGCTGGCGGGGCCGCATCCATGTGGGCCTGCACCAGAACATCGCCGACATGAACCTGCTGCTGCGCCCCGATCTCCACGTCCTGGACGCCACCCGGATTATGCTGAAAAACGGCCCTTCCGGCGGCAGCCTCGAGGATGTGGCGGTGAAAAACTTGGTGTTCGCCGGCACCGACCCCGTGGCCCTGGACGCCCTGGGCACCGGACTGTTCGGCATGAAACCGGCGGATATCGGCTATATCACCAAGTCCCACCAGGCCGGCCGGGGCGAAATGGACCTGAACAAGATCAAGGTCCTGTAAGCGAAAAACCCCAGGTCAAAGACCCAGCCGGCGGTTTCTTGAGACCTAACCGGACAAGACGTAGGGGCGGCGCTCGCACCGGCCCTGCCGGATTTTTGGGATAACTATAGCAATTAACCAAAGAGCCTCTGGCAAAAGTGTCTTTCCACCGAGATTCCATCAATCTATCCCAAGGAATCTGGTGGCACAGGCTTCCAGCCTGTGCTGATAAAGGATTAAATCCGAGGTATATCATCTTGATATTCTTTAAAAAGAGGTTCTTGGGAAACTGAGGGTCATTAATGCCGGACCGACCTTCATCACGCATTTGCACAGGCTGGGAAGCCTGTGCCACCAGACTAAGATGAATTTTGCCAGTGCCTCAAAAGGTTTTTCCGTTCTTGCACATGCCCCAAGAACCTAAATCCCCCCTATCCCCCCTTTTCCAAAGGGGGGAACTTAGCGGAATTCCTTTGAAAGTCCCCCTTGGAACAGGGGCATTTAAGGGGATTTAAACACCATCAATGGGAAGGAATTTTTGGCAATCGCTTTAAATCTCTGTACCTAACCATGCCCTTAACCCGGAAGAATCAATGGAAAAAACCAGTTTCTCCTTAACCGGCCGCGGCTACGCCCGCCTCCGCCGGGTCATTCAGGTCCTTTTTCTGGCCCTGTTTTTCTGGCTGTTTCTGAAAGCCGCCTTCGTGGGTCAGGAAAACCTGGCCTGGCCGGTGGACCTGTTCTTTCGCTTCGACCCCCTGATCCTGGCAGCCCAACTCCTGACCTTCAGCCCCTTGGTGGCCGGTCTGTTCTGGTCCCTGATCATGGTGGCCGCAACCTTCATCCTGGGCCGGTTTTTCTGCGGCTGGGTCTGCCCCCTGGGAACCACCCTGGACGGGGCTCGCCGGCTGCTCTTTACCTCCCGGCCCGACCGCGGCGTGGCGGCCCGGTGGCGCCGGGGCAAATACTACCTGCTCATGGGGCTGTTGGTCAGCAGCCTCTTTTCCCTGAACCTGGTGGGGCTCTTCGACCCCCTGTCCCTGCTCTACCGCACCCTGGCCATCGTCTTTTATCCCGCCTTCGGCTACGGGGTGGAAAAGGCCGGGCTGACCTTCTACCGCCTGGGGCCGCCCCTCACCTATGTGAGCGAACCCCTGTATCAATTCTTCAAGGCCACGGTGCTGCCCTTCCGGCCCCTGGTCTACCTGCTGCCTTTTTTCACCTTAACGCTCTTTGCCCTGGTGGTGGCCGCGGAATGGGTTGACCGGCGCTTCTGGTGCCGGGCCTTCTGTCCCCTGGGGGCTTTATACGGCTTGATCGCCCGCTACTCCCGGCTCAGGCGGCGGCCTGCGGCCCTCTGCCCCGACTGCGGCGACTGCACCCAGTTGTGCAAGATGGCCGCCTTCGCCCCGGGCAAACCGGCCCGCCATTTGACTTCCGAGTGCCAGCTCTGCCTCCGCTGCCTGGAGGGGTGCGACAAAGAGGACCGGGTGAGCTTTACCTGGACCTCCAAGGCGCCCCGGGCGACCCTGGACCTGGGGAGGCGCCAGGTCATCACCGCGGTGGCGGCGGGGGCCGTGGCCGTGCCTTTCATCCGCCTGGGCTCCCTGGCCCGGCGGCCCGACGAATTTCTCGTCCGGCCCCCCGGGGCCCAGACCGAGGCCGAGGTTCTCTCCCGTTGCATCCGCTGCGGCCAGTGCATGAAGGTCTGCCTGACCAACGGCATTCAGCCGGTGCTGTGGGAAGCGGGCCTGGAAGGGCTCTACACCCCCCGGCTCATCCCGCGCATGGGTTACTGCTCTTACTCCTGCAACCTGTGCGGCCAGGTGTGCCCCACCGGGGCTATTCCCCATCTAAAACTTGAGGTTAAGCAGGCCACCGTTCTGGGAACCGCCAGCATCAACCGCACCCGCTGCATCCCTTACACCGAAGGCACCGATTGCCTGGTGTGCGAAGAGCATTGCCCCGTCTCCCCCAAGGCCATCACCTACGTCGAACAGGAAGTAGTCAATGTCCAGGGGGAACGGCTGAAGGTGAAGCTGCCCATGGTGATTCCGGATCGCTGCATCGGCTGCGGCCACTGCGAACACGTCTGCCCCGTGGGCGGCGCCGCGGCCATCCGGGTGAAGCGGTCGTTGCGGGTGGAGATGTAAGGTTTTGAGGGAGGGGGTAGGGGCTTTTGCCCCTAGCCTCCTTCCTCAATTGGAGGCCAAGTTATCAAACGTCACTACCCCGATCAGCCCCTGGTAGGCGTTGGCGCCGTGGTCTTTAAGGGCGACGAGGTGCTGTTGGTGCGCCGGGGCCAGGAGCCGGCCCTGGGTTCCTGGAGCCTGCCCGGCGGCCTGGTGGAGCTGGGGGAGACCCTGTCGGCTGCCATTAAGCGGGAACTGGCGGAAGAGACCGGGCTGACCGTGACCCTCCTGGGCATCGCCGCAGTTCTCGAACGCATCTTCCCCGACCCCGACGGTGCCATCGCCTATCACTATGTCCTGGTAGATTACCTCTGCGACTACTTAGGAGGGGAGTTGAGCCCCGGCTCGGACATCACCGCGGCCCGGTTCGTTTCTGTGAGCGACCTGCCCGGCTTCGACCTGCCGCAATTCACCGCCGACGTCATCCGCCGGGCCTGGGAGCAGAAACGGCAGGGTAGCTGTTTGCCCTTAACGGAAATTTGAGGGCGGGGAATCCCTCATCTTTACCTAAAGCCGGGCCACCGCCTTTAACACCTCGTCGTAGTCCGGTTCGTTGGCCAGCTCTTTGACCACCTGAACGTAGCGCAGGGTGCCGGCCTTGTCCACCACGAACACGGCCCGGGCCAGGAGGCGCAATTCCTTGATCAAGACCCCGTAAGCCTGGCCAAAGGCGGCGTCGCGGTGGTCCGAGTAAGTCGTGACCCGCTCCACCCCGGCGGCGCCGCACCAGCGCTTCTGGGCGAAGGGCAGGTCCATGCTGATGGTCAGGACCAGCACGTCGGGCCCCAGTTTAGCCGCCTCTTCGTTAAACCAGCGGGTTTCAATATCGCAGGTGGGGGTGTCCAGGGACGGCACCGAGCAGATAATGGCCACCTTGCCCTTGAGGGAGGACAGTTTGAACGGGCTCAAGTCATTGGCCAGGACCACAAAATCCGGGGCCGGCTCCCCGAGCTTCGCTTCCTGGCCCGTCAGGGTCAGGGGGTTGCCTTTCATGGTGATTATTCCGGGGCGTTCCGCCATGTGGATCTCCTTTAAAGCGTAATTGATATATCGTTAAACTTAAGGAGTGAGGTTAGGGAAATCAATTGTCGGGGGCACGATTTAATGGGCTTTAAAGCGTGATACATAAAGCCTCAATAAAAAAAAGGGCAGCGCCAGTCATCGGCCTGCCCTCTTTTCCTGGCATCAGTGCGGGGTTATGGGTTTATCTTGGGCAAATTCGCCAGGGCCTTTTTGATATTCTCGTCCGGGTCGAGTTCGATGTCCTTGAGTTGGCCTTCCAGGAAGGCGTCGTAGGCCGCCAGGTCGAAGTGGCCATGGCCCGATAAATTAAACACGATGCACTTGGCCTGGCCGGTGTCCTTGCACACCAGGGCCTCGTCCACCGCCGCCCTGACGGCGTGGGCGGTCTCCGGGGCCGGGATGATCCCCTCGGTTACGGCGAAGAGGCGGGCGGCCTCAAACACCGGGTTCTGGGCATAGGCCCGGGCCTCGATGACCTTTTCGTGCACCAGCTGGCAGAGAAGCGGGGCGTCGCCGTGGTAGCGCAGGCCGCCGGCGTGGATGCCCGACGGCACGAAGGAGTGCCCCAGGGTGTACATCAGGATCAGAGGGGTGAGGCCGGCGGTGTCCCCGAAGTCATAGGTGTAGGCCCCTTTGGTCAGGGTGGGGCAGGCAGTGGGCTCCACCGCCACAAAACGGATATCTTGGCCCTTGAGTTTGTCCGGCACGAACGGGAAGCAGAATCCGGCGAAATTGCTGCCGCCGCCGACACAGCCGATGAGCACGTCCGGCGTCTCCCCGGCCAGGGCCAACTGCTTTTTGGTCTCCAGCCCGACGATGGTCTGGTGCAGCATGACGTGGTTGAGGACGCTTCCCAGGGCATAGTTGGTGTCCTCGTGGGTGGCGGCGTCCTCCACCGCCTCGGAGATGGCCATGCCCAGGCTGCCGGAGGTCTCGGGGTCGGCGGCCAAAATATTCCGGCCCGCCTGGGTGCGATCTGTGGGAGACGGGTAGACGCTGGCCCCCCAGATGTGCATGAGCGACCGGCGGTAGGGCTTCTGGTGGTAGCTCACCTTGACCATGTAGACGGTGCATTCCATGGCGAAAAAGTTACAGGCCAGGGACAGGGCGCAGCCCCACTGACCCGCCCCGGTCTCGGTGGCCAGCCGTTTGATGCCCGCCGCCTTGTTGTAGTAGGCCTGGGGTACCGCGGTGTTGGGCTTGTGGCTCCCGGCGGGGCTGACGGATTCGTTCTTATAATAAATGCGGGCCGGGGTTTTCAGGGCCTTCTCCAGGTTGTAGGCCCGGTGCAGGGGGCTGGGCCGCCACAACTGATAGATGCGCCGCACCTCGTCAGGGATGGGGATCCAACGCTCCGGGCTCACTTCCTGCTCGATTAAGGCCGGGGGAAAGATGGCCGCCAGGTCGGCCGGGGTGATGGGCAGGCCGGTTGCCGGGTGGAGATAAGGCGGCATCGGAGAGGGCAGGTCGGGAATGATGTTGTACCACTCCTGGGGCATCTCGGCTTCGCTCAGGTGTATCTTGTAGGAATCCATAGGGACCACGGCTCCTTTGCGGTAGTGATGCAGGGGAGCATAAAGCACCTTACCCGGAAAAAACGCCAGTCGAAAGGACCCGCCGGGTCGCCCCGATGATGAGGCAATGCAGGTTATGCTCCGATTGGTAACCTCAATGTATCGGCCTCAGGCCGTACCTGTCAAGGGCAAGGGAGGAGTATGCCGTTCTCCCCGCCGCACGGTCATGGGACCATGGTTCAGGTATTTCGTCTCCAGGTTTATTTTATCTTTTGGTATTCGGCATAGGCTTCTTGCCAACGCTGCTTGAGAATACTGGGATCGCCTTCCGGATTGAGTCGCATAAAGTTGTTAATGGTAGTAATGGCATAGTTGCACTTGACTACAACCAATGAGGCTTTCTTCGCTTGTCCCTCTTGTTTCATCCGATTAAGATCAGCGATGACCGCCGCCGGATTGGTGAAATCGGGTGCCGGTCTTGACTCGGCACCAGCGTTAACTGACAGAATCGAAACTAAAACAATCGATACTACAGTCGATATCCACTTTTTCATTGGGCTTACCCCCAGTAGTTGTGCCAAGTATTAAGTTAGGATGGGAGTCAAAAAGCTTATGGACAAAGAAAATGGGAAGGAATATAAAGACGTTTTTGATGTATCGGTGCGGTCTTGCCAGAGTTATGAGAGCCTGGATTTTTGACATTACCAATGATCGCCCGCCATAGGTCGGCATTGACACCAAACCCTGGGTGGACGGCGCCCCCAGCGGGCATTATCCACCCAGGCAATCACGTCAGGGCCGGGATCAGTTTTTGCGGACGTTTTCCCGGATAAAGCTGATAATGTCGCCGGTGTCGGTGCCGGGGCCGAAGATGGCGGCGATGCCGGCGGTCTTCAAGGGCGGGATGTCCTCATCGGGAATGATGCCGCCGCCCATCACCAGGACATCGGTGATGCCTTTTTCCTTCACCAGTTCCATGACCCGGGGGAACAGGTAGTTGTGGGCTCCCGAGAGCACGCTCATGGCGATGACATCCGCATCTTCCTGGACCGCGGCCGCGACGATCTGCTCCGGGGTCTGCCTGAGGCCGGTGTATATGACTTCCATGCCGGCATCCCGCAAGGCGGCGCAGATGACTTTGATGCCCCGATCGTGCCCGTCTAAACCGGGCTTGGCGGTCAACACCCGGATCTTTCTCTCTTCCGGCATTTTCTTATCTCCTGTCCTGAAAAGTCTTTCGTGGGGTGCGTCCTACGCACCAATTAATCCAAGGTATCGGCGGGCAGTGTCCGCCCTGCATTTTACTTGTAGGGGCGGTTCGCGAACCGCCCCTACGGCCGCTGACAGCTCTTTTTATATCAGCGCCGGGGCTTCGTATTCGCCGAATACTTCCCGCAGGGTGTCGCAGATCTCGCCCAGGGTGGCCAGGGCCTTGACGGCCTTGAGGATGGGCGGCATGAGGTTATCGGTCCCTTCGGCCGCGGTCTTAAGTTCCGCCAGGGTTTTTTGTACGACGGCGTTGTCCCGGGTGTTCTTCAGTTCCTGGAGGCGGGCCACCTGTTTGACCCCCACCTCGGGGTCAACCTTGAGCAGGCCGGTGAGCTTGTCCTCGTGCGTCTGAAAACGGTTCAGGCCGACGATGATGCGCTCGCCTTTTTCGATCTCCCGCTGGAACCGGTAGGCGCTGGCGCCGATCTCTTTCTGGATGAAGCCCTTTTCAATGGCAGCCACGGCGCCGCCCATGCGGTCGATCTGGTCGATGTACTCCTGGGCCCGGGCCTCCACTTCGTCGGTGAGCTTTTCAATATAGTAGGAACCGGCCAGGGGGTCGACGGTATCGCAGACGTTGGTCTCGAAGGCAACCACCTGCTGGGAGCGCAGCGCCACCTGGACCGCCAGTTCGGAGGGCAGGGCCAGGGCTTCGTCGTAGGAGTTGGTGTGCAGGGACTGGGTCCCGCCCAAAACGGCGCTCATGGCCTGGAAGGCCACCCGCATGATGTTGTTGAGGGGTTGCTGGGCCGTCAGCGAGCAGCCGGCGGTCTGGGTGTGGAAGCGGAGCATCAAGGACCGGGGGTCCTGGGCGTTGAAGCGCTCCTTCATGATCTTGGCCCACAGACGCCGGGCCGCCCGGAACTTGGCCACTTCCTCCAGAAAATCGGAGTGGGAATTGAAGAAAAACGACAGCCGGGGGCCGAACTCATCCACCTTCATGCCCGCGGCGATGGCCGCCTCGACGTAGGCAATGCCGTTGGCCAGGGTGAAGGCGACTTCCTGCACCGCGGTGGAACCGGCCTCCCGGATGTGGTAGCCACTGATGCTGATGGTGTTCCACTGGGGCACTTCCTTGGTGCAGTAGGCGAAGATGTCGGTGATCAGGCGCATGGAAGGCCGGGGCGCAAAAATATAGGTGCCCCGGGCCGGGTATTCCTTCAGGATGTCGTTTTGCACGGTGCCGCGCAACTTATCGAAGGGCACGCCTTGCTTCTCAGCCACCGCCAGGTACATGGCCATGAGGATGGCGCAGGGCGAATTGATGGTCATGGAGGTGGACACCTGGTCCAGGGGGATGCCCTGGAACAGTCTTTCCATGTCCCACAAGGAGTCGATGCAGACCCCGACCTTGCCCACTTCCCCCTGGGCCAGGGGGTGGTCGGAATCATAGCCGATCTGGGTGGGGAGGTCGAAGGCCACCGACAGGCCGGTCTGGCCGGATTTCAGGAGGAAATGGTAGCGTTCATTGGTCTCGTCGGCGCTGGCGAAACCGGCATACTGGCGCATGGTCCAAAAGCGGCCGCGATAGGCGGTGGGCTGCACCGCCCGGGTGTAGGGATACTGCCCCGGCAGACCCAATTGCTTCAGATAGTCGAACCCTTCCATATCCAGGGGAGTATAAACCCGCTTGACGGGAATACCTGAAGTATTGGCAAAATCCGGCTTGCGCTCCGGCATCTTCTGCAACACCTTGGCCACCCGCTCATCATACTTGGCCTTGGCCTCTTTTATCCGTTCCATCTGGTCTTTGTCAGACATGCACTACCCTCCCTCTCCGTTTGATGCGCCGGGCGCTTATCGCAAAAATCACTTTCGAGAAAAATCGAAAACGGCTGAACTTTACCTTATCGTGAAATATTGCACAAGGAAAAATTTGTTTCAAGCGGTCACGCCAACATTTATCCTTATACACCATACCAGGCGCACCCGCCGCTGCAAATCAGAGAATTCCTTAATTTCTTGTCAAAAATTTTCTGACAACGCCCCGCTACTCGTTGCCCAAAGTTTTTGCTTATCCCCCTAACCCTCTCTCCCTGCTGGGGGAAGAGGGGATGCGAGGCAAGAACTTTTGGCAAACGCCATAATACCAAGTTGCCGTCATCAAGGTAATTCTGGCTTTATGATCGCAACCCCCGTAGGGGCGGGTCGCGACCCGCCCCTAC
>JAUSOZ010000027.1 GCA_030655955.1 Deltaproteobacteria bacterium
GCAAGTGGGACTTAGAGGTCGACCCGGAAATGATGGCCAAGAAGATGATCGCCCACATCGACTCCAAGCGGAAGGCGCTGGGCATCGACAAGGCCCGGGAACGGGTCCTCTTCGACATGGATATGCGCCGGGAAATGGCCGACGCGGCCGCCGCGGCAGAGCATTAAGAACTACAGGGACTGCCCTCCACAGCCAGGGGGGCAGCCCTTTTCAGATAATTTCCTTTACGAAAAAGGAAGGAGGAAGGCACAGTGTCGAAAATCATCATTTCCGCCGCCATTCGCGGGGCTCATAAGATCGTTGGCAAAGCCGCGGCCAAGTTGGACGAAGCCATTCAGAAGTATGGTGAAAACCAGGAAATCGGCTTCCCCAATACCGCCTATTATCTCCCCATCATCTACTCCCTGATGGGCACCAAAATCGAGAAGCTCAAAGACGCCGTCCCGGTCATGGAGCGCTGCAAGGCGTTGCTGCCGCCGGTTCCGGCTGAAAAGATGCATCTGCCCTACCTAGGACCTGGCCTGGACGCCGGTTTGGCCACCCTGTTCGCCGAGGAAATCTCCGAGGCCATCCGCTACGTGGAAGATCCTAATTTCTATGTGGGCGGCGAAGAAGTCTACAGTAAAGGCGACACCAATATCTGGCTGGGCGCCGCAGCTGACACCATCTTCCGGAAACGGGGCGTCGAGTTCGTCGACGGTTCCGCCCCGGGGTTCGCCGCCATCGTCGGCGCCGCCCCCTCGGTGCAGGAAGCCGTTGACCTGGTAACGGAATATCAGAAGAAGAACCTCTACATCTTCTGCGCCGCCAAGTCCATTGACGGCAAGACCTCGGTACCTGAACAGCTCCTGGAGGGCGGCGTGCAGATCGGCTGGCCCACCCGGATCGTGCCGTTCAGCCCGGACATCGCCGGGGCGGTCTTCGCCCTGGGCTTCGCCAACCGGGCCGCCATGGCCTTCGGCGGCGTCAAGCCCGGCGCGGCCCTGAAGATGCTCCTGTACAATAAGGACCGCATCTTCGCCTTCGTCAACGCAGTGTCCCAGATCTCTGACGAGTGGTACGCCAACGCCGCCGGTTGTATCAACTGGGGCTTCCCCACCATTACCAACCAGGACATCCCCCAGGTGCTGCCCACCGGTATCTGCACCTATGAACACGTAGTCAGTAACGTGCCCATGGCGGAGTTGGGCCAGAAGTCCATCGAAGTCCGGGGCCTCAAGGTCCAGGTCACCGAGATCGACATTCCGGTGAACTTCGGCGCGGCGTTCGAAGGTGAGCGGGTCCGGAAAGACGACCTCTACGCCGAGTGCGGCGGCGGCAAGACCCAGGCGGTGGAATGGGTCACCAGCAAGCGCATGGAAGAAGTTGAAGACGGCAAGGTGGAAGTCTTCGGTCCGGATCTCCCGGATCTGCCCCAGGACAAAATCCCCATGCGGCTGCCTCTGGCCATCATAGTGGAAGTAGCCGGCCGGGCCTTCCAGCCCGACTTCGAGCCCATCCTGGAGCGGCAGATTCACCACCTGGTGAACTACGCCCAGGGCATCATGCACATCGGGCAGCGGGACATCGCCTGGTACCGCATCGGCAAGGCCGCAGTGGAAAAGGGCTTCACCCTGAAACACGTCGGCACCATCCTGCACGCCAAATTCCACCAGGACTTCGGCGCCATCTTCGATAAATGTCAGATTAAAATCTACACCGAACCGGAGAAGGTCAAAGAATTCGTGGGCATAGCCCGGAAGATCTATCACGAGCGGGACGCCCGGGTGGAGAACATGCGGGACGAAACCACCGAGACCTACTACTCCTGTACCCTGTGCCAGTCCTTCGCTCCCAACCACGTCTGCGTGGTCAGCCCGGAACGTACCGGTCTGTGCGGTGCTTATAACTGGATGGACTGCAAGGCCTCGAATGAAATCAACCCCACCGGCCCCAACCAGCCCATCCAGAAAGGTGAAGTCCTGGATGAAAAGTATGGCATGTGGCAGGGAGTCAATGACTTTGTGTTCAAGGCCTCCCGCCAGAAGGTGGAGAAGTACAACTTCTACAGCCTGGTTTACGATCCCATGACCACCTGCGGCTGCTGCGAAGCCATCTCCGCAGTACTGCCCATGTGCAACGGCATCATGACGGTCAACCGGGACTACACCGGGGAAACCCCCTGCGGCATGAAGTTCACCACCCTGGCCGGCGTCATCGGCGGCGGCCAAAGCACCCCGGGCTTTGTGGGCCACAGCAAGTACAACGTCGTCCAGCGTAAATTCGTCAAAGGCGACGGCGGACTGAAGCGGGTGGTCTGGATGCCCAAAATCCTGAAAGACGAGCTTCGGGAACAGCTCATGAAGCGGGCCGAGGAAGAAGGGATGCCCGATCTGCTCGATCGCATCGCCGACGAGACCGTGGGTGTCACCGAGGATGAAATCCTGGCCTTCCTGACGGAGAAGAAGCACCCGGCTTTGGAAATGGAGCCGATTATCGGTTAACCTCAACGGGGCCTGGAGGTGCGCCCCTTCAGGCCCTTGCTTGATTTCAGGTCCCGGCGGGATGGGTAACACCCGGTTAACTCACCGTGGGCCGCCAGCCATGGATAAGGAGAAAGAAGATGGCATTAACTGGAATTGAAATCTTTAAAATGCTCCCCAAGACCAACTGTAAGGAATGCGGCTTACCGACCTGTCTGGCCTTTGCCATGGCCCTGGCCAGTGGTAAGGCGGAGTTGGATGCCTGTCCTTACGTGTCCGATGAGGCCAAGGAAAAACTTGCCGCCGCCTCGGCCCCGCCCATCCGCCCCGTCAAGCTGGCGATGAAGGATGGGGTCAAGACCATCGGCGGCGAGACCGTGATGTTCCGCCATGAAAAGACCTTCTTCAACCCCACCATCATCGCCGGGGTGGTGACCACCGCCACTCCCGACGCCGAGGTGGACAAGAAGCTAGATCAATTTATGAAATTGCAGTACGACCGGGTAGGTCTCCTGCTCCGTCCGGAAATGATGGTTGTATTTGATTCTGACGGCGATGCCGGGAAGTTTGCCGCCTTGGCTAAGAAGGTTTTGGACAAGACCGACGCGGCGATCATGCTCCGGTCCGACAAAGTCGATGTGTTAAAGGCTGGGGCCGAGGCCGTCAAGGAGCGGAAGCCGCTGCTGGGCAGCGCCACGCCTGAGAACGCTGATGCCTTCGGGGCCCTGGCCAAGGAAATGGGGCTGGCCCTGGTGGCCAAGGCCGAGGGCTATGATGCCCTGGCGGCGCTGACCACCAAACTCACCGGCATGGGCCTCAAAGACCTGGTTATCGATAGCGGCAGCCGGACTCTGAAACAGGCCCTGCAGGATCAGATCGTCATCCGCCGGGCCCCCCTGACGGCTGGGTTCAAGCCTTTCGGGTTCCCCACCATCACCGTTCCGGCCAAAATGACCGACGATCCCATGATGGAGAAGCTCTACGCCGCGGTCTTTATCGCTAAGTACGGCGGCATCGTGGTGGTCAACGACCTCTCCGCCGACGGGATCTTCCCTCTGCTGCTGGAGCGTCTCAACATCTTCACCGACCCGCAGAAGCCCATGATCATCACCCCGGGCATCTACGAGATCGGCACCCCGGATGAAAACTCCCCGGTGGCCGTGACCACCAACTTCGCCCTCACCTACTTCATCGTGGGCGGCGAAATCGAGGCCAGCAAGATTTCCACCTGGCTGCTGATTCAAGACACCGAGGGCCTGTCGGTAATGACCGCCTGGGCCGCCGGGAAATTCTCCGGCGATTCGGTGGCCATGTTCGTGAAGAAATGCGGCATCCTGGATAAGGCCAAGACCCGCACCCTGATTATCCCCGGTTATGCTGCGGGCATCAGCGGTGATCTGGAAGAGGAACTGCCCGATTGGAAGATTCTCATCGGGCCGCGGGAAGCCTCCCATATCCCGGCCTTTTTAAAGTCCCTGTAAGACTTGGGGAAGCTCCTTGAAGTTTTGGGAAGAAAGCCCCCTGGGGCTTTCTTCCACACCCACAGCCTAGCTAAGAAGGGGGACACCTGATGAGTAAATTTTACCGAATCGGCGAGAACCTGAACGTGGTGACCAAAGTTTATGGTCAAGCGATGAAGGAGCGCAATGCCAAACCACTCCAGGAGGTGGCCATGAAACAGGCCGAGGCCGGGGTGGATTTTATCGATGTCAATATCGGCCCGGCCCGCAAGGGCGGCGAAGAACTGATGGAGTGGATCGTCAAGGCCATCCAGGAAGTAGTGCCCAATGTACCCCTGGCCCTGGACACCTCCAACATCGCCGCCATGGAAGCCGGACTCAAGGTCCATAAAGGCAGGGCGATCATTAATTCCATCATGGCCCGGCCCGAGCGCATGGACGGCATGATGCCCCTGGTGAAGAAGTACGATGCCGACATGATCGGGCTGATGTGGGGCCCCGAGGGCATGCCCCGGGACGAAAACGAACGCGGCATGCTCACCGCCGAAATCCTGGCCAAGGCGGCGGAATACGATATCGAGAACGAGCGCATCTGGTTCGATCCCATCATCGCCCCGCTGAACATCCAGCAGAACCAGCTCATCGCCACCCTGGATTACATGCATATGCTCCAGGATATGGCGCCGGGTTCCAAGTCCACCTGCGGCCTGTCTAACTGCTCCAACGGTGTGCCCGATGACTTGCGGCCGATCATCAACCGCGCCTTCGTCGTCATGCTCCAACGCAACGGCATGGTCTCCGCTATCGTGGACTCCTTCGACCAGGAGCTGGCCGACGTGGTCAGCGGCAAAATGCCGGAAGCCGTGCAAATCGTCTACGATATCATGGACGGCAAATCCGTGGACATCCCATCCATGTCCAAGACCTTGCAGAACTACGCCAAGACCGCCCGGGTCATCATGGGCCAGGTCCTGTTCTCCGATTCCTGGCTGGAAATTTAACTCCCTATTATTATCGCAGCACACGTGTAGGGGCGGGTTTTTTAACCCGCCCCTTTTTTTCTGGATTACCACTCAATATTCCCTCAAAGGGAGCATCACCTCCGCCACCGCCCGCTCCAGCAGTTCCAGGTAAATCGTAGTATCATAGCCGTCCAGGGTCTCGAGAAACGGCGCCGCGGCAACCCGGCACTCCTTCGGGCCCCGTTTCCCTTCCCTATGGACATAACGCACCTTCTCCCCCGGCTGGATATGGATGCCGGCGGCCTCAAGCTGCCGGGCCGCGAGAGCCGTGGGGGTGTCGACTTTGTAGTCCGCCAGCGGCTGGGACAGCACCCGGGTAATGACCAAATCCTGGGGGTTGATTCCCCCTTCCCGCAGGCGCTGGCGGAAGCCCTCGGCCATCTCCTCCAACTCGGGCCTCAGTGCCGCCAGTTCCCTGGGGGTCGCGGCCTGGGCCATTTTCGCCAGCATGGCCTCCTGGGCCTGGCGCACGAAGGGCGGCGTGTCCCGCCGCCGGCACATGAGCCCCCGGACCTTCAGGGAGCCGTCGTCAAAAACCCCGAAGTAGCGCGTCGCCACCGGCCGCTGCGGGTCCTGTTTGGACGCCATAAAATAAATCCAGCGGTACACCCCCTCCAGGGCCAGCTTGACGCCGGTGATTCGAAAGACTTTGGCGCACAAGTCTTCCAGCTCCGCCCCATACTGCGTCGCCGTTAGAGGGAGAGAATTGCCGCTTGTAGGGGCGCACCCCTGGGTATGCTCGCCCGAGGGCGGACACGCAGGTCCGCCCCTACGAGAATCCCGCCCCGGCTTCTGTACCCAGAGACAGTCCGTCAGGCCGTGAAGCACCGTAAAGCCTGCGGCCTCAAAGGTCTCCTTGGCGGTCAGGAGCTTATCCCGGCCATAGGCGGTCACCGCCTCGTGGGCCTCGATCTTGCCAAACCTAGCGTTTTTATACCCCAGGTAGCCGAAACAGGTGACCAGCATCCACTTCAAGGCGGTCTGGCGCTGCTTATACGGCGCCGCCTCTGCCGGCGGCAGTTCTTTGGCCCGGGCCTTGAGCTGCTCCCGCAAGGCCAGGATTGGTCTTAAGGTTCTTGGAACCAGCCCTTCACGGCGATGGCAAAGGCGATAGCCGGTCTCAGGTACCGGGTCCTTACAGGAAGTGGACCGGGTGAGGGCGACCCGCCGGGTCGCCCCTACGGGAATTGATGGGAGGACCAAGCCACCTAATGGCCCGGGGGTGCAGCAGGGGCAGTTGACCGTCTCCGGCGAGATATTATGGATGGCCATGATGGTGGGGTACATAGAGGCGAAGTCCACTTCCGCCACCTGGGTGTGGAGGCCGATGGGCGGCATGAAGGTGAGGCCGCCTTTGTCGATGGTGAGCAGTTCGCCGGCGGTTTTGAAGTGTTCGGGTTCGGCTTTGCGCCAGGGGATGAGGATGCCGTCGGCTACGGCTCGGGATAGTTGCATGGAGGTGATGAGCGTTCCGGGGCTGGACCGGGCTGCCTGTTGCAGGGGCATCTGGCCGATCCTGGCGATCTGGATCAGGCCCATGAGCCCCGATTCCCGGTAGTAGAAGGAGTTGCACCGGTCCAGGTGCCAGCGGCCGGCAAAAGGAGCCGACGATCCCTGGTAGACGATGCGGCCGTAAGAAAAATAGCTGCGGCCGCGGCTGAACCGGCGGGGGGCCGGGTTCGCTTCCCGGTCCAGGGGCAGGGGGACGCCTGACTGCCGGCTCCAGCGCCAGACGGTGGGGATAATCGCATCGTCACCCCAGTCGCTCAGCACCAGGTCCGGGTCGGCGCGCTGCAGCCAGCGGGCCAGTTGCCGCACCAGGCCCGGGCTATCTTCGGCTTCCAGTTCCAGGGTGCGGCCCTCCCAGCCCACCGCCAGGCCGTTGCCGGCGCCCAGGGGAATGAGGCGGTCCCGGGTGAGGGAAAGGAAGAGGGTAGTAAGGGGCGGCACCGAAAACTCTACCGCGAAGGCATCCTCCATGGGGTCGAGGTGGAGCAAGCGCCCGCCTTCGGCCTCAACCTCATACCAGGCGCAGGGCCACAAGCGGCGAGCGTAAAGATAGGCGGCGGCGATGTCCAGATCGCAATTGTAGGCGGCCACCTCAGCCGGGAGCGTCCCCAGCCACTGCCGCACCCGGGGCAGCAAGCCGTAAGCCTTGACCTCCAGGGCCAGCACCGGGATCTCCCGGCCGGTCCACAAATCCCGGCCCCGGCCCGGATAGGCCCGGCGCAGCCAGCCCTTCTGTCCCAAGGCCCGGGCCAGGGAGCGCAGCCGCGCCTGGGGCCCCCCCAGGTAAAGACAATAGGGAAAATCATCCTCCAGCCGCAGCTTTTGCCCGCTGGCGGTGATAAACCACAACACCATGCGGTCGCCTAAAGGATAGAGATCAAAGAGCCAGCCGGTGGTTTTCATAGCTTGGTGGGTAAGTTGGGGGAGGGGCAGAGGGCGCGGGCTCTTTCTCTTACGAAAAATCCCCCAAACCCCCTCCCCAATTCCTTAAAGGGTAGGGTAAGGCCGGGGAAACCTCACCGGTCAGTGACATCCTTTTGCGGGTGGCACAGGCATCTTGCCTGTGCTGGAGAGGCGACCCGCCGGGTCGCCCCCTACGTTTCGCTTTCCGACTCTTCCAGATGTTTGAGGCGCTCTTCCATGGCGCCCAGGTCCTTCTGGTGTTCCAGGAGCATGGAGAGGATCATGGATTCCAGGGGGCAGGGGTTCGAGGCGTAGACCCCGGCCTGAAGGTGCAGGCGGGCCGACTCAAAGAGCCGGTCCAGGTGGGCCTGGTCCTCTTTGCGTAGGGCCCGGCGGAATTTCTGCCAGCGCTGCCGCTCTGCTTCCCACACCTGACTGTAAGGTAAAACCGTGCGGCCCATGGTTGATTTCCTGGAGACAGGTTGGGAGGGGATAAGGGCAGTCGTTTTTGCCCTGACAAAAAGCCCCTCAGACCCTTACTTCGACGCCTTAAAGGTTCGGTAAAGGCGGTGCGCTCACTGCCCCTGCGGCTTCCCGCACAGGCTGGAAGCCTGTGCCACCAAAACTTACCGGGGGCTGGGAGGGGAGTTTGAGGGGAGGGCGGGGGACTCGCGTCCCCCGGTCCTCCCCTCAAGAGGCTCGCCTCGATTCACCCCGCCATCAGCATGATCAAGGCGGTTACCAGGATCAGGCCCAGGGTTCCCAAAAATTTCAGGATTTCCAGAAGATAGGTCGCGGCGTCCTCCGGGAGGGCCATTGCCTGGCTTAACTGCTTCATGCGAGCCGTGAATTTCAGGTCGGGCTGCAGGTATGGGCATTCGGGTAACGATACGTTCACGTTAAAGGTCTCCTTTTTGAATTCGGGAGGGGGCGGCGTGAGCCTCTCCGCCCCATAACCGGCCCGCCGGGGGCGCCGAGACCGGCAGAGATGTCCGGCGGGCCGCCTGAGGGTGGCCCTCCCGACTTTCCACCTCCACAAAGTAGTCAATCACCGGGGCCAGGAGGACCCCGAAGTGTTGATTGACGGCGGCCCGGGGCAAGCGGGGTTGGAGCAGCAGGAGGGCCGAGCCGGTCTTGATCCGGGCCAGGAGGCGCACCAGGTCCTGAAAGAGGCGGCGGCGTTCGCTCAGGGGCACCTGCTCATCGTAGAACAGGCTCACCGGTCCCAGGACCAGCACCAGGCTGCCTGGTTCCGGAATCGCCGGGAAGGTTTCCGTGAGGAGGCGCACCAGTTGGTGGGAGGTGAAGGCCCGGGCCACCCGCACCCGGGTCAGGGCCTCGTGGGGCGAGATCTTGCGAGTACCCGCCTCCCGGACCAATTGGTACGGGTCGAAGCGGTTGGCCGCGTCCACCACCAGGACCGGCGCCCGCCGGGCCACTCCCCAGACGGCGGCGGCCGCGGTCAGGGCTCGCAGGTGTCCCCCCCAGAGCAGGACCCCCCGGCCCGGTTTCAGGGGCGCCAGATAGTGGCTCATGGGCTTCATCCGCGTCTTTTGCCCTCCAGGTTGCGGTACACGCCCACCACCTTGCCCAGGATCTTGACGTCCGCGGCCTCGGTCGGGGAAAAGCGCAGGGG
>JAUSOZ010000030.1 GCA_030655955.1 Deltaproteobacteria bacterium
CACCACCGTGCCATAAAATATCCGGGCGATGCCCTCCTTGCCTCTGGCCCGGATTTCAAACAATTCCTCTCCCAGGGCGCGGGTGTAAGGCATGCCTAAATTGGGGCCATGTTGGCACATTGCCTCGGTTATCCTGGCATAGTAAGCCCGAATGCCCACCGGGAGGCTATCCACCCAAAGCCTGACGGCCTCGTTGTAATAGATAATCTCCCAATTCATGTAAGCATATTAACATATATGTTAACATTTGGCAAGAGATTTTTCTTCTCCGAATTTGCACAATGCCCATCATCCATCACCATTAAGCCAAGGTGGACAATACCCACCATCCCACAGTGGCACAGGCTTCCAGCCTGTGGCCCTTCACCGGCCGGAGGCCGGCGCCGCTCATCAGGGCGCCCCTCCCCTGCCCTCCTCTCTGAGGCTCATCGTCTTAATTCACCGGTTGCCTTTTTTTCAGCTTGGCAAAGGCTGCATTTTTGTCGTATAGTCGCCGGTAACCATGACTGAGCCGAAAACCCCAAAAGAGAACCGTATCATATCGGCCTGGCATACATTGCGGCAGTATATTGTCGACATGACTGGGCCGAAAGCCCCCAAAAAGGACCCTACGACCGCCGCCGGGGCCCAGGACGCCCCTATGGACCAGGCGGAGGCTTGCCCCCCCTGCCCTCCCCGCCCCCCCATCCCGGTCGTGGAGATCCAGGAAGGCCTGCACACCCGGTTCGCCCGGATTTTTTTCGGGGTCATCACCCTGCTGGTGCTCTACTATTCCTACCTGATCATCAAGCCGTATCTCCTCAACATTTTCATGGCCCTGGTGCTGTTTTTCACTGCCAAGCCCCTCTACCACGGCCTCACGCGCCTGCTGCGGGGCTATAAGGTCCTGGCTTCGGCCCTCACCTGTATTATCCTGCTCCTGGTGATCCTGATCCCGCTGTTCAGCCTCATGGGCATTATCGCCAACCAGGCCCTGGATTTTTCCAGCCAGGTGACCAAAGGGATTCAAAGCGGCGAACTCTGGAAATGGGTGGCAACCAAGGTGGACGCCGTCAAGCTCTACCTGGCCCACCTGAACCTGCCGCTGCCCCCGGGCGACATCAATCTGGCGCAGATTGTCCAGACCGCGGTGACCAAGGCCAGCGCCTTTATCTACACCAACGCCATCGGGTTGATCAAAGGTTTTACCGTCTTCTTTTTCGACCTGCTGCTGACTCTGTTCATCGCCTTTTTCATGTTCCTCCAGGGCGACGACTTTATCCTGGCCATCAAGGGACTCTCCCCCCTGGACGCGGTCCACAACGACGAGATCCTGCGGGAGACGGAAACGACCATCAAGGCCACCCTGTGGGGCACGGTGATCGTGGCTGTGGCCCAGGGGACCCTGGGCGGGGTGGGGTTTTTGCTCTTCGGGCTGCCCCAGCCGGCGTTTTGGGGCACGGTGATGATCCCGGCCGCGGTGATCCCGGTGGTGGGCAGCACCATCGTCTGGGGGCCGGCGGCGGTTTATCTCCTCTTCAGTGGGCACATCGGCGCCGGGGTCGGACTGATCCTCTGGGGCGGGGTGGTGGTGAGCATCATCGACAACATCTTGAAGCCCATCCTGATGAAAGGCAGCAGCGAAACCCCCTCAATCTTCATCCTGTTCAGCATCCTGGGCGGTCTGACCTATTTCGGCATGATCGGCTTTATCCTGGGACCCCTGATCCTGTCCTTTCTCCTGTCGCTGCTGCGCATCTACCAGAAAACCATTCTGGCCCCGGCCGCGGACGCCGGAGAAATCAAAAGACCCACCCCCGCAGGGGATGGGTCTTAAGGTTAATCGTCCGCTAATTCCGGGCCGCAGCGCCGTTCCGGGACGGGGCGTAAACCCTGCCCGCCGCAGTCGCCTGCCTCAGGCTAACCCGGCAGCGCCAGTTCCCGCTTGACTTCCGAGAGATCCATTTCCCCCAGGGAGATGGGGGTCCGGGATTCCAGTTGCTCGATTTCCTGTTGTACCAGTTCCTTTTCCAAGTGCCGGTCCTCATGGATAAACTGGCAATATTCTTCGAACAGCTCCTTTTTCAGGTCAGGGGAGAAGAGGTGTTCCTTCTTAAACTTCTCTTCCAGGCTGAGAATGTTGTCCAAGAGGTAGAAATATATGGAGCGGGCCTCGGCCAGCCGGCCGCTCTGGGCCAACCGGTCGGCCCGGGCCTGGGCACGCTTTAGCTTGACTTCAGCCTCGGCCAGGGAAGCGGCCTCATCCACGACTTCTTCCATCACCCGGTCAATGGACTCCAGGATATCGTCCAGTCCCTGATCTTCTTCTTTCAGGATACTCCGGGCTGCATCCACCCGGTCCGCCACGTCCAGGATAATATCCACCAGTTCCCTCTTGGAGTACTTCTTCAGCCGCTCTTTCAGTTCCGCCTGGTTGAGAAATTTCTCCGGTTCCTGGTTCCAGGCCCGCAGCAATGCCAGCACGTGCGTGCAGAGAGCCTCGCCTTCTTCCTGGGGACAGGCGCACACGTAGGTGAGCTGATCGTCCTTAATCCTGACCTCTACCCGAAAAGGTTGTTCATCCAATACCAAGCCCCGGAGACGATCAGGCAAGCGATAGCCATGCTTGACCTGATGATTCTCGACCAACAACCGGGCCTTGTCGTTATCCTCCGGCGTCCCGATCTGGTCCAGCGTCTGGGCATCTAATTCTTCGAAGCGCATGTCAGTGCACAATTCCTTAATTTTTTTATTAAAATTTAACACATTGGCAGCACAAGGCAACCGTTAAATGACCAATTTGGCAAGGAATTAGAAATTTTTTCCCTGGGCGGGATAATATGCTTGGCTCTGGCGGAAAAGCTCGTTGAGGCGGGATTCCAGTTCCAGGCGTTTAAGCTCCAGGGCCGGCCCCCGATCCTCCGGCCACACCCGGAGAGGGTCTCCCACCAGCAGGGCTATGCGGCCCAAAGGCAGCGGCAGTTCAAACCGGTCCCAGGAGTCAAAGGTCAGCTTGCGGCGGGCAGCCACGGCCACAGGGAGGATGGCGGCCTGGGTCTCCCGGGCCAGGTAGAGGGGACCTTTCTGGGCCACCCGGGCTGGACCCCGGGAACCGTCAGCAATCAGACCGCAGCTGTAACCCCGGCGGCACCAGTCGGCCATCCGGCGCAGGGTCTGGACCCCGCCTTTGCGCCGGGACCCCAAGAGCACGGGGAATCCCAGACCCCGGGCCACCTGGGCGATGAACTCCCCATCCCGGCTGGGGCTGGCCATCAGCACCATGGGCAGCTGCGAGCCGCGAAACTGGCGGGCCGTAAACAGCGGGCTGAGCAAGTGGCAGTGCCAGGTAGTATAGATGACCGGCGGCCCCGAGGCGATGAGCTTCTTCACCTCCGGCGCCGCCACCAGCTCACAGGGGCAGGTCAGCAGGTAAGCCTTAACCAGACGTCGCACCAGGCCCGGGGCATGGCGGCGCCACAGGGGATGGTCCCAGCGCAGCCTCATAGCCGTGGACCCTTTGGGCAAGATTTCATCAGTACGCTGACGCCACATATCGCCCCCCTCACCCCAACCCTCTCCCCCCGAAGCGGGGGGAGCGGGGTGGGGTGAGGGCGGCGGGGTTTTTCATGATG
>JAUSOZ010000035.1 GCA_030655955.1 Deltaproteobacteria bacterium
GGCCCAGGCGTTGGCTCGTTTATCCGCCACCCCCGAACGAGCCCGGCAAGTGAGTGAGGATCCGGCCTATCTGGAACAGGTGGCCACTATTTATGCCGGCCTGCAGGGGCCCCACCTGCGCCACCTGGATGCCTCCGGCCCGGCCGCGGCGGTTCACGCCGCCTTGCTGAGCCTGACCCTGGAATTCCTGGCGACCGTCGGGGGCGGATAAGTGCCCACCGCGGCCTGTTAGCGCCGGGGGCTATGAAACTGCCGCGGCCTCAGGCCTTCGCACTGCGACTACCGCAGAGACCAGGGGAGCCCCTCTCTCCCGGCTTTTTGGGCGGCGGATTTTCTTGACAAGTCAATCTCCAGGGGTTAATAATACTCTGTTCGGGCCGTTAACTCAGTTGGTAGAGTATCTGCCTTTTAAGCAGAGAGTCGTTGGTTCGAATCCAACACGGCCCATAAAATGCGTCCCCATCGTCTAGTCTGGTCCAGGACACCGGCCTTTCACGCCGGCGACCGGGGTTCAAATCCCCGTGGGGACGCCAAATGATATCAATGGGTTAGGTCAAACGGCCTAACCCTTTTATTTGTCTATGTGAGACTCTGTGTGAGACTTTTCCCTGGGGGATTGTTCCAGGGTCGCTATGGCCTCACGTTGGTCATCACCGATACTGTGGAGATAAATTTCCGTAGTCTTGCGGTTATTATGCCCCAAGATCCGTTGGATATCGCCGAGGCGGGCCCCTCGCTGGTCCAGAACCGACGCACTCGCATGCCTAAGGGCATGGAACCGGAAGTATTGTACTCCTGCCTTTTGGCATAGGGTTCTCATGATCTTATGCCGGTCTCTATAAGGGCCGGTTTTCTTTTTCCCTGTATGATCAAAGTAGATGTGCCAAAACACCCACGGGTTGTTTTCATCCCGTTCACTGTACCTACGGAATAAAACCTCGTGGAGCCTCTGGGTCATGGCTACTTTCCTGGGGGTCAGATGCCCGCCCTTTTTCTTGCGAGTGTAGAGAACCACAAACCGCTGTTCCAAGCTGACATCATTCCAGGTGAGACGATTGACCTCACCCATCCTGCCCATGGTATCCCGGATGGTTAATAGGTAGTCTTGGACTTCTCGGTCAGCAACCGCGATCACCTTATCAACATCCTCTGGCACCGGTATATATTTTAAGGTTTTCTCCTCGGGGAAGAAGTCAATCCCTTCAGTCGGGTTGTAAGCGATGAACTTCTTCCGTTTGAGGAAGTTAAAGGTCGCCCGGAGATAGCGGATCTCCCGGTTTGCAGCTTTAGCGGAGATCTTCCGCCGCTCCAAAATGTAATCCTCCATCGCCTTTGTCGTGAGGTAGCTAAAGGTTAACTTGCCCCATTTTTTGACCCATCGACGCGCGAAATAGAGGTAATCTCGATAATGGCGCTCTGAGTGATAGGCCTTCACATGGTCAAGCCTGCGGTTCACCAGCTCCCCAACCCTCTGTGTCAACATGGATGAGACACCCACCCTATGGTAAATTAGTGTAGGGCGGGGAGAAAAGCATATGGAAGAAGCCAGGCAAACCAGAATGCATGAGTTCCCCCAGGGAGGGCCGGCAGGGGGCACGGAACGGAGGGCAGGCGAGCGTAGCGAGCCTGACCGGAGTGGAGTGACCCCTGCCGGCAAGAACGGCAATGACCTATGCATAGGCCCAGCCATGGTCCTGCCTAATCCGGAGGTGGTCGAAAAAACCCTCCGCCGACGTTTCACCGCGGCATATAAACTGCGCATCCTCAAAGAAGTCGATGCCTTATCCGATTCCGGACAGATCGGTGCCTTATTGCGCCGGGAAGGCCTCTATTCCTCCCATCTGACCACCTGGCGCAGGCAGCGAGAGGCCGGGACCATCCAGGCCCTCCAGCCCAAAAAACGGGGCCGGCGCGGCCGCCGGCGAGACCCCGTGATCCAGGAAAATGAACAACTGCGCCGCGAAAATGACCGCCTCGCCCGCCGACTACAAAAAGCCGAGACCATCATCGAGATTCAAAAAAAAATCTCCGAACTCCTGGGCATCCCCCTGAGTCCCCCAGAGCCAGGCGAGGACGACTGATGGCCGCGGCCACTGAGATAGCTCCCGAACTGGGAATTGCTCCCACCTGTGAGGTCCTGGGCCTGGGTCGGGCCACTTTCTATCGCCGGCGCCACCCTCGGCCGGATGAACGGATAGTCTCTCGACCTCAGCCGCCACGGGCCTTGAAAATCGAGGAACGCCAGGAGGCACTGGATACTCTCCACAGTGAGCGCTTCATTGACCAGGCCCCACGAGCGGTCTATGCCACCCTCCTGGATGAGGGCGCCTATCTGTGCTCACCCAGCACCATGTATCGCCTACTGGCCCAGGAAGGCGAGATCAAAGAACGGCGGAACCAGATCCGCCACCCACATTACCAAAAGCCCGAGTTGTTGGCCACGGGCCCCAATCAGGTCTGGTCCTGGGACATCACCAAGCTCTTGGGGCCGGCCAAATGGACCTATTTTTACCTGTATGTCATCCTGGACATCTACAGCCGCTACGTGGTGGGTTGGATGGTGGCGCCCCAGGAAAGCGCCTCCCTGGCTAAACGGCTGCTCTCAGCCACTTGTGAGAAACAGGGCATCATCCCCGAGCAACTCACCATCCATGCCGACCGGGGACCGTCCATGAAATCCAAAGCAGTGGCCTTTCTGCTGGCGGATCTGGGCGTGACCAAAACCCACAGCCGCCCCCATGTCTCCAATGACAACCCTTTTTCAGAGAGCCAGTTCAAGACCCTGAAATACCGTCCGGAGTTCCCGGCTCGTTTTGGCTCCCTCCAGGACAGCCGGGTGTTTTGCCGTCAGTTTTTCCCCTGGTATAACACCGAACATCGCCACCAGGGCATCGCCTTGCTGACCCCGGAGATGGTCCATTACGGCCGCGCCGAGGCAGTGATTGTCGCCCGCCAAGAGGTTCTGAACGCCGCTTACGCCGCGCACCCGGAGCGCTTTGTCCGTAAACCGCCAGTCGCCCTGCCGCTGCCCGAGGCCGTCTGGATCAATCCACCCCCAAAGGAGGTTCAGACCGAACACTTGCTACAGTAATTTCTGGTCCAGGGTGTCTCAAAATCATTGACACATTCCG
>JAUSOZ010000040.1 GCA_030655955.1 Deltaproteobacteria bacterium
ACCCTGACCCTCTCCCCCATTGGGGGAGAGGGGAAAAGAAGCGACCGATTTGAGGCTCTGTCATCATAAAAAACCCGGCGCCCTAACCTCCCCCCTCTCCCCCCGCTTCGGGGGGAGAGGGTTGGGGTTAGGGGGGCGATATACGACGTGACCTTATTTATGAAATCCTGTACTAAGGCCGGCACAGAATCGACTCACTCCTGCTGCATTTCCCCTAAGATATGGCCCGGTCGAGGTTTGACCGTGGCTGGTTATCCCAACCGGCACAGGCGACGAAAGTTGTCCCCCAGGATGGCCCGGGTCTGGGCCTCAGGCAGGTTGAGGCTGAGGATTTTGTCTAACTCGGCCGCGGGGGTGCCGAAGGGGTAGTCGCTGCCGAACAGCAGACGATCGGTGCCGAAGCGCCGGATGAAGTCCTTGATCTCCGGTAGCGCCGCTACGCCGGTGTCGGCATAGACCTGCGGGCGGCGCCACACCCCGGCCCGGTCCAGGGCCACGTAGCCGCCGCTTAACCCCCCCAGGTGGGGGATGATCACCGGCAGGTCCGGAGCCAGTTCTTCCAGAAAGAACCGGGTGTTTTCCAGCGACTCTTCCAGGAGGATGGGCAGCTGCCGCTCCCGCACCACCTGCAAAAACTCCCGGCAGCGGGGGTCGCCGTAGCGGTATTCGGGTTCATCAGGGTGCCGGTGCCATTTGATGGCCACGTACTCCGGACCCAGGTCTTCCCAAGCGAAGTCGTTCCACACGAAAAAGTAAGGGTACGTAGTGATCTCCGGGTCCTTGAGGTCCAGGAGATACTGGTGAGCCCGGCGGCGGCAGGTCTGCCAGGCGGGCGTGTCGGTAAAACCGGGGTCGTAGCGGTCGTAAATGTCCTCCACCGGCGCAATCAGCGCCGCCCCGCTGATGCCTGATGCCAGCAGCAGCGGCCGGATGCGGTCCCAACCCCAATTCACGTGCTGCACCCCGGTGTGGAGGTGGCAATCGATAATCTCAAAATCAACCGGCATTATAAGCCTCGATCCGATCTAAGGTGACCTTGCGCAATTAATTCGGCAAGTAAAGTTTGGGGTCTTCTCCCACCTTTCCTCCAGGGGGACTTAAACTACCCGGCCTCCAAGCTATGGCTGGTTTTATACCGGACGATTTGTGGACTGCGCCCCTCAGCAGGTGAGGTGCAACGCCGCCGCCAGGCGCCGCGCCCCGCTCAAGTCGTTGATGACCCGGCAGGCCTCCCGGGTGGGGTGGGCCAGCAACTCCACCCCCCGGTCCTTCAGATATGCCGCCAGGGCCGGGTCCACCTGCATTTTTCCGGGCTCGCCCTGGCCCACCACCAGCACCTGGGGGTTGGCGGCCAGGGCCTCGGCCACGTCGTCCAGTTGCAGCAGATGGGCCTCTTGCCGCCACCAGTCGCTCTTAATCCGGTCCGGCCAGATCAGGAGGTCGCTGGTGAAAGTCTGCCCGTTAATCACGATGCGCCCGAATTCGTAACGCTCAATCTGCATGTGCGCCTCTCTATAAGCGGCCGCCGCGGTAGGGGTCAAAGTAGGGCGGCGTGTACCAGTATTCCAACTCGGGAGGATACCACTCCCGAGGCACGGGATAGGAGAATTTTTCCCAGTAGGGGGGCTCCAGAAAAGTGACCTGCCGGGCCTTCAAGAGCAGCCAGCCGTCCTTCCGGCCCACCACTACCCCGGCCACCACCACCTTGCTCTTGGGGACATACTTATTGGAGTTCAGCCACTGGTCGCTCTCCACCAGAAAGGTACCTCCGGAGGCGGCGCCCACCGGGTAGAACCGGTCGTCCAGTTGCCGCTGGTCCACCGTCAGCAGGCTGCCATTCTCCCAGGGCGTCACGCTCATGACCTCGCCCCCCAGGATCGTCAGCCGGCCCTTATACCTATCCGGTCGCGCCGATAGTTCCGCAAAACCCACCCGGGGGCCGGCCTCCTGTTGCAGGCTGGTTTCGATCGCCGGAACGCAGCCCACCGTTAGGATGAGCCCAAAGATGAGCGCAAGGCTCCATGACCTGGGCATCGTCTTCTCCTTCCTGCCGCGGCCGGTGTATCTCTGCCGGCCTGAAGGCCTTATTCTTCATAGTAACCCAATTGGCCGGCGATGGCCAGAAGATGCCGGTTACTTGAGGGCCGCGGTTGAGGCGCAGGGTTATAGCGATTGCGAAGAGTTGCTTCTCATTAATGGCTCTTAAATCCCCCTAAATCAAATACTGTTCACTTAGCACCGGAGCTGTCAAAAAATCCGGGCCGGGAACGCATTTATTAACGACAGGGAGAAAGTGATTACTTCCCCCTCACCCCAGCGACCTATCGAAATATGCCAAAGCTTAAGTGAACAGTATTGCCCCTAAATCCCCCTTTTCCAAAGGGGGACTTTAACAGCTATTCCTTATAGTTTCCCCCTTTTCTCAAGGGGGGTTAGGGGGGATTTAGGTTCTTGGAGAATGTCCCATAACGGCAAAAGCTTTTGGTATTTGCTATAAGTCGCTTTTTCCGAGCACTGCCTACGGTTGGCCGGAATCAGCGGATATGCTAAAGTTAGACCATGCAGGAGAAACGCGACAGGGTGGAGGGGTCGGCCCGGGTGTGCCTGGAGCGGGTGGCCATCGTCCTCTTTAAGCCCCGGCTGGCCGAGAACATCGGCGCGGTGGCCCGGGCCGCCTGCAACATGGGGATCAACCGCCTGGTGGCGGTTGCGCCCCTGGACCTGGACCGGGACCGCATGGCCATGATGGCCACCGGCCCGGCGGAAAGACTCCTGGACCGGATGGAGGTCCACGACGATCTGGCCCAGGCCCTCAAGCCTTTTCAGTATATCGTCGGTACCACCGCCCGGCTGGGAGGCGTCCGCAATGACTATGAATCTCCCCGGGAGATAGCCGCCCGCCTGGTGGATATTACCGCGGTCAACGACGTTGCCCTGCTCTTCGGGCCGGAAAACTGGGGCCTCACCAACGACGAGTTGCCCTTCTGCCACGCCCTGGTCACCATCCCCACCGGGGAGTGCTCCTCCCTCAACCTGGCCCAGGCGGTCATGGTCATGGCCTATGAGCTCTTTACCGCCAAGAGCGCCAAACCGCACCCCACCCCCCGCCTGGCCAACTCCCGGGAGCTGGAATCCATGTACGCCATGCTCCAGGAGACCCTGGTCAAGATCAACTTCATCAGCCATCAGAACCCGGAGCACTGGATGTTCAACGTCCGCCGGCTCTTCTCCCGCCACGGCCTCCGGGCCCGGGAGGCCCAGGTCATCAAGGGCATCTGCCGCCAGATCGACTGGTACGTGGGCACGAGGCTGGAAGCCAAGCAGAAATAGCCACAACTACGGCTTATAGTACATCAACTGCCGGGCATAGGGAGCCACCGCCTCTTCCAGGCGGTGCGCCTCCTCCGGGGTCATGGGCACGAAATCCCGCACCGCCGCGGCCAGTTGCTCCACCTGCTTGGGGGAGTCCGCCCCCACCACCGCCAGGGTGACGGACTGGCTCAGGGCATAGGCCAGCAACTCCCTGACGAGCTGGCCGGGTTCTTCCGCCATCTGCGGCAGCTGTCCCCGGCACAGGGTTTTCATGGCGATGACCCCCATGCCCTTGGCCATGGCCTCCCGGGCCAGGGGCAGAAAACTGGCCTGCTGCGGCTCTGCCGGGTTCACCGGCAGGAGCACGGTGTCAAACTCGTAGAGTGTCAGGGCCCGGCGCAGGACTTCCGGGTCGTGGTGGCCGGTGACGCCGATGAACCGCACCCAGCCCCGGTCCCGGGCATGGTGGAAGGCCTCCAGCGCCCCGCCGGGGGCGCCCAGGGCCTCGACTTCGTCCATGGTCCGGAGATCGTGCACCTGCCACAGGTCCAGGTAATCCGCATCGAGATTCTTCAGCGTGATGCTGAGGTGGGCCATGGCTTCCTTAAAGGTGCGTCCGTGGGATTTGCTGGTGAGGAAGATCTGGTCCCGGTGGCCTTTGAGGCCGCGGCCCAGGTAGGATTCGCTCCCGGAGTAGGCCCGGGCGGTCTCAAAATAATTGATGCCCGCCGCCAGGGCCGCCTCAATGACGGCCTGGGCCTGGCGGTCGTGGTCGAAGGTCCGCAGCACGCCTTCGCCTCCCAGGCCCAACCTGGTGGCGGAGTGCCCGGTGCGCCCCAGGGTTTTTTGGGGTAAATTCATAATTCTTCTCCTTCTCAACGTAGGGTGCGTTCTACGCACCATTATTTTATGGTTGCATCGGGCACGGAGTCCCGCCCCTCCAACTTTACCTTGCTGCGGGTGTTGCATCGGGATATGAATCACCGCTTAACACCGAGTTGCGGTCAAAAATATACCGACGCAGCGTAGGGGCGCACCTGTGTGTGCGCCCTCAGGGGGGACACGCAGGTCCCCCCCTACAAAAATTGTCCATTGCGCGCTTCATTCGGTATAAGAACGAGCCTGAAAAACCCGGTCCACGACAACGTTGCCGCCCCTTGGGGTCCGGCGGTTAAGGCTGAACTCACCTGCCTTGACAGCGCCAGGCTGGCTGTTATTCTAAAGATAAGATGTCTGCCCCCGATGTAAAGCGTGCATCGCCTTATCCGGCCCTGGCCGCGGCCCTGCCCCGCATCCCCACGGGCAGCGGCGTCTATCTGTTTAAGGACCCCGGCGGCAAGGTGCTCTATATCGGCAAAGCGGTGAATCTGAAGCACCGCCTGGCCTCCTACCTCAAGACCCCCGAGAAGCACGACCCTAAGACCGCCCTGATGCTCAAGAAAATGGCCCAGGTGGACGTGATCCTCACCGCCACGGGCCGGGAAGCCCTTATCCTGGAGCGCAACCTCATCAAGGAGCACCGGCCCCGGTACAACGTCATGCTCCGGGATGACAAAAATTATCTCTGCCTCCGCCTGGACCTGAAGGAAGACTTCCCGGCCCTCCGGTTCGTGCGGCGGTTTAATCCGGACGGGGCCCTCTATTTCGGCCCCTACGCCTCCGGCGGCATGGCCCGGGAGACCCTGAAGGTCATGAAACAGGCCTTTGGGGTGCGCACCTGCAAGGAGCGGCGCCTGGCGACCCGCTCCCGCCCCTGCCTGGAGTACCAGCTATTTCACTGCCTGGGGCCCTGCGCCGGGCTGGTTACCGAGGCCGCTTACCGCCAGGCGGTGGCCGAAGCCGTGCTGTTTCTCAAAGGCAAAGGCGGCAATCTCCTCAAACGGCTCAAGGCGCAGATGGCCCAGGCCGCGGCGGACCTGGATTTCGAGCGGGCCGCCATCCTCCGGGATCGGGTCAAGGCCATCACCGCCACCCTGGAACGCCAGGACATGGCCCGGCCCAATTTCCGCGACCAGGACGTCCTGGGCCTGGCGAACGATGCGGGCCAGGCCCTGATTACGGTGCTCCTGGTGCGGGCCGGTCTGGTCACCGGCAGCCGGGAATTTTTTGTCAGGGAACTGCCTGTCGACGGCGATCTCTTAGGGGCGTTTCTCAAGCTGTACTACACCGAGGGCCGGCCGCTGCCCGACGAACTGCTGCTGCCCGCCGAGGTCCCGGACCGCCGGCTCCTGGAGGCCTTGTTCACCGACGAGAAGGGCGCCAAAGTGGCCCTGCTGGTGACTCCGGGAGGTGACCGGGCCCGGCTGCTCGCTCTCGCGGCGGAAAATGCCCGGGACGCCCTCAGGCGCCGCCGCACTCCCGCTGACCCCGCCGCCGCCCTGGGCGACCTGCAAGCCCGCCTGAAACTGCCCAACCTCCCCGCCCGGCTGGAGTGCCTGGACATCTCCACCCTCCAGGGGGGGCAATCCGTGGGGGCGCTGACGGCCTTCAGCGACGGGGTGCCGGATAAATCCCGCTACCGCCGCTTCAAGATCAGGGAGGTGGCGGGCGTCGACGACTACGCCATGCTCCGGGAGGTGGTCAGGCGGCACTACGGTAAGGCGGGGCAGGATCTACCAGACCTCCTGGTGGTGGACGGCGGCCGGGGTCAGCTCAACGTGGTCCTCCAGACCCTCAAGGAGTTGGCCCTGACAAAAATCCCGGTGGTGGGCCTGGCCAAGGCGAAGGAGGCAGGCGGCCGCTTCGTACGAGACCGCCTCTTTCTGCCGGGGCGCAAAAACCCGCTCCTGCCCCCGGCCAACGCCCCGGGCTGGCTCCTGCTCCTGAGGCTCCGGGACGAAACCCACCGCTTCGCCATCACCTACCACCGGAAGCGGGCCAGAAAAGAACTGCTGACCTCAACCCTGGATCAGGCCCCGGGCATCGGGCCAGTGCGTAAGCGGCGCCTCCTGGAACACTTTCCCAACCTGGAGGCCATCAAGGCCGCCACCGCAGAAGAACTCGCGGCCTTGCCGGGGTTTAATCACAAGGTGGCGGAGGATTTGCAGAAATGGCTGGCGGGGGAAGGGGAGGGGAAGTAGGGGCGGACCCATGTGTCCGCCCTCACAGTCAGGGGGGCACACTGAGGTGCGCCCTTACCATAACGGTGGACGGGTAGGAATTGTAGGGGCGGTTCGCGAACCGCCCCTACGGACATCCAAAATGGTGCTCACCGCGCACCCGCCATTTCCAACGTTTTTTCTCCCCCCTTTTCTCAAGGGGGGTAAGGGGGGATTAAATAAGTGCCTAATAATCCCCCTAATCCCCCTTTAAAAAAGGGGGACTTAAGACACCCGGTATTCAAGTTATGGTTCGTTTTAAACCAGACAATTTTTGAATCCCAACATTAGTGGCACAGGCTTCCAGCCTGTGGTCAATTCTGTGGTTAATCAAGGCCTGTTCACAGGCTTGAAGCCTGTGCCACTAATGAATTTTTCCAGGGAAAAGGGCCGTGGCCCGCGCTGGTGATCTCCCCGCAATGGGGCCAGGGGTCAACCCTGGGATTTTGCCGCTGGCCTCAAGGCTTCTTCATGATAAGGTTGAAAAGTTTTTCCGCTTGCTGCGGATCATAGCGCCGCAACTCCTTAACCGCTCCCAGGGCCGCGCTGCGGTTGCCTGATAGGGCCAAGGCAAGGGCGAGGTTGCACCAGGCATTGACATAATCAGGCTTAAGGCGCAGGGACCCCCAGTAAGCTGTAATGGCCTCATGAAGACGCCCCATATTCGCGTATGCATCGCCGAGGTTATTCCAGGCAAAGGCATCATCCGGCTTGAGGCGCAGGCCCTCCCGGTATGCTTCGATGGCCTCGCGGTGACGGCTCAGTTTTCCGTATACAACGCCGAGGCTGAACCAGGCGGAAGGGTCGCCCGGCTCGGCCTGGGTCCATCGGCGGCTATGGGCCAGCAGACCCGGCCAATCCCGCGCTTTTTCCAACGCCACTGCCCGGTCATCCCAGCCCGCTTGCGGGCCCGCGCCCGGCGCCGGAGCGGCAGGCGCTTCAACTCTGGGGCGCTCCCGAATTTCCCCCCCGGCGACCTCGGCGATCCACTCCACCGGCAGGGCGAAGTTCAGGCTTTGGCCTTCCTTCAGGTAGAAGGTGGTAATGCCCACCAGTTCCGCTTCGGCGTTGAACAGGCCGCCGCCGCTGGAGCCCGGCGAAATGGCCACCGTGGTCTGGATGAGAGGCGGCGGGCCGCCGCGCAGTTGGGAAACAATCCCTTCGGACAGGGACAGTTCCAACCCCTGGGGCGCGCCCACGGCATAGACCGGTTCCCCCACCTTGAGCCTGGCCGCTCTGCCCAGGCGGGCCGGTTTGGCCGTCAGCCCGGGGGCGGTGAGCAGACAGAGGTCCTTGTCGGGGTCGCCCGCTTTCACGGTGGCCGGCACGCCTTGCTTGCCCCGGCCCACCGTGTACCGCACCCCCGCCTTGACCACATGGTAGTTGGTGATGACGTCGCCGGACGGCAGCCTGACCCCGCTGCCGAGACCCACCGGTTCACCCTTATGGTTGTAGGCCTTGACCACCACCACCGAATCTTTCACCTGCTCGTAAACCTGGCTGGCGGTGAGCGCCAGGGCCAATTGCGGCAAAGTTGCACACAGGGTCAGGACCAGAAGCCCAAACTTACAAAAAACCGCCAATCGTGACCGCATGGCTCTTCTCCCTGGTCGACGTTGCGAGCCGGTTTGCCGCGAATAATACCCTTGGCAGTATATGCACAAAAAAATAAGGTGGGCAATGCCCACCCGATATTTTTCTGTTACGCAAAGTTCATTTCATGGTGCGTAAAACGCACCCTACATGATTGGTGGCACCGGCATCTTGATGGTACGGGCGCACAGGCTGGAAAGCCTGTGCCACCAGGGCCAAAACAACGCCGTAGGGTGCGTTTTACGCACCAGCAGCGGGCGCCCACCCTACTGTGGATATGGTGCGCGGTGCGCACCCTACAATTTCTTAATATTACAGGGGGGATGGGGAGGGGGGTTTGAGGGGAGGGCGGGGGACCTTTACGGAAATACGAAAAAGTCCCCCGGCCCTCCCCTCAAGTCAATCATCAGTCCCGCGGCTCCGAGCCGTTCAGGGCCTCGATCTGTTCCTGGGTCAGGCCGAAGCGGCGTTGGCGCTGCTGGTAGGTTTCCAGGGCCTGGCGGAATTCGTCTTCCCGGAAGTCGGGCCACAGGGTTTCGGTGACGTAGAGTTCGGTGTAGGCTGACTGCCAGAGCAGAAAGTTGCTCAGGCGGTACTCGCCGCTGGTGCGGATGATGAGATCGGGGTCGGGCATGTCGGCGGTATAGAGGCAGCGGGCAAACCGGGCAGCGTCGATGTCTTCGGGCGCCAGGCGTCCCGCCGCCACCTCCCGGGCCAGGCTTTGCACCGCCTGGACGATTTCGTTGCGCCCGCCGTAACTCAGGGCCAGGGTCAGGTCCATGCGGTCGCCTTTGGAGGTGGCGGCGATAGTCTCTTCCAGTTCCCGCCGCACCCGCTCGGGCAACTGCGATAGATTCCCGATGGCCTTGAGGGCAATCTGGTTATCCTGCATCTCCTCCAGTTCCCGGCGCAGATAACTCCGCATCAGGGCCATCAAGACCCTGATTTCCATGGCGGGGCGCTGCCAGTTTTCTTCGGAGAAGGCAAACAGGGTGAGGTAGGAGATGCCCAGGCGGCGGGCCAGGCGAGTCACCACCCGGACCGACTCCATGCCGGCTACGTGACCCCGGACGCGAAACCAGCCCCGGCGTTGGGCCCAGCGGCCATTGCCGTCCATGATGATGGCGACGTGACGGGGAATTTTTTGGGGGTCCAGAGCCATGGAATCGTCAGTCAAGGCGGTCTTCCGGCCCCTCAAAAGGACATGATCTCCTTTTCTTTTTCCCCTGCCTGGACTTCCGCTTTCTTGGTGTATTCATCCGTGATCTTCTGGACTTCATCCTGGCCCCGGTGGGCGTCGTCTTCGGCCAGAATCTTCTCTTTCTTCATCTCTTTGAAATCTTCGTTAGCTTCCCGGCGGACGTTGCGCAAGGCCACCTTGGCCTCTTCCTCCATCTTTTTCACCATCTTCACCAGATCCTTCCGGCGTTCGGTGGTGAGGGCCGGAATGGGCAAGCGGATGATCTTGCCGTCGTTGACCGGATTTAGCCCCAAGTCGGATTTGAGGATGGCCTTTTCGATATCCCCCAGCACGGAGGAGTCCCAGGGTTGGATGGTGAGCAGCCGGCTCTCCGGCGCCGCCAGGGAAGACACCTGGTCCAGGGGCATGCTCGTGCCGTAACATTCCACCTTGATCCCTTCCAGCAGGGCTACCGAAGCTCGCCCGGTGCGCACCCGGGAGAGGTCCCGGGCCATGGCCTCCAGGACCTTGTCCATCTTGCGTCTGGTTTCGTTGAGAACCTCATCTTTCATCGCCGTGCGTCTCCACGATGGTACCCACTGCTTCTCCGAGCACCACTCTTTTCATATTTCCCGGCTCCAGCATTTTGAAGACGATGATGGGGATATGCTGTTCCATGGCCATGGTGATGGCGGTACTGTCCATGACCCGGAGAGATTTTTCCAGGACCTCGAAATAGGTAAGGCGGGGGAGCAGGACGGCCTGGCCGTCTTTTTCCGGGTCCCGGTCGTAGATACCCGCTACCCTGGTGCCTTTGAGGATGGCCACGGCCCCGATCTCGGTGGCCCTAAGGGCCGCAGCGGTATCCGTGGTGAAGTAGGGGCTGCCGGTGCCGGCGCCGAAGACCACGATCCGGCCCTTTTCCAGATGGCGCATGGCCCGGCGGCGGATATAGGGCTCCGCTACCTCGTTCATGGTAATGGCGCTCATGACCCGGGTGGGCACCCCGGCTTTCTCCAGGGCGTCCTGGAGGGCCAGGGCGTTGACCACGGTGGCCAGCATGCCCATGTTGTCGGCCACGGCCCGGTCAATCCCCTGGGCGCTGGCTTCCAGGCCCCGGAAGATGTTGCCGCCGCCCACCACGATGCCGATTTCCACCTTCAGGTCGGCTACGTCCTTGATTTCCCGGGCGATGGCTCTCAGGGTGGCGGTGTCCAGGCCGAATTTCTTCTCCCCGGCCAGGCTTTCGCCGCTCACCTTGAGGAGGATGCGGCGATATTTGAGGGGCGCCGATGCCATGGGGCCGGCGCTCAGGCTCCTACCTGGAAGCGGGTGAACCGCTTGACTTTGAGGTCCTTGCCCCCCAAAGAGGCGCCCACTTCCTTGAGGAATTGGGTCACGGTAAGGTCGGAGTTCTTCACGAAGGGTTGTTCCACCAGGCAGACCTCCTTAAAAAATTTCTCCAGGCGGCCGACAACCATCTTCTCGATGATCTTGTCCGGCTTGCCGCTCTCTTTGGCCGCCGCCTCGTAGATAGCCTTTTCCTTGGCGATGAGCTCCGGCGAAATCTCCTCCCGGCCCACGGCCACTGGCGATGTGGCGGCTACCTGCATGGCCAGGTCTTTGGCCGCCGCCAGGGCCTCGGGCGCGGTACCGCCGCCGCTTAACTCCAGCATGACCCCGATCTTGCCGCCGTGGTGGATGTATGCGGTGACCAAATCGCCCTGAAAGCGGGCGAAATGCCGGATGCGGATGGCCTCGCCGGTCTTGGCGATCACTTCATTGAGATAATCGCTCACCGTGAGGCCGGCCTGATGCGGGCAGGGCTGGGTCAGCAGTTCTTCCACACTCTCTAAGGCCACCGCGGCCAAATGCTCCGTCAGCCTGGAGCCTAACTCCACAAAGGCCGGGGTCTTGGCCACAAAATCGGTTTCGCAGTTGACCTCCAGCAGGAGGCCGGACTTCTGGTCCGGGGCGATGGAGGCCCAGACCATGCCTTCGGCGGTGGTCCGGTCGGCGCGTTTGCTGGCCACGGCCAGGCCCTTCTGGCGCAGGTAGGCCACCGCCGCCTCCAGGTCGCCGTCGGTTTCTTTCAGGGCTTTCTTGCAATCCATCATCCCGGCGTCGGTCTTGTTCCGCAGGGTTTTTACCAGTTCAGCCGTAATTTCCAACTTCTGCCTCCTTATAATAGAGGGTTCCCATTGACCTAAGCCCACAAGGCCAAGTAGGGGCGGTGCGCTCACCGCCCCTAGCGTTTGTGGTGTCTTAAGTCAACAAAGAACCCTTTAAAGCTTATTCACTGCCGGGACTACCCATCAAGCTTCGGGTTCAGCCACCGCCACCGCCACCGCTTCCGGGGCTGGGGTCTCCACCGCCGGCGTCATCTCAGCCGCGGCCTCAGCCGCGGCTTCCACCTCGGCCTCGGCCATTTCCTTGTCGGTGATGGCCTGGCGCCGTTCTTCGGCCAGTTTCTTGCCGTCCAACACCGCGTCAGCTACCCGGGAGGTGAGCAGGCGAATGGCGCGAATGGCGTCGTCATTGCCCGGGATGGGATACGTGATTTCCGTGGGGTCGCAGTTGCTGTCCACGATGGCCAGAAGCGATATGCCGGTCTTCTGACCTTCGGCCACCGCGATGTCTTCCTTCCGGGGGTCGACGATGTATACGATGTCCGGCAGGCGGCCCATATTCTTAATGCCGCCCAGGGAGCGTTCCAGCTTGGCGGCCTTCTTTTCCATCATCAAAATTTCTTTTTTGGGAAAGCGCTTGAGGGTGTCGTCTTCCTTCATGGCCTCAAACTCCTTGAGGCGCTTGATGGAGCGGCTGATGGTCTGGTAGTTGGTGAGCATGCCTCCCAGCCACCGGTGGTTGACGTAGAACATGCCGCAGCGCTTGGCCTCTTCGGCGATGGCGTCCTGGGCCTGCTTCTTGGTGCCCACGAACAAGACGATGCCGCCGTTGGCCACCGTGTCCACCACGTAATTGTAGGCGGTTTTAAAGAACTGGACGGTCTTTTGCAGGTCGATGATGTGGATGCCGTTTCTGGCCCCGAAGATGTAAGGCCCCATCTTGGGGTTCCAGCGGCGGGTCTGGTGGCCGAAGTGGACCCCGGCCTCCAGCAATTCCTTCATGGTAACATACGACATGATTACTGCCTCCTGGTTGGTCCGCCGCGCCGGCGTCGGCGGGGCCACCGACCTCCAGTGGTCGGCACCAGCCCGCCCTAAACCCGCGCGTGAGAATTTTTCAAATCCATTCTTTATAACAGAACTATCGAGGCTTGACAAGGGTTTTTGGGAGAGCATCAACCTCGCGGTTGGCGGCGTGGGGGGCGCCAACGGCCTGATTCGGCCCCCAAAACGACCCTAGGGCTTTCAAGCCCAATTTCTCACCCTGCAAACCGCGAAGATTAGCGGATCAAATATCAATTTTTTTAATCAAAACCGAGCCTGAAGGGCAGCCAACGATATTTTCAGCCGAGCCAACGAGCTATCGGCGAGGCCAGGGAAGACCGAGCTTTCCGGGCTGGGCGTCATGATCGGTTTTTTTTAATCTGCTACCGGCCCGAGATTGGTATATTACCCTGGAGTTTCAAGTACTCACGCAGCTGGGCCGGAACGCCGCCGGCCTGGAACAGGGAGCGCACCCCTAACTTGATGAGCAAATTATTGACCCAGAGCAAGTGTTGCCAGTAGGGCTTGGGGAAGGGGAAAACTTTCCCGACGACCCCGAATATCTTGGTGAGCGGCAGATACTTTTCCATACCCCCTAAGGCAATCTCGGGCCAGCGGCAGGCAGCTTGCTGCAACTGACGGATCGTCACATCCAGGTCAAGTTCCCGGGACAGATACCACAGAGGCCTGAGTGGGCTGCATTGGTCGTGAACGAAGCCCTCATTCAGGGCTATTTGCCAGAGCTTCGTGCCGGGATAGATTCTCACCCCTAAAAAAATATTGGCCAGGTTGTAAGGCGGTCCTTTCTTCCGGACCAAATACTGCTCAATGAATTCTAAAGTTTCCTGAAGGGTCCGGTTGGTCTCACCCGGGCCGCCGATGAGAAAATTCCACAGCACCGGGAAAGAAAACCGGTTGATAGCCTCGGCCGCCCGACGCAGATCCTCCACCCCGAAGCCCTTCTGATAACTTGTCAGCATGGTCTCAGAGGCCGATTCGGGGGAGATCATAAAAGAGGTAAACCCGGCCCGTTGCATGAGGTGAAGAAATTTGCCATCCAGATTTTTGGGGCTTACGCCCATAGTGGTAAACCGGGCTTTCCAGGGTCGCCGGATGATTTCTTCTAAAATTTCCTGGCAATGGCCCATGGGGTCATTAAAGACGGAGTCCACGATTTCAAAGGTTTCGGGCTTGAATCGATACAGCGCATCCTCTATCTCATCCACTACCTCCGACGGAGAACGTAACCGGAGACGGTTGCCTTCCAGTACCTGATTATAGGTGCAATAGATGCACCGCATCCTACAGCCCCGCTTGGTTTGAACGGTATAACTTACCCCCATCTTTTCATAAGGGGTAAGGTCGACCCATTTCGCCAGGCGTGGATTCCCCGAGGGGAAGGAGGTTAATTGGGGCGGGGTCAGGTGGAACTTCCCCTGGCGCCACATGGCCACTCCCGGGATATCGGCCGGAGATTCACCCCGGTTCAGGGCTTCAAGGAGGGCCACAAAACTCTTTTCCCCCTCGGATACGATCAGGTAATCCCCGTGCAGAAATTCCAAGACCCCTTGGGGGTCAAGACTGGCTCCAGAGCCTCCCAGCACTAGGGGCGCGGCGGTTAAGGCGCGGATCTGTTGAACAATCTGGAGCGCCGACGGGAGGTAAGAAATCGGGCGGAGCATGTTGGCATTGTCGAGATTCCGCAATGAGACGCCGATTACCTGCGGCGAGAAGCCGATGATGGCTTGTTCCAGTTCCTGTTCGATGTGCCGCTTAAAGCAGAGATCAAGAACTCTCACCTCATGACCGGCTACCTCAGCCGCGCTGGCCACATAACACAGGCCGATGGGCGGTGCGGCTAAAATGTCATCCTTCAGATTGCTGTTAATTAAGAGAACCCGCATTGAGCCATCCATTGGAAAGGTGCAGCGGAATGTCCCCGGCTCCCCGGGTACTGCCACCCACTTACCCGTATCTCTCTGATTGCCAGGATTATAACCAAGGCTGGCTTTAAAATAAAGTTCCCCGGCCCGAGAAAGAAGCAAGAAGAAGTATTAATTTACCATCATCATAACTATCTAAAAATATCCGCGAGTTTTGATATGCGAGGCCTATCGTCATGGGAGGTTTGAGGTAAGGTTGCCGTTCGTTAGTCAACGTTGGGGCAAGCCCCGGTAATGGCAACAATATGGCAAAATCAATAACTTAGTTGACCTGATACCGCTTTTTTCGGCGGCAGGGGCACCGGCCAGGCCACCTAAACCCGTAAAAAGCTCAAAAATTAGCCGCTAAACCGCGTAATGGCCGGCGGAATGGGGCCGGAGGCCGGCGGCTCCGGCGCCGTGTAGCCGAAATGGCGCAGGTCCGGGTTTTTCAGGAGCACGAACCCGGCCACCACGAAGGCGATCACGGCCCCCCCGGTGATGGACGGGCCCGGCCCCACGTAGTGGGCTGTGACCCCGTACAAAATACTCCCCACCGGGGCGAAGCCCATGACGATGAGCCCGAACAGGCTCATGAGGCGGCCGCGCAGTTCGTCCGGCACGTTGAGTTGCAGCAGGCTGTTGCCGGTGGACAGCTGGGTCACCAGGCCGAACCCGGCCAGCGCCATAAAGCCCAGGGCGGCGTAATAGTTGCGGCAGAGCCCCAGGCCCATCAGGCCCAGGAGGAACAGGCCCATGCCGGCCAGAAACGAGGGCATGGGCGGGCGGCGCGTCAGCCGCCGGGCCAGGGTGAGGCCCCCGGCAAAGGCCCCCAGACCGCTCATACCCATGAGCAGCCCGAAGCCCCGGGGACCCACCCCCAGGGTGTCCCGGGCCAGGATGGGCAAAAGCACATAATAGGGCATGGCGAAAATCGCCACCGTGCTCATGAGCACCAGGATAAGCCTCAGCTCCCGACGATCAAGTAAATGATCAAATAGTTCCCGCCAGGCCCGGAGAAAGGGTTTCCAGGGCACGGCCTGGTTCGGAGGCAGCTTGATGAGCCCCAGGGCCAGGAGTATGGCCAGGAAACTGGCGGAGTTGAGGAAAAAGCAGTTGGCTATGCCCACCGCGCCGATGATCACGCCCCCCACCGCCGGTCCTATCACCCGGGTGGCGTTGAACAGGGTGGAGTTGAGGGCGATGGCGTTGGGCAGGTCCGGCTTGCCCACCAGGTCGACGATGAAGGCCTGGCGCACCGGGATGTCAAACGCCATGGCCGTGCCCGACAGAAAGACCAGGGCGCAGAGCATCCAGACCTGGATCACGTCTACTTCCACCAGTACCCCCAGGACCAGGGCCAGGAGCATGAGCACGGCCTGGGTGATGAAGAGCAGCCGGAGCTTGGAGGTATGGTCGGCTACCACCCCGCCATAGAAAGAAAAGAGGAGCACCGGCAGGGTCTGGAGCGCCCCCACCAGGCCCAGGTAGAAGGCGGAGTTGGTGAGCAGCAGGACCAGCCAACCGAAGGCCACGGACTGCATCCAGGAGCCGGTGAGGGAGACCGTCTGGCCGGAGTAAAACAGCCGAAAATTGCGGTGGCGCAGGGCCGCAAAGGTGGAAAACCGCACCGGGTTCATTTCGGCTTCCGCCTAAGCTGGGGCATGGTCAGAATCACGCTTGTCTCTGGTCCAGGATGAGATATTCTTGCCGAGAATCAGATGCCCGGCTCGCAACCGGCGTTACACCTTTACCTTTTATGATAAGAAAAGACCACAGCTTATGCAATGGGCCGGGCCGGACGGCAGGGGGCGGCCTGGGTGGCGGTGACCCCGGAGGCGGGCTTGACAAGGGCTCAGTCCCGGGTCTATATATACCAAATACTTAGCGCCGCGGAGACCTGAAAAATGTTCGCCCTTGGAAACCTGATTGCAGCTCTGGCCTACGTTTTGGATCTCGCCCTGACTATCTACATGTGGCTGATCATCGCCCGGGCTCTCCTGACCTGGGTCAACCCCGACCCGTTTAATCCCATTGTCCAGTTTTTGTACAAAGTCACCGAACCGGTCCTGGGGTGGGTCCGGAGCCGGGTGCCCGTGGTCTTCGGCGGTCTGGACCTCTCCCCGTTGCTGGTCCTGCTGGGCATCGTTTTCTTGCAGCGTTTCCTGGTTGCCACGTTGGTTGACCTGGCGCGGCGGATCGGCTAAGGGCGGCTGCCTCCGCCCCATGACCCCTTTTTTTCTGCCTACGGCTCAGGGATACCTGCTACGCTTGACGGTGGTGCCTGGGGCCCAGCGTACCCAGGTGGTGGGCCTGTACGGCGACCGCCTCAAGGTCCGGCTGGCGGCCCCGCCGGAAAAAGGCTCAGCCAACCGGGAACTTATCGACTTTTTGGCCCGATCCCTCAACCTCCCCAAGAGTTCCTTCAAGCTCACCGGCGGCGCCTCCAGCCGGTCCAAGGTGGTGGCGGTGTACGATCTGTCCCCTGACCTGCACGACCGCCTCCGTCGTCTGGTGCCTGCCTCCAAAGAATCTGCCTGATTTCGCCCCCAACACTGCATGGTCATCCTTGACAATGGTTAGTCGGATGATAACAATTATGAGCAATTGTAACGGTGAGCCGGCATTGATAATTCCGAGGGGCTGGTGGTTGTTTCTGGATGACGACCTATTATGAAATCTTGGAGATCTCTCGTGAGGCTCCCCTCGAGGAAATCAGAACCGCTTACCGGCGGTTGGCCCTCAAGTATCACCCGGACAAGAACCCCGGGAATGAGGTGGCGGAAGACCGATTCAAACAGATTTCCGAAGCTTACCAGGTCCTGGCCGACCTGGAAAAGCGCCAGCTTTACGACCTCTACGGTGATGCCGGGTTAGCGGGCCTGGACATCAGCGGCCTCAGCGGTTTCGAAGATATCTTCAGCTCTTTCGGGGAGGCCTTCGAGGATTTTTTCAGCTTCGGACGCTCCCGGGATCGATGGGATGAGCCCCAACCCGGCGCTGACCTGCGACAACCGGTAGTGCTGACCCTGGAGGAAGCCGCTCGAGGTATGGATACCTGCCTGAGCGTGGAACGGCGCGTCAGTTGCCCGCAGTGCCAGGGCGACGGCAGCCCGCGCCAGACCTGTTCCCGCTGCCAGGGGAAGGGGCAGGTCAGCCAGTCCACGGGGCTCCTGAAAATCTACACCACCTGTCCGGATTGCCAGGGGGCCGGCGCCATCATCACTTCTGACTGCCCGGCCTGCCAGGGCGCTGGGGTCATCAGCGAGAAAAAGCAGATCCAGGTGCACATCCCGCCGGGGGTGGACACGGGCACCCGCCTGCGCCTCCGGGGAGAAGGGGAAGCGGGGACCCGCGGGGCGCCAACCGGGGACCTCTACCTGGAAGTCTGTGTCGCCCCCCATGCCGTCTTCACCCGCAAGCACAAAGATCTCTATTACCGGGCCCCAGTCTCCTTCGTTGAGGCGGCGCTGGGGACGGAAGTGGAGGTTTCCACCCTGACGGGCCCAACCCGCCTGGTCATTCCCCCCGGTACCCAGCCCGGGGCCACCCTGCGCATTCCCGGCCGTGGTTTGCCCGGCCTGCGGGGCAAATCCGCCGGCGACCTGGTAGTGGTCGTGGACCTCCAAACCCCCACCCGGCTCTCGGAGCAACAGAAGCAACTTCTGCAGGAGTTCCTCAAGCTGAAGGATACCGAGGGCTTGGACGGGTTCAAGGGGATGGAAGCCTGAAGGAAATCAGCCGGATCTGCCCCCCGCTCCCAGCTATCCCAACAAAAAGACCTTAACCGGGTCAGCGCGCCACTCACCGGCCGAGCCCGGTGCCGGCCTTATGAGAGAAGGAGAAAAGCTGACTCCCGGCCAGTTATCTGATATCATCCGGCTGACGAGAGCAATCCGCTGGAAGTTAAACGGCACTAGTGGTGTGTTTCATAATTAAGGTGACACGGGAAAACCAGGTTTTTTTACCCCCCTTTACCAAAGGGGGGGCAGGGGGGATTTTTATAAGAGGTTGAAATCCCCCTAAGTCCCCCTTTTTCAAAGGGGGACTTAACCTGCCAAGTCCGGTGCTCCAAGCCTGCATTTATGTCCATCTCATGAGGAAACGCTCCACCGGGTGCATTATCAATCGCGGTTACGGGGCCGGAACCGCCCCCAGCCGGCATAGGTTTGTATGATCATGAAAATACTGCTGATCCAATCTTCGGGCTATCGGGAAAACGGCCGCCTGGACCGCCGCAAGAGCCGCTGGCTGTTGGGGATGACCTTGCCTTATGTGGCGGCCTTGACCCCCGGCGACATTCGGGTAGAGATCAAAGACGATATGCTGGAGGAGATCACCTTCCGGGAAGACTGCGACCTGGTGGGCCTCACCTTCATGTCCCACCAGGCGCCCCGGGCCTTTCAACTGGCGGCGGGTTTTCGCCGCCGAGGCACCCCGGTGGTGATGGGCGGTTTCCATGCCACCCTGGCCCCGGAAGAATGCCAGGCCCATGCCGATGCCCTGGTGATCGGGGAGGCCGAAGAGGCCTGGCCCCGGCTCCTGCGGGATTTCCAGGCCGGCCGGCTGCAGCCCCGCTATCAGGCGGAGAAACTTTCGGACCTGAAAAACCTGCCGGTGCCCCGCTATGACCTGTTGGATCTCAAGCGTTACAAGGTCTGGAACATCCCTTCCCAGACTACCCGGGGGTGCCCCTATAACTGCAGCTATTGTGAAGTCACCCAGGTCTATGGCGGCAAATTCCGGCACCGTCCCGTGGACGAGGTGATCCACGAAATCCAGGAGATTCGGCGCTTAACCGACAGCGGCTTTATCTACTTCGTGGATGACAACTTTGTGGCCAATCGCCGCCATGCCCTGGAGGTGATGGAGCGCCTTATCCCCCTGAAGCTGAATTACGGCTGCCTGGCCACCGCCAATGTGGGGGATGATCCGGAGGTGCTGGATCTCCTGGCCCGTAGCGGTTGCCGGCATGTGAACATCGGCATGGAGTCCATCAGCCCGGACAGCCTCAAGGCCATCAACAAAAAGCAGAATAAGATTAAGGATTATGAACGGCAGTTCAAAGGCTTGCGGGACCGGGGCGTCGGCTTTTCGATAAATGTCATGTTCGGGCTCGATGGCGATGGGCCGGAGATCTTCGATACCACGGTGGATTTTCTCAACCGGGTCAAGGCCCCGGCGGCGTTTATGTTCATCCTGGCCCCCCGCCCCGGCACCAAGGTGCAGGCGCAATTAGAACAGGAAGGGCGCATTTTCGACCACGACTGGACCCATTACACCGGCTTCCAGGTGGTTTACCATCCCAAATATATGTCGGCCCGGGAACTGGTGGAAGGCTACTGGCGCGCCAACCGGCGGTTCTATTCGCCCCTCGCCATGCTCAAGCGCTTTCACCGGGCGCCCTACGCCATTGATATGCTGATTTTTAACTTGTATTTCGCCTGGGCGGTGCGCCGCCGCTTTCAACCGTTGAATTACTTTTTTTAAGGTGTAGGGTGCGCACCGCGCACCACAAAGATTTCGGTGCGCGATGCGCACCCTACAAAACTATTTCTTTTGAAGGTCTTTCGGGGAGGATCGGGGGACGCCCTTACGAAAAAACGAAAAATCCCCCGCTCCTCCCCTCAAAAAATTACCCCCCGTACTTCAAATTCTCCGCCTCCAGGGTCCGGATGCGGTCTCGTAAGGTGGCGGCCCGCTCGAATTCCTGCTTCTTGGCCGCGGCCCGCATTTCCTTCTTCAGGCGCTTAATCGCTGTCTCCGGCCGTTCCGCCAGGTAAGGGACCTGTTCCTCCGCCGCCAGGGGCACGGTGAGGTAATCGGCTTCGTACACCGAGGCCAGGACGTCTTTGATCCGGCTCTGGATGGTCTCCGGGGTGATGCCGTGCTCCCGGTTATAAATTTCCTGGACGGACCGCCGCCGGTTGGTTTCTTCTAAGGCCGCGGCCATGGACGGGGTCACGCGGTCGGCGTAGAACAAGACCTGGCCGTTGACGTTCCGGGCGGCCCGGCCGCAGGTCTGGATGAGGGAGCGGGCCGAGCGCAGGAAACCCTCCTTATCCGCATCCAGGATGGCCACCAGGGAGACCTCCGGCAGATCCAGTCCCTCCCTGAGGAGATTGATGCCGATGAGCACGTCGAAGACCCCCAGGCGCAAATCCCGGAGGATATCCATGCGCTCCAGGGTGGTGATGTCGGAATGGAGATAGCGCACCTTGAGGCCCAGGTTCTGGTAGTACTCGGTGAGGTCTTCGGCCATGCGCTTGGTCAGGGTGGTGACCAGCACCCGCTCGCCTTTGGCCAGACGGGCCCGGATTTCCCCCAGGAGATCGTCCACCTGGTTGGCGGCAGGTTTGACCGTGATCCGGGGGTCCATGAGACCGGTGGGGCGCACGATCTGCTCCACGATCCGGCCTTCGGCCCGGTTAACTTCGTAGGGGGCGGGGGTGGCGGAGACATAAATGATCTGCCGCACCCGGGCCTCGAATTCCTCAAAGCACAGGGGGCGGTTGTCCAGGGCCGAGGGTAGGCGGAAGCCATAGTCCACCAGGGTCTGTTTGCGAGACCGGTCGCCCCGGAACATCCCCCCGAGCTGGGGGATAGTGATGTGGGACTCGTCGATGACCACCAGGGACTCCCGGGGCAGGTAATCCAGGAGGGTAGGGGGGGGCTCCCCCGGGGCCCGGCCCGTCAGGTGCCGGGAATAGTTCTCGATGCCGTGGCAGTAGCCCAGCTCCTTCATCATCTCCAGGTCGAAGCGGGTGCGCTCCTCCAGGCGCTGGGCCTCGATCAATTTGCCGTTGGCCCGGAACCAGTCCAGTCGCGGGCCCAACTCTGCCTCGATGGCGGCCATGGCCTGGCGGCGCACCAGGTCCGGGGTGACATAGTGGGAGGCGGGGTAGATCATGACGCGTTTGAGCTGCCGCAGCGTCTGGCCCCGGAGGGGGTCGATCTCCCGGATGGCCTCCACCGTGTCGCCCCAAAAATCCACCCGGATGGCCCGGTCCTCTTCGTAGGCCGGAAAGATTTCCACCCGGTCGCCCCGCACCCGGAAGGTGCCCCGGTGAAAATCGATGTCGTTGCGTTCGTACAAAATCTCCACCAGCTTCTTTAGTACCTCCCGGCGGTCCATAACCGCACCCTCCTCCAGGGAGAGGAGCATGCCGTGGTAGGCCTCGGGGGAGCCCAGACCGTAGATGCAGGACACCGAGGCCACGATGATCACATCCTGGCGGTCGAAGAGGGAGCGGGTGGCGGAGTGGCGCATCCGGTCAATGGCTTCGTTGATGGAGGAGTCTTTTTCGATGTAGAGGTCGGCCTGGGGGACGTAGGCCTCGGGCTGATAATAATCGTAGAAGCTGACGAAATACTCCACCGCGTTGTCCGGGAAGAACTCCTGGAACTCGCCGTAGAGCTGGGCCGCCAAGGTCTTGTTGGGGGCCAGGACCAACGTCGGCAGGTTGAACTGGGCCACGACGTTGGCGATGGTGAAGGTCTTGCCGGACCCCGTGACCCCCAGCAAAACCTGGTGGGGATACCCGGCCCGCACCCCGGTCAACAGCTTCTCGATGGCCTGGGGCTGGTCGCCGGCGGGGGTGAAAGACGTGACTAAATGGAACTGATCGGGCATATAGGGTTAAATCGGTATTTTCTGGAAGAGTATGAGAAAAGATAACATTTTTTGCAGGAAAGAGCTAAGGGCGCGGGCCTTAGTTTTACCGCAAAGATACCGGGGGGAGGGGGCAAAGGGCTTTTCGTAAGCGCCCTTTCTCTTACAAAAAACTCCCCCCCCCCCCCCCCCCCCCC
>JAUSOZ010000041.1 GCA_030655955.1 Deltaproteobacteria bacterium
TATGCAAGCAGTTGAAGCCGGAACAGGACTTCACCGTGGACGAAAAGGCCCGTTCGGTCATCATCACCGAAGACGGCGTCGCCCACGCCGAAAAGCTGGTCAACCTGCCGAATCTCTACGACCCCCAGAACATCGAGGTCCTGCACCACCTCAACGCCGCCTTGAAGGCCCACAACCTGTTCAAGCGGGACGTGGACTACATCGTCAAGGAGGGCGAGGTCCTCATCGTCGACGAGTTCACCGGCCGCCTCATGCCCGGCCGGCGCTACTCCGACGGCCTGCACCAGGCCCTGGAGGCCAAGGAAGGGGTGAAAATTGAGAACGAAAACCAGACCCTGGCCACCATTACCTTCCAGAACTTCTTCCGCATGTACGACAAACTGGCGGGCATGACCGGCACCGCCGACACTGAAGCCGAGGAGTTCAAGAAGATCTACAACCTCGAGGTCATGATTATCCCCACCCACAAAAACATGATCCGGACGGACTACCCCGATTCGATTTATCGGACCGAGGCGGAAAAGTACACCGCGGTGGTGGCGGATATCAGCGATTGCTACCAGCGGGGCCAACCGGTCCTGGTGGGCACCACCTCCATTGAAAAATCGGAACACGTCAGCCGGCTCTTAAAAAAGGAAGGCATCAAACACGAAGTGCTCAATGCCAAGCAGCACGAAAAAGAGGCCCAGATAGTAGCCCACGCCGGGCAGATGGGCCGGGTGACCATCGCCACCAACATGGCCGGCCGCGGCACCGACATCGTCTTAGGCGAAGGGGTGGTGGAACGGGGCGGGGTCCACATCCTGGCCACCGAACGCCACGAGTCCCGCCGCATCGACAACCAGCTCCGGGGCCGCTCCGGCCGCCAGGGCGATCCCGGGACCTCCCGGTTCTATCTCTCCCTGGAGGACGACCTCCTGCGCATCTTCGGGTCCGACCGCATCAAGGGCCTCATGGCCCGCCTGGGGATGGATGACGGGGAACCCATCGAGCACCGCCTGGTGTCCAATGCCATCGAGAAGGCCCAGAAGCGGGTGGAAGGACATAACTTTGATATCCGCAAACACCTCCTGGAATACGATGACGTCATGAACAAGCAGCGGGAGGTGATCTACTCCCAACGCCGCCAGATCTTGAGCGGCGCCAGCCTCGAAGATGACATCATGGATATGGCCGCCGAACTGGTGGAGGAGATCGTGGCGGAATACACCGCCGACAAAATGGCAGAGGAGTGGGACCTCAAGGCCCTGGGAGACGCCACTTACCGGCAGTTCGCCTTCCGGGTCTCATTGGAAAACCTGGACGGCGATCTGGACGCCGACTTTAACGACATCCTCCTGGACCTGGTGGAAAAGCGCTTCGCGGCCAAACGCGACGAGATCGGCCCCGAACTCTTCAAGGAGTTGCAGCAGATGGTGATGCTCCAGATCGTGGACAACCATTGGAAAGATCACCTCCTGTCCATGGACCACCTGAGGGACGGCATCGGGCTCCGGGGCTACGCCCAGGTTGACCCCTTGCGGGAATACCAGCGGGAAGGCTATGAGATTTTCATGAACCTGATCCACCGCATTAAGGCGGATTCGGTGGGCACCCTGTTCCACCTCCAGGTGAAAGCCCACCATGAACCGCCGCCGGAGGCCAGGCCGTCCCAGCAGCCCATGGTATTCAGCCACGGCGACGGCGGCGGCGCCCAGCCCAAGGAGCGCCAGAAGAAGAAGGTGGGCCGCAACGACCCCTGCACCTGCGGCAGCGGCAAGAAATTCAAGAAGTGCTGCGGGAAGTGAGACTTGGGGGGAGGGCCAGGGTTTTTCGTAAGCCGCCCCTGCCCTCCCCCCCAACCCCAACCCCTTACGTAGGGGCGACCCGCCGGGTCGCCCGCAATAAATACAATTTAATGGCACAGGCACCTTGCCTGTGCCGAGTTTTTTTGTCATGCTGGCATGAGTAAACCCTGACCATAAAATTTGGAGAACCTGACATGATCGTCCCGGGATTTAAATTCGCCGCCACCGCCGCGGCCATCAAAAAGCCGGGGGTGTTGGACCTGGCCCTGATGGTGGCGGATACCCCCGCGGCTGCGGCCGGGGTCTATACGCTCAACCGGGTCAAGGCGGCGCCGGTGCTGATCACCCAGGCCCGCCTGCGGAAAGGCGTGGCCCAGGCCATCCTGGTGAATGCCGGCAACGCCAACGCCTGCACCGGCCCCCGGGGGTTAGAGACCGCCCGGGCCACCTGCCGGGCGGCCGCCAAGTTGCTCAATATCCCGGAGCGCCTGGTGCTGCCGTCGTCCACCGGGGTCATCGGCGCGCCCCTGCCCGGGGACCGGATCACCCAGGCCCTGCCCCAGTTGGTGGCCGGACTGCACCCCGATGGGTTGGGCGATGCGGCCCGGGCCATCATGACCACCGACACCCGGCCCAAGGCCTCACTGGTGCAGGGGATTATTGACGGCAAGAAATTCACCCTGGCCGGCATCGCCAAAGGCTCGGGCATGATTCACCCGGATATGGCCACGCTTCTGGTGTTTATCTTCACCGACGCCGCGGCCACGCCCCAGGTCCTGAAAACGCTCTTGCGCCAGGCCCTGCCCACCAGCTTTAACCGGATTACGGTGGACGGGGACACCTCCACCAACGACACGATCCTCCTCTTAGCCGGCGGTCGGGCGGGAAATGCGGTCATTTCCGAGTCCGGCGCCATGATGTCAGCTTTAGGGGAGGCAGTGAACCAGGTAATGTATGATCTGGCCCGCCAGGTGGTGGCTGACGGCGAAGGGGCCCGGCACGTCTACCGCATCGAGGTTGAGGGCGCCGCCACCCCGGCGGAGGCCAAGAAGGCCGCCATGACCGTGGCCCTCTCGCCCCTGGTCAAGACCGCCATGGCCGGCGAAGACGTCAATTGGGGGCGGATCATGGCCGCCTTAGGCCGTGCCGGCGCCCGCTTTGACCCCGAGCGGGTACATATCGCCTTCGGGCCCCACCCCGTGGTGCAAAACGGCCGGGGCCTGGGCCCCAAGGCCGAAGCCGCAGCCCAGCAGGTGATCAAGTCCGGCCCCTTTACGGTGACTATCCACCTGAACCAGGGGGCCTATGCCGACTACTACGAGACCTGCGACCTCACCGAGGACTACATCCGCATCAACGCCGACTATCGCAGTTGATGCGGGGTCGGCCGGGCGGCGGGAATTATCTTGCATTTTATAGCAGTTGCCAAAAAATTAGGCCGCTTGCTGATGGTTAAATCCCCCTTTTACAAAGGGGGACTTTAGATGTAATTCCTTATAGTTCCCCCCTTTGATAAAGGGGGGTTAGGGGGGATTTGGGTTTTGGAGCATTGCCCAATAACGGAAAAAACTTTTGGCATTCAGACAACCACTGCAAATAACACGGAGGACCAATGGCCGCGACTTATTCCCTGACGCTGGTGCGGCATGGGCAGAGCACCTGGAATCTGGAGAACCGTTTTACCGGCTGGACTGACGTGGGCCTGTCACCCCAGGGGGATCAGGAAGCCCTGACCGGGGCGCAGCTCCTCCGGGACCGGGGCTTCACCTATGATGTCGCCTACACTTCGGTGCTCAAGCGGGCCATCAAGACCCTGTGGATCATCATGGAGACCATGGAACTGGAGTGGATCCCGGTGATTCGGGCCTGGGAGCTCAATGAGCGGCATTACGGCGCCTTGCAGGGGCTCAACAAGAGTGAAATGGCGGCCAAGTACGGCGAGGACCAGGTGCATATCTGGCGCCGCAGTTACGGGGTGCGGCCCCCGGCCCTGGAACCGGACGACCCGCGCCATCCCCGGTTCGACCGGCGCTATGCCAACCTGGCCCCCGACGTCGTCCCGGCCTGCGAATGTCTGGCCGACACCGTGGCCCGCATGCTGCCCTACTGGCACAGCGACATCGCCCCGGCCATTCTGGCCGGGCAACGAGTGCTGGTGGTGGCCCACGGCAACAGCATCCGGGCCCTGGTGAAGCATTTGGACGGGCTCTCCGATGACGCCATCGTCGCGGTGAATATCCCCACGGGCATTCCCCTGGTGTACGAACTGGATGCCGATCTGAACCAAGTCAAACATTACTATTTAGGGGACGAAGCAGAGATTAAAAAGGCCATGGAGGCCGTGGCCGCCCAGGGCAAGGCCAAGTAATCTGAGGGCAGAAGAGGCAAAACACCCGGCCAGTCGGCGCTTATCTATACCCACAAGTTTTTTTGACTGGTGGCACAGCCTTTCCAGCCTGTGCGGAAATTCTCGCACAGGCTAGAAAGCCTGTGCCACCAAAAACTTTATGAATCAAGCACGTTCCAACTTGCGGGCAATGCTTAGGCCGGATGGCGGGAGGGATGGCGGGATCAAAGCGCTGATCTCAAAAACGTCAGCTCCGGAACCAGCAGTACTTCAACCCCGGTTCAGCTTAGAACTGTGGCTCATAAATACGTAACGTATTTCTTACGCCGTGAAACTCACTTCCCCCTCACCCTGACCCTCTCC
>JAUSOZ010000131.1 GCA_030655955.1 Deltaproteobacteria bacterium
CGTTCAAGGTCAGATTTTGAGGATTAATCCTGGGGGCCAGCCCCCAGACCCCCGGGGTTTATCGCTTTTAAGGCCAGGGAAGAGGTCAAAGAAGGAGAGGCGGAAACCAAGTGCTCCCGCCTCTTCCCCGGCCGTCTCCGATGCGCTCGGGTCGCTCCCCAGCGTTGCCCTATCCTCCCCAGAGACAACTGCATAATATGACGATAGCCCTTAATAATCAACCGGACATTTTATGTGCTATGAAAACCGGACATCTGTTTGTGCTATTGACACCTTGAACTTTGAACCTTGAACTTTGAACTTTTCAAGCCAGGCTAGATAATGGATCGGCAACTCCTGAGTTTTGCCCGGCACCGCAATTGTTTGGCGTCACGGGTTTGCGCGGCGGACCAGGTACAGGGGAATGATGCCGGCATGTTTCGGCAGCGGGATCCGTCCCACGTACTCGCAGGTGAAGCCTTGCACCCGCTGGGTAGAGGCCAGGGCCGCAAATTGCTGGCTGGCGTACACCTGTCCCGGCGGGGTGATGGGTTCAATGCGGGCCGCCCGCACAATGTGGGAGCCGGCGTATTCCATTTCCTTGAAGACCGGCTCTTTGTAACAGTAAACCGGCCCGGCGTGCAGGGAGATGCGCAGATTGAGTTCTTTGGGCAACCCCTTCGCCTGCCAATCCGTGTCGCACACCAGATCGCGCAGCTGGAGGGCGAAATTGCCGGCGTCGTGCACCGAGGCGAAGACGCTATACAGGGCATCACCCCAGGTATTTTTCATTAAGGGCTTATCCGGGGACTCGGCCACCAACTTGTTGATGGCCCCCATGAAATGTTCGACGAAGTTCGGGACCTGTTCCTCCATAATCTTACTGGACCCTACCACATCGGCGAACAGCATGGCGCGGATTTCCTCGGTAAAGCCCCGGGGCACGGGCGCGGCGGTGTCAGCCCGGGGGACGGATGCTGCGGCCGCCGCCGCCTCTGGCCCACGAGGCGGAGTCTCGGCCAGCATTCGGGTAATATCGATAATCTCTGGCTCCAGACCGTGGGAACGCCAGTGTTGGATCAGGCTGCTGGTCCCCCCGGGTCCATCCCCAGCCCCGCCATCCCATACGACCAGGGGGATTAATTCGGTGTCCAGCATCTGTGCCCGCAATATTGCCAGGCCATCCAGCAGCAGATTACCATATTCATAGACCATGGCATTTCCGGAAGCCCGATTCTCGCTGGCTACGATAACCTGGGTGGCCTGCTCGAGCACCGCCTCGAACCGGGGACCCCAATCGGTCCCGGGAACGAGGGTGACGCTGGTCTTGATAAACTCCTCCTTGATGAACGGCAGGATGATGTTGATCTCGCCTCCCCGTTGGAGCATGGCTTCGAGGAATAAAATGTCGGAGCCGCAGGCGGCTGAAGCTGCCCCAATCCGGGCATCGAGTCGCTTCAGGGTGGCGGCGATCTGCTCATATACCTGTGGGGCCAGATAGTCGGGGAAACGAGGCTTGAGCCGGCCGGGCTGATCGATCATATGGCCGGCAAAGACCACCACCCGGGGAATTGGAAAGCAGGCTTCGATCCGTTGCTGCTGATCAGGGTCCAGGTCCATCACGGTGAACAACAGCCGGGCGTTGCGCCGGGTAGAGGCCAGATCGCCATATCTGCCGTTGGCTTTCCGGCCGGCCTCAGTATACCACTTGATGGCATCGCTTAACTCACCCCGGATCAAGGCGGCCTCGCCCAAGGTGGCCTGAAGCCAATACAACTCTTCCGGATCTGAAGTTCCCTGGGCCAATTCCTGGAGGCATTGCTCCGTGACTCGATTTGCCAGGACCAGGGCCTGCTGTTTATCGTTTAAGTACCTGGCAATGGTAGCGGCGTTGATGCCGGACCAATAACCTTTGGTCCTCTCATAGGCCGAAGCGTAGATTTCGTAGGCCTGCCCCCACTGTCTGGACGTCTCCGCCGGGTCGGAGGCCCGGTTGGCAAAATCTTTATGGGCCCGAGCCAGGAGGCCCAGGGTCTCCTCATCGCGGTTATTTTCGTCAACCAGCTTTTGGAGGAGTTCCAGGGCCTGTTGTACCGCCCCGGAGCGCAGCAGCGCCAAGGCCATCAATTGTCGCAACCGGGTCTCCGTGGGCCAGAGTTTGAGTCCCTCAGCCACGATGTCATAGGCCAGCAGAGGCTCCCCCAGCCGCATGACATGCTGGGCCAAGTCCTGATAGATTTTGGTCGGGAATGGCCCGGAGGTCAACTTTAAGGTTTGCCACAGTTCAAGGGATTTGGCCAGGTCAAGGTGGGGCAGATCAGCCCCAAGCTGCTCAACTGCGGCCGCATCCCCTTGGGCCCATAAGGCGCAGGCCGGGCCGGCTAGCGCCGGACTTGAGGGCGATTCGACCCGGTATCCCAGGGCCAGCATGGCCTGGATGACTCCCAGGGAGATTTTCCGGTCGTATTCCTTTTCCGATTCCGGCAGCTCGTCGTAGGAGACTATACAGGGGTGCTCCTTCAGCAAGTCATTCCGGGACTGCCCATGGCGCCAGCCGTCAGCCAGACGTTGTTTCAACCAATTGTCATGGGTAATTTCGGACAATTGCTCCACCAGATTGTTAAGATCCGCCGGAATCTGCACCCTGGTGAGGTCCAGCGATTTGGGCTCGTATGGCATGACTTTGCTCCAGTGGCGAAGGTCTAAGTCTCTTGCCGGGCAAGGGATAATCCGCCGCCGCCATCGCCCTCAAAGTGAAATGGGCCGGAACGAATAATCCCCCGGTATGCTGCCAACGCCTGGCGTTAAAATAGGGCTTTTATATTTTTTGTCAATAAATATCGGCTGGTTACAGGTAAACCACTTAAAGAAGGACAAATTCAGGCGCCCCTGGTCATGGTTCAGCCGCGCCAGCTCCAGGGCCGGGGGGTGCTGCCAGCACCCGGATACGATTAGAGCAAGCCCCCCGCCTGGTTCGAGAACCTTATGAAGGCGGTTGTCCCACATTTTCAGGCGGGGTTTCTGATCCCCAGAGGGGCATGGGACCTTAGCCGGCGCTACCGATACTAAATGGCAATCCTGACCATCGACCCGGCCGCGGCCAGAATAGCCTTTACACTCCGGTCCAAGCCTAATATAATTCAAGGAAAAATCGCTTAATTTGGCATGAAAAATAATATCGTTAGAATGGGGCCTGGCCGGGGCCGCTCCCCGTGGATCTGGGTGCTGGGGGTCATGGTGATTGTGGGGGTGGGGGCCTGGGGCTTCTGGGGCCACCGGCCGCCGCTCCCGCCCCCCAAGCCTGTGGCTACGACCCAGCCGCCGCGGATGGAGGGCCTCTCCCTCACCGAGATTCATGAAGGCGATAAAACCTGGGTCCTCGAGGCCAAGAAAGCGGATTTTCACCCGGAGGAGAATACCATCAGCATCAGCGGCGTCCGAGTGGAATTCTTCGGCCCCGGAGAAGACATCCGGGTAAAGGCCGATGCGGGGCTGTTTAACACCAAGACCCGGGTCTTGACCCTAAAGGGGCAGGTGGAGATGAAGCGCGGCGACCTGGTGGTTACAACCAGCGAGGCCACCTTTTTGCCGGCTGAACGGGTCTTGCTCGCCCCCGAGCATGTGGTGATCACGGAACCGGGCCTCAAGGTTGAGGGCCGGGGGTTGCGGGTGGAACTGGCCGCCAAGAAGCTGGTTATGGCCCAACACCATCTCACCGAATTTCTGGTTAAGGATTGGAGGGGCAAAAAGTGAGGCGCCACCGGTTATTAGCCCTCGCCGGGCTTCTGGTCATGTTCTGGGCTGTTTCCTTCCCGGCGGACGGGGCCGCCCCCAAGAAACCGGCAGGGGAAGTCCCCCTGCGCATCACCGCCGCCCGCCTGGAAGCGGATCAGAAAGAAGGGACCATCATTTTCAGCGGTCAGGTGAAGGCCATATACGGCGACTCCACCCTGTACGCCGACCAGTTGCGGGTCTACTTCAAGGCCAAACCGGAGCCGCCCAAGGGAGCCGCCAAGCCGGCCCAGGAAAAAGCGAACCAGTCGCCCCTGGGGGACTTGGGGGCCGAGAAGATTGACCGCATCGTGGCCAAAGGCAACGTACGCATGGTCCAGGAGGACCGGGTGGCCACCGGGGATGAGGCCATCTACTACAAGGACCGGGATGAGGTAGTGCTTACGGGCAACCCCCAGTTGTGGCGGGCTGAAAATACCCTGAAAGGGGAACGGATCATCTTCAATCTTGCAACCAACAAGGTGCTGGTGGAAAGTTCGCCCCAGCGCCGGGTGGAAGCCCTGCTCTATTCCCAGGGGGGTTCGGAAGGCAAGGCCTCCAAGCCTCTTAGCCCCAAAACCCGCAAGAGCCGCCAGCCTTAGGCTATGCATCGGCTCACCCTGCAATCTTTGTCCAAGAGCTACGACGGCCACAAAGTGGTGGACGACGTCTCCATGGAAGTCAAAAGCGGCGAGGTGGTGGGCCTCCTGGGCCCCAATGGGGCCGGCAAGACCAGCACCTTTTTTATGGTGCTAGGGCTGCTGCAACCCGACGGCGGCAAGATCTCCCTGGACGGCGAGGACATCTCGCTCCTGCCGATTTATCGCCGGGCCCGGTTGGGTTTGCAATATCTCCCCCAGGAGCCGTCGGTGTTCCGGAAGCTCACGGTGGCCGAGAATATCATGGCGATCCTGGAGACCCTGGAGCCGGACCTTAAGGTGCGCCAAAGCCGCATGGAGAAATTGCTGGCCGATCTGCGGATTTCTCACCTGTCCAACCAGAAGGCCTCGGCCCTTTCCGGGGGTGAGCGGCGCCGGGTAGAGATCAGCCGGGCCCTGGTCACCGCCCCCCACTTTATCATCCTGGATGAGCCTTTTGCCGGCATCGACCCCATGGCGGTGACTGATATCCAAAACATTATCCGTGACTTGAGAAACCGGAATCTGGGCGTGCTCATCTCGGACCACAACGTCCGGGAAGCCCTGGGAGTCTGCGACCGGGCTTATATTCTCAACGAGGGGGTTATCCTGGAAGAGGGCACCCCGGATAAACTGGTCCATAGTGAGTTGGCCAAAAGAATTTACTTGGGCGAGACCTTTAAGTTATAATAGTTTTCAATCCCCCCACCGGACGGGGCTCTTATTCTGGTTCTGGCGAATTTTTTCATAAGGCGGGCCGATGGCCTTAGAGATCAGACAAACCTTAAAGCTTACCCAATCTCTCATCATGACGCAGAAATTGCAGCAAGCCATCAAGCTGCTGCAACTTTCCCGTATGGAACTGGTGGGGGAGATTACCCAGGCCCTGGAAACTAACCCGGTCCTGGAAGATGACCAGTTTGAAGAAGAAAAGGCGCCGGCAGAGGACGAACTCAGTCTGGGAAATCATGCCGATGGCAATGAATCGTCACCGGAGGAGGTCAAGACCGACGGCGAGGCCAAATCCGCCGCCGAAGAATGGGATTGGGACAGCTTTCTGAAGGATCGGCTCATGCCGCCCCCCATGGGCGAATACGAAGAACGGGAAGCCCTGCCCTTCGAGTCCCTGAATGCCCAAGAGATCACCCTGAAATCCCACCTCATATGGCAGCTCCGGATGGCCGAACTCGATCAAGAGGGCGATAATATCGGGGTGATGATCATCGGCAACCTGGACAAAGACGGCTATTTCCGGTCCACGGTGGAAGAAATCGCCGATGAGATGCGGGTCGACCCGCCCCGGGTGGAGCAGGTCATGGAGGTTATCCAGGGCTTCGATCCTCCGGGGGTGGCCGCCCGGAACCTGAAAGAATGCCTGCAAATACAGCTCAAGATTCTGGGGGTCCAGGATCCCCTGGTGCTCGATATTATCGACCGCCACCTGAACAATCTGGGGAACAAAAATTACCAGGCCATCGCCCGGGACCTGAAGGTATCCATCGGGAAGGTGGTGGAGGCCGGCGACCTCATCAGTAACCTGGAGCCCAAGCCTGGCCGAGGTTTCGACTCCGAAGAGCCGGACTATATCAACCCCGACGTCCACGTGGAAAAGGTGGGAAACGACTACGTGATCCGTCTGAACGACGACGGCCTGCCCAAGTTGCGGGTTAACTCCTTTTATCTGGAGGCCATGCGAGGTCCGGATAAACTCCCGGACTCGGTCAAGAGTTATATTCAGAAACATTTGGATAACGCCCTGTGGTTTATTCGCAGCATCCACCAGCGGCAAAAGACCCTGTATCGCGTCACCGAAAGTATCGTCCGTTTCCAGCGGGATTTTCTGGACCACGGCCTGTCGAGTCTGAAACCTTTGACCCTGCGCCAGGTGGCGGAAGACGTCCAGATGCACGAATCCACCATCAGCCGGGTCACCACCAACAAGTATGTGTACACCCCCCAGGGAGTCTTTAATCTCAAGTTTTTCTTTAACAGCGCCATTAACATGTCTTTGGGGGAGCAGATCGCCTCGGAGAGCGTCAAGGAAAAGATCCGCCAAATGGTGGCGGGCGAGAATCCCGAGAACCCCTTGAGCGATCAGGAGATTGCCGATAATCTGCGGCGCCAGGATGTACTTATTGCCCGGCGCACCGTAGCCAAATATCGAGGCATGCTGGGGGTGCTACCCTCCAGTAAACGCAAGAAACCCGGGTACCTGCGGAAGAGCCAGACAGAAAATCACGCCCTGTGAGCCCCCGGCTTTTCTGCGAGTCCAACCCTTTGGGAGGCAGTAATGCAAATATCCGTAACTTTCCGACAGATTGAACCTTCGGAGGCCTTAAAGAATTATGTGACCGACCGGTTAACGAAGTTTAAACGGTATCTGGACGGACCGGTGGAAGCGCACGTGGTTTTGGGGCTGGAAAAATTTCGCCATCTGGCGGATGTGACGATCGACAGCAATGGTCACATCATCAAAGGCAGAGAAGAGAATACCGACATGTACGCCGCCATCGATCTGGTGATGGACAAGATCGATATCCAGTTGAAAAAGTTTCGGGACAAGATGAGGAGCGCCAAAGGCGACCGCAGCCGGTCGGCTGCCCCGGCGCCGGCCGAGGCGGAGGAAGCCCGGGATTTCCCGGCCTTACGGCGCCAACGGGTGGAGGTACCGGCCCTGCAACTGGACGATGCGGTGGAACTCTTGCAAAGCGGCAAGGACACCCTGCTGGTCTTTACCGATGTGGCCAGCGGCAACTTGAACATCTTATACCGACGCCCGGATGGCAACTTTGTCCTGGTCGAACCCGATTTAGGATAGAGGTATCAGGGAACCGTATGAAAATCATCGACCTCCTGGCCCCAAATTGTATTTTACCCAATTTGCAGGCCACTAACAAAAAGGGAGTGCTGGAGGAACTGGCCCAAACCATGACCCCAGGCCCGGATGGGCTCTCACTCCAAACCGTGATGGAGGTGCTGCTGGACCGGGAGCGCCTCGGGAGCACCGGTATCGGCGATAACATCGCCATCCCCCATGGCAAGCTGGCCGAACTTTCCCGGCTCATGCTGTGCTTCGGCCGCAGTCTTAAGGGGGTTGACTTCGACTCCATGGATGGCAAGCCGTCGCAGATATTTTTTATGCTGCTCGCCCCGGTCAACTCCGCCGGTCTCCATCTCAAGGCCCTGGCCAAGATTTCCCGGATGCTCATGAGCCAGCCTTTCCGGGATAACCTCATGAAGGCCGATGGGGCCGAGGAAATTTACCGTTTGATTGCCGAACGAGACGCGGAATTTTGAGGTTGGGTCCGCATATTCTCGTCGAGCTCTCAATGGCAACCATCCAGGTCTCTTTGGCTCGCTAAATTCGGGGAAAAATGACGCCGGAACCAGGTCCGCACCCGGAATCGAACCACCGCCACCTGTCCCCTTTTTCCATTCTCATCCTCACCGGGCTTTCCGGTTCGGGGAAGAGTACGGTGTTGCGCGCCCTGGAAGATATCGGCTATTTTTGCGTCGACAACCTGCCCCTGGGCCTGCTCCTGCCGTTTTTGGACATGCAGTCCGCCGCGGTTTCCAGCGGACGCCGCATTGCCCTGGTTATGGACGTCCGCACCGAAGGCTTTCTGCAGAATTTCAGCCAGGTGTTTCGCCGCCTCGAGGAACTGGGCCACCATCTCCACATCATCTTTCTGGAGGCGGATGACGCCACCTTAATGCGGCGTTTCAGCCAGACCCGCCGCCAGCACCCCCTGGCGGACCATGACACCATCGTCCAGGCCCTGCGCCAGGAGCGCAACTCCCTGGCGGATTTGCGGCAACTGGCCCACCGGATCATCGACAGCTCCCACTACAACCCGCATCAACTGCGGGAGTTGATAAAGGATGAATACTCCGAGCTGGCGCCCCGCCAGCGGATGTGGCTCCATCTCATCTCTTTTGCCTACAAGAAGGGCATTCCCCCGGAAGCCGACATGGTGCTGGATGTGCGGTTCTTGCCCAACCCTTACTTTATAGAGGAATTGCAGCCCCTTACCGGAGAAAACCCCGGGGTCCGGAAGTATGTCCTGGATCGTTCTGAAACCCAAGCTTTTCTCGACCACCTGTTCACGTTTGTGGACTTTTTACTGCCCCACTACCAGAAAGAAGGCAAGACGCATCTGACGATAGCCATCGGTTGCACCGGTGGGCAACACCGTTCAGTGGTCATAGCCAACGTCCTGGGGCAACATCTGAGCCGGGAAAATTATTCGTTTACCCTTAGCCATCGCGATATGCCGCGGTCCGCAGGAGAATAGTTATGATCGGAATCTTAATCGTCACTCACCAGGAACTGGCCGAGGCCTTGTTGAGCGTCTGGGACCTGATCCTGGGGCACCAGGAGGGCATCGCCGCCGTGTCCCTGGACCCCAGCGCGCCCCCTGAGGTTTCCCGTCAGCAGATCCAGCGCGGCCTGTCCCAGGTGAATGGCGGCAACGGGGTGATCATCCTCACCGATATGCTGGGAGGGACCCCATCCAATCTCACCCTTTCCTTCCTGCAAGAAGGCAAGGTGGAAGTCGTCACCGGCGTCAACCTGCCCATGCTCATGAAACTGACCCACATCCGGGATCAACAAGACCTGCGAGAGGCAGCCCTGGCCTTGAAGCAATCCGGCCAGAAAGGGATTGCCGTGGCCAGTGAGGTTCTTAACAAGAAATGACCCCGGGGCTCCTCATCCGCCGGGCCGGCCTGGCGGATGTCACGGCCATCTGGGCAATTGAAAAGGCATCCTTTTTCTCCCCCTGGTCCCGGTGGTCCTTCCTGGCCGAATTAGGCCAGCGGCACAGCCACACACTGGTCATTGGCCCCTCCCCACCCCACCCCTGGCAGACCTGGGGCTACCTCGTCTTCTGGGTCGTGCTCGACGAAATGCACATCCTCAACCTGGCAGTACACCCCGACCACCGGCGCCGGTCCATGGCCCAACGTTTGCTGGCCGAAGGCCTGGCTCAGGCCCGGACCTTAGGGGCCGAACTCGCCTGGCTGGAGGTACGGCCCTCCAATCTCGCCGCCCTGGCCCTGTATGAGTCCTTCGGCTTCAAAGAAGTGGGCCGCCGCCCCCGCTACTACGAGGACTCCCAGGAAGACGCTTTGTTGTTGACATTGGATTGGAGCGAGGCGGGGAAAAAATAAGGGAGGGGGCAAGGGGCCTTTTGCAAGTCCTCCTTCCCACTCCCTCAGTTGCTCTCTTACGGTACTTCCTAATCTTACGCCGTATTACCTACCCGCAGCCGCAGCCGCAGCCGCCGGGGTGTTCCCGGGGGCTGGTGGTCAGGGTTTGCGCAAGGTATTTCTCCACCAGGGCCTCCGGGGCTTCCAGGGGGGCGCCGGCGATGACTTCGATGCCTTTATGGGTCAAGAGCCCCTGGGCCTTCTCCCCCATGGTGCCGGCGATGACGTGGGTTACGCCCAGGTCTTCCAGCCACTCGGGGAGGCCGCCGGGCTCATGGGGCGGGCTGGGGATGAGTTCCTTGGGACCCACGGCGCCGTCTTTCACGGTGAAGACGGCAAAGTGGGAGGCGTGGCCGAACTTATCCGTCAGTTTGCCGTCTTCCACCGGCAGGGCGAACTTCAGGACCCCGGGCTCCCGGGTAACCCGCGGCGTTGCGGGCAGGGTCTCCAGGATATAATCCACGATGGGCGCCAGGGCCTGGAAGAAGGGGCTATCGTCCATCTTGACATCAATGAGCCGGCCCTGGTCCGCGGCCTCCACCACTGACGGGTCAAAGGGAAGCGCGCCCAAGAAGGGGACCTTGGCGGCCGCGGCGGTCTTTTCGCCGCCGCCGCGTTTGAACAGGGGCAGGTCCTTGCCGCAGTGGGGGCAGGCATAGCCGCTCATGTTCTCGACGATCCCCACCACCTTCATGTTGATCTTTTCGCAGAAATTGAGGGATTTGCGCACGTCCGCCAGGGAAATCTCCTGGGGCGTGGTGACGATAACCGCCTGGGCGTCGGGAATGGTCTGGGCCACGCTCATGGGCTCATCCCCGGTCCCCGGCGGGGAATCCACCACCAGGTAATCGAGTGCGCCCCACTGCACTTCGCTGATGAACTGCCGGATGAGCTGGTGCTTCAGGGGTCCCCGCCAGATCACCGCCATTTCCCGGTCCCGCATGATGGCCTCGACGGAGATGACCCGGAGGTTGTCAAACAGGTCCGGCGGCAAGGCAAACTGGGCGTGGGTCAGATCCAGGGGCTCCTTCAGGCCCAGCATCCTCAAGACGTTGGGGCCATGCAGGTCCACATCCATCAACCCCACCTTTTTGCCCCGGCGGGCCAGGCCCAGGGCCAGGCTGACCGCGACGCTGCTCTTGCCCACGCCGCCCTTGCCGCTCATCACCACCAGCTTGTGGCGAATCTGCTTCAGGGCCCGGGCCATTTCTCGTTCTTCCTGGTTTTTATCGGCGGCATGATGAGCCGGATCACAGCTCGGGCAAGACTTGGGGTCTTCGCCGCAGGACTTGGGATCGGCTCCATGAGAACATTTATCCATATTTCAAGCTCCTCTTAGGGGTAGTCAATGAAAAAACCGGCAGCGAGGCGCAAGGTCTCCCTCCCAGATTCCTCTCTCGTTAAAATTATAAGTGTACGTCTGTTTTTGGCAAGATGCAAGTTATGAACCAAAGGCAATATCAGGATTCTTCCAGCTTCGGGGTTTTAGGCGGGGGAGAAAAGGCTAAATGTAGTAGGGTGCGCACTGCGCACCTTCCCCTAACCTTTTTGAGACCGTAGGGTGGGCGTCCCGCCCGCCTACGAAGTTTTCCAAACAAAAATCATCCAGAAGAGTGCGCGCTCATCCCAGCATAATGATGGCAATAAGGCGGTAAAGGGGCATGATGATGGCACTCAGGACGCCGGTGTAGAACAGGATCAGGATCAGGATGAAGCCCACCGGCTGCAGGTGGTCGTAAAGCCGGGCCAGATCCCGGGGCAGCACCAGGGCCAGGATGTGGGAGCCGTCCAGGGGCGGGATGGGGACCAGGTTGAACAGGGCCAGGAAAATATTGATGCTGACGCCGAAGTAGGCCAGCTGCATGAGGCCCGGGTTCGCCAGACCCAGCCGCAACACGAAGGAGAAGAGCGAAGCCAGGACCAGGTTGCTCAATGGCCCGGCGGCGCTGACCGCAAACTCACCCCAGCGGTAATTGCGATAATTGAGGGGGTTGACCGGCACCGGCTTGGCCCAGCCGAAGAGGATGCCGGCGTGGGAGATCAGGAGCAAGAGCGGCAGGATGATAGTCCCCACCATGTCGATGTGGGGCACGGGGTTCAGGGTGATGCGGCCCAGCATCCGGGCCGTGGGGTCGCCGTTTAACAGCGCCACGTAGCCGTGGGCCACCTCGTGGATAATGATGGAAAACAGGAGCACCACGGCCATGAGGGCCGCTTCCAGGAGATAAGGGAAATTCATCCCGGACATGGGCTCAGGCTTCCCGGATCAAGGCTTCTCCCGCGCCCCGCAGCCGATCCAGGGCCTCAAGTGACGAGGCCTCGAAATAGAAGCGCACCACCGGCTCGGTGCCGGAGGGCCGGAAACACACCCAACTGCCGTCTTCCAGGAGATACTTGTGCCCGTCCAGGGTAATGTGCTCGGCCACGGCCAGACCGGCGAACCGGGTTGGCGGGGTCTGCAGGCGGACCAGCAGCCGCTCTTTAACTTCCGGGGTCAGGGAGAAATTGAGACGGCGGTTGTAGACCGGCCCTACCTTGGCAAACAGGTCGGCAATGAGTTCGGGAAGACCCTTGCCCTTCCGGGCCACCATTTCGGCGATCATGACCCCGGCCAGGATGCCGTCCTTTTCCGGCAGGTGGTGCTTCATGGAGAAGCCTTCGCTCTCCTCCCCTATCATGACTACCTGGTCGTTGGTGATATATTGCCCCAGGTACTTGAACCCCACCGGGGTAACGTATACCGGCCGGTTATACTTGGCGGCGATCCGGTCCAGCAGGTGAGTGGTGGCGACGCTGCGGGCCACGCCCCCGTCCCAGCCCCGGGACTCGATGAGATAATCGAACAGCAGGCCCAGGACGGTATTGGCATCCCGATACACCCCGGCGCCGTCCATAACCCCGAAACGGTCGGCGTCGGCGTCCACCGCCAGGCCCAGGTGGGCCCCGGTGGCCCTGACGCGGGCCGAGAGATCCTGGAGAAATTCCTCGGACGGCTCCGGCCGGTGCCCCCCGAAGTAGGCATCCCGGTAGCCGTTGAGGAGTTCCACCTCCACCCCGGCCTCCTTGAGAAAGGCATCCAGGTAATCCCGGCCGGTGCCATACAAAACATCCACCACCACCTTGAGGCCCGAGCCTCTCAACACCTTGAGATCCACCAGCGTCTTGAGGTGCTCAAAATAATCGGCCCGGGGCTCCAGGTCGACGACCAGACCCTTTTCCCGGGCGGAAGCGAGCGGCATGGTCTTGACCGCGGCAGGGGTAAGGGCGCCGATGCGGGACTCGATGGCGTTGGTCACCGGTGAGGGGGCCGGCCCCCCGGTGGCGGGCGAGAACTTGAGGCCGTTGTACTCCGGGGGATTGTGGCTGGCAGTGATGTTGATGGCCCCGGCGTGCCGGCTCTGACGGGTGGCGAAACTCACCACCGGCGTGGGGCAATCCCGGGTGGTCAGATGGCTGGTGATGTGGTTCCCGGCCATCACCTCGGCGGCGGCGGCGGCAAAGGCCTCGGACTGGAAGCGGGTATCGTAGCCGATCACCACTCCCTGATGGGCCAGGCCTTCATGGTGCAGATAGTCGGCAATGGCCTGGCACACCAAACGGGCGTTGGGAAAGGTGAAATCTTCCGCCAGAATACCGCGCCAACCCGAGGTTCCAAATTTAATTTCCGTCATCCTGGGCAATTCCTTTGAATGCAGGGGTCAGGGAGCAGGGGTCAGAAAAGCAACCGTACGTACATTATTCCCTGCCGGTCTTTACCGTGAAAGTCCACCCGTAGGGGCGGTTCGCGAACCGCCCCTACAACGAATTTCATGGTTGGGGTGGCCCCAAGCAGCCCTGATGGTTTCACTTGAAGATTGAGTCAAGCAACAGATATTGGCAAATCGAAGACAGTCTTTCCTGGCCCCTGATACCCAGTTCCTGACCCCTGAAAAATTACGTTCCCAAATCGTAGGATGCCAGATATTTTTCCTGTTCGGGAGTCAGGGTGTCGATATCCACCTGCATCGCCTCCAGTTTCAACCGGGCGATTTCTCTATCGATATCTTCGGGCACCGGATAGACCTGCTTCTCAAACTTCTGGTGGTTCCGGGTAATGAATTCCGCCGACAGGGCCTGGTTGGCAAAGCTCATATCCATGACCGCCGACGGGTGGCCTTCGGCTGCGGCCAGGTTGACCAGGCGGCCTTCGGCCAGGACATAGAGGCAGGTGCCGTTTTGCAGGGTAAATTCTTCCACCGCGTCCCGAATCTGACGCCGGGCGGTGCTGATGCGCTCCAGGGCCGGGATGTCGATTTCGACGTTGAAGTGCCCGGAATTGGAGAGGATGGCGCCGTCTTTCATGAGCCTGAAATGCTCTTCCCGGATGACATTGATGTCGCCGGTGAGGGTGCAGAAGACGTCGCCGATTTTGGCGGCCTGCTCCATGCGGAGGACTTCGTAGCCGTCCATCAAGGCTTCCAGGGCCTTGAGGGGATTGACCTCGGTGATGACCACCCGGGCGCCCATGCCCCGGGCTCGCATGGCCAGACCCCGGCCGCACCAGCCATAACCGGCCACCACGAAGATACCGCCGGCCATCAGCCGGTTGGTGGCCCGCAGGATGCCGTCGAGCGTGCTCTGGCCGGTACCGTAGCGGTTGTCGAAGAGGTATTTGGTCATGGCGTCATTCACCGCGATGACCGGGTAGCGCAGCACCCCGTCCTTGGCCATGGCCTTGAGGCGGATCACCCCGGTGGTGGTCTCCTCGGTGCCGCCGAAAATATCGGCAATCAGGTCCTGGCGTTTGGTATGGATGGTGAAGACCAGATCGGCGCCGTCATCCATGGTCATCTGGGGTTTAACTTCCAGGGCCTGGTGGATGTGGCGGTAGTAGGTGTCGCCGTCTTCGCCTTTGATGGCGAAGGTGGGGATGCCTTCGATCTTGGCCAGGTAGGCCGCCACGTCGTCCTGGGTGCTCAGGGGATTGGAGGCGCAGACATGCACCGTCGCGCCGCCGGCCTTTAAGGTGGCGGCCAGTACCCCGGTCTCGGTGGTGACATGGAGACAGGCGGCGATCCTGACGCCGGCCAGGGGTTTTTCCCGCTCGAACCGTTCCCGGATGGCATTCAAGACCGGCATATCCCGCTGGGCCCACTCCACCCGCAGGCGACCTTTATCAGCCAGATTAATGTCTTTTACATCGTAATTCATGCGAGTCCTCATTTAGATTTAGCTGGCGCAGCTTCCGGATGGCAGGTGCAGACGGGAGAGGGGCCTTTGAGCCCGGCCTTTTCCCGCAGCACATCGATTTTGCTGATATATTCCCAGGTGAAGTCCGGATCGGTGCGGCCGAAATGGCCGTACGCCGCAGTTTTCTTGAAGATGGGGCGCTGGAGCTCCAGATACTGGATCATGGCGGCCGGCTTGAAGCTGTAGGTGGTCTTGATGATGTCCAGGAGCTTGTCTTCGGGGATGACCGCGGTGCCGTAGGTATAGACCATGATGGACAGCGGGTCGGGCAGGCCGATGGAGTAGGCCACCTGGACTTCGCAGCGCTTGGCCAGCCCCGCGGCCACCACGTTTTTGGCCACGTGGCGGAGCATGTAGGAGGTGGTGCGGTCTACCTTGGTCGGGTCTTTGCCCGAGAAGGCGCCGCCGCCGTGATAGCCGCGGCCGCCGTAGGTGTCGACGATGATCTTGCGGCCGGTGATGCCGCAGTCGGCCATGGGGCCGCCCACCACGAACCGGCCGGTGGTGTTCACCAGGAATCGGGTGTCCACCAAAAGGTTCGCCGGGATGGTCTTTTTGATGACTTCCTCGACTATGGCTTCTTTCAGATCTTCATACTTGACGTCGGGATCATGTTGGGCCGCAATCACGACGGTGTGCACACTCTTGGGCATGCCGTCTTCATAGCGCACCGTCACCTGAGTCTTGCCATCGGGACGGAGAAACGGCAACTGGCCGTCTTTTCTGACCCTGGCCAGGCGCTCCGCCAACCGGTGAGCGTACCAGATAGGCATGGGCATCAGGTTTTCGGTGGAGGTGGAGGCATAACCGAACATCAAGCCCTGGTCGCCGGCCCCCTGCTCCGCGGTCAGCCCCCGGCCCTCGACCCCCATGGCGATGTCCGGTGACTGGCGGTCCAGGGAGGTAAGGACGGCGCAGGTTTCCCAGTCGAAGCCCATGGATGAATCGTTATAGCCGATCTCTTTGATGGTATCACGGACGATAACGGGGAAATCCAGTTGGGCGGTGGTGGTGATCTCTCCGGCAATCATGGCCAGGCCGGTGGTTACCAGAGTTTCGCAGGCCACCCGGGCAAACTTATCTTGGGCAATGATGGCATCTAAAATCGCGTCGGAGATCTGGTCCGCCACTTTGTCGGGATGCCCCTCGGTCACGGATTCCGAGGTAAAAAGAAATTCGGATTTGGCCATCCTTTTAGGACTCCTTTACAAGAATAATCGAGGCGCGGGACATATCCCGCGCCTATCTAGAAAATTTAACTTGACATTGAGAAAAAAGCGAGAGGTTTTTCAGCCGAGGCGGTCTTTTTGAGGCGATTGTGGCGGTCCACCATCACCACCTTGGGGTGGTGCCGTTCCAGCTCCGCGGCCTCGTAGGTGGCGTAGGTGGTGATGATGATCAAATCTCCGACCGCGCCCTGGCGCGCCGCGGCCCCATTCAAACAGATCACGCCGGTATTCTCCTCGCCTTCGATGGCGTAGGTTTCAAACCGGTTGCCGTTGGAGACATTGTAGACGTGGACCATCTCATAGGGCAGGATGTCCGCGGCCCGCATCAGTTCCGCCGATACGGTGAGAGACCCCTCGTAGTGAAGCTCGGCCTGGGTGATGGTAGCCCGGTGGATTTTGGATTTCATCATTACACGCAACATAACAGGGACTCCGATAACAAAGTATTGTCAATGAGGCGGGTGTTATTGAGCCGCACCGCCAGCAGCAATCGAGCCTCGCCCCGGATGGCCTCCACTTCCTGGAGGGTGACAGAATCCACCAGGGCTACGTAGTCAATGCGGGCGCCGGGCGCGGCGTTAATAATCTGGCGCACCGCGGCCAGGATATCCTCCCGGCTCCGGGCCCCTGAGGCCACCAGTTCCCGGGCCGCCAACAGCGCCCGATAGAGGCACAGGGCCGAGGCCCGTGCTTCCGGGTTCAGATACGTGTTCCGGGAACTCATGGCCAGCCCGTCCGGCTCCCGAACGATGGGCCGGCCGACGATCTCCGGGTCCAGGTTGAGGTCCGCTGCCATCCGCCTGATGACCATCAACTGCTGGTAGTCCTTTTCCCCGAACACGGCCACCTGGGGCGAAACCTGGTTCAGAAGCTTGAGCACCACGGTGGCCACGCCCTTAAAATGCCCCGGCCGCGAGGCGCCGCACAGGCCCTGGGACAGGGATTCCACTTCCACAAAGGTCTGATACCCCTGGGGATACATGGCTCCGGCCTCGGGAGTATAAAGGCAGTCGACACCGGCGTCCCGGGCCAGGCGCACGTCCCGGTCCAGATCCCGGGGGTAGCGCCCTAAATCTTCCTGGGGCCCGAACTGGGCGGGGTTGACAAACAGGCTCACCACCAGGCGCTCCCCGATGGTGCGGCCGTATTCCATCAGGCTCACGTGACCCTGGTGAAAAAACCCCATGGTGGGAACCAGAACGACTTTCAGGCCATGGCTCCGCCATTGCCGAGCCCGGCCTTGCATATCGTCAGGGTTGCTGATTATGTCCATAAAAAAACCCCAGACCGATTCTCCGGGGGGTTAGGAGCCGCCCGTCGAGTCTCAGTCCGCCTCAGGCAGGATCCAAGCTCTGGGTTAACTAACTATTTTTACCATTTTTTCAATACTTCGTCAACGTCTTCATACATAGATCAGCGACGGATCGTCATTTTTGCGTTCCACGATTTCGCCGATGACGAACCCCTGTTCGTTGAGGCCCTGGAGGCGCAGCAGCACGTCAGACACATATTCCTCGCCCACCACCACGATCAGGCCGATACCATTGTTGAAAGTGCGCAGCATTTCGGCTTCGGGGATATTGCCCCGGTTTTTCAGCAGGTGGAAGATGGGAGGCACAGGCCAGGATTGCCGCTGCACCACCGCCTGGCAGGATTTGGGCAGGATGCGGGGCACATTATCGGTCAAGCCGCCGCCGGTAACGTGACAGATGCCGCTCAGGGGAAAATCCCGCAGCAGGTTGAGCACCGTCTCCACGTAGATGCGGGTGGGTTTGAGGAGTTCCTCTCCCAAGGGGCCGCCCAATTCCGGCATCTCATCCTCCAGCCGCAGGCGGTGGCGCTCCAGGAGGACCTGACGGACCAGGGAGTAGCCGTTGGCATGAAGGCCGCTGGAGGCGAGGCCGATTAACCGGTGGCCCACGGCGATAGATGAGCCGTCGATAATTTGATCCCGTTCCACCACCCCCACCACAAAGCCGGCCAGGTCATAATCGCCGGGCTGGTAGATGCCGGGCATCTCGGCGGTCTCGCCGCCGATCAGGGAGCAGCGAGCCTGCTTGCACCCTTGGGTGATGCCCTCGATAATCAGGGTAGCGATTTCAGGCGACAACTGCTCCACGGCCAGGTAGTCCAGGAAGAACAGCGGGGTGGCGCCGTGGGCCACGATGTCGTTGGCGCACATGGCCACCAGATCGATGCCGATGGTGTCATGGCGGTTCATCAGTACGGCGATTTTAATCTTGGTCCCCACTCCATCGGTGGAGGATACCAACACCGGGTCGCGATACCGGTCCGCCCCCAAGTGGAACATGCCGCCAAAGGCGCCAATCTCCCCCAGAACCCCGGTGCGGTAAGTGGATCTCACCAGGGGTTTAATGCTTTTGATAAAGGTGTCGGCTTTGTCGATATCGACCCCGGCATCCTTATAGGTGCTGATGTCGGCCATCCCCCAGTCTCCCCCTCAAAGGTGTTCGGGCCATGCTCTGCTATGCTGGTGAAAAACCGCTGCGGTTACGTTTCCGTTTCCGGCGGGCTGTCGTCGTCTTCGGGTCCTTGGCAGGTGCAACCTTCTGCGGCCGGTTCCCCCGATTCCAGCCCCGACCATTGCCCGCAGTGTTGGCACGGTTGTCCCACGCGGTAATCGCCCCCCTGGATACAAATCGCCTTGCCGTGGACCAGGGCGTCGGCCACCGCCCGATGGGCCCGGGACAACATCCGGGTCACGGTAGGCCGGGAAACTTGCAGCCTTTGGGCCACCTCTTCCTGGGTCATTTCCAGGAAGTCGGCCAGGCGCATGGCCTCCAACTCGTCCACCGTGATCACTATCTGCTGCAGGGACCTCAGGGGAATGCCCCGGGGCTTAAAAAATGTCACTCCCGGCTCGGTTTCCACCCACCGGCACTTTTTAGGTCTGCCCATTTTTTTACCTCATGCGTAATGTTCTATTTTTAAGGTAATCCGGCAAACTGTCAAGGATAAAGCGAAAATCTCCCCTAACAGGTTCAGCCATTGACGAACCGGTTAAGGGGACGTATGTTTAGAATACGATTTTTTCTCCCACGGTATGATGATAGTGACGGCGAATGATGGTGCGCGGTGCGCACCCTGCATTTTCTGGAGAGAGAATTAACCGTATTGGCGTCGGGGCGGGTTTAAAACCCGCCCTTACAACCTGAATTTGCCAGAGCAGGGTCGAAAAGGAGCTGGAGTTGAGCCGCACATACCAGGAGCAGGTGGAAGAATGCGTCCGATTCATCGGCCCACGCCTGAGTGCGGAGCCTGCGTGGGGAATTATCCTGGGGACCGGGCAGGGCCTCTGGGCCGGCCGGCTGGAGGGCGGGGGCAGCCTCCCTTATGAGGAACTGCCGCATTTCCCGCCGGCCACCAGCCCCAGCCATCACGGCTGTCTCAGTTGGGGCCGAGTGTCCGGGAAAGAGGTTATGCTCTGCCAGGGCCGCTTCCATGCCTACGAAGGTTATTCCCTGCGCCAGGTAACCTTCCCGGTGCGGGTGATGGCGAGCCTGGGAGTCAAGAACCTCATCGTCACCAATGCCGCCGGCGGTCTCAATCCGCTCTTTAAGGCCGGCGACCTGATGCTCATCTGCGACCACATCAACCTGATGGGGGATAACCCCCTGGCAGGAGAAAATATCGACCTCTGGGGTCCCCGCTTCCCTGACCTGAGCCAGGTCTACGACCGGCGCCTGCGGGAGCACGCCGAGGCCGTGGCCCGCCGCCTGGGTATCGGCTTACGCCAGGGGGTGTACGTGGCGGTCAAGGGCCCCAGCCTCGAGACCCCGGCGGAGACCCGGTTCCTGCGCCAGATCGGCGCCGACGCGGTGGGCATGTCCACGGTGCCCGAAGTCATCACCGCGGTTCATGCCGGTCTCAGGGTCCTGGGGATCTCGGTGCTCAGCAATCTCAATCTGCCGGATGCCATGGCTCCCATCGCCATTGAGGCCATCATCGATACCGTGGCCCGGGCCGAACCCCAACTGGTGGAGTTGTTGCTGGGAGTGATGCAGGAAGATTCCTGACGATTACCGCGGTTATTTTTTCTTTTTTGGCGTCCTTTTGTTTTTTTTGGCAGGTTTGGTCGCGGCATTGGCCTCAGGGGACGGCGTGATTGATGGTTTGGCGACAGCCTCCGCCGGCGGCTTAGATTCGGCCGGGACTGCAGCCGGGGGGGGCGCCGCGGCCGGCCCCATCACATAGACCCGCTGTGCCGCGGGAAGGTTGTTCAGGTCTTGCCCACAATGGGGACAAGACCTCAAGGGAAGGGGATTTTGCGCTTGGCATCCCGGGCATTTCAACCACAACCCCATCATTTACCTCCAAGGTTTTTCTTTACCAATAGCAAAACGTTACCGATTCTTCAAGCAATTTATGTTTGTCCCGGTGTCTCAGCTAACTTTTGCGCCGGTAAAACTCTGACGGGAGGCAACAATTACCATGAAGAAAATTGTCATTGAGACCGACCAGGCCCCGGCCGCCATCGGCCCCTATACCCAGGCCCTGGCCGCCGGCCCGTTCGTGTTCATCTCCGGACAAATCCCCATGGACCCCAACGGCCGCCTGGTGGAAGGCGATATCGTGGTGCAAACCGTCCAGGTGATCGCCAATCTCAAGGCCATTCTGGCGGCCGTGGGTTTGGGGCTCAAGGATGTGGTAAAAACCACCGTCTACCTGACCGACCTGGCCGATTTCCAGGAGATGAACCGGACCTACGGCGAGTTCTTCCCCCAACACCCGCCGGCCCGCTCCACCATCCAGGTGGCCGGCCTGGCCCGGAACGTATCCGTGGAAATCGACGCCATCGCGGTGAAAAAGGAGTGGCACACCTAATACCAAAAGTTGCGCCCAAGCAGGTAATGCATCCCGTGTAAGGGCGGACCCATGGGTCCGCCCTGGCTTGAGGGCGCCATGCCGGAAAACCCAGCCACAAAAAGCGCGACGGGGATCACCGGAGCCTCCCGTGATCCCCATTGCGCTTTAGGAAGAGGTTATGATGCTTAAAGCGTCTTAACCTACTCCGGGCATCGTGGAATATACTTCTTTCATCAAAGGCGTCTTGAATACCACAGTCCGTAACAACAGCACCGGGACGGTGGCGTGAGAGGCGACTTTGTTGGCCACCCCGCCCATGTACCAAACCACTTCGCCGGCGCCGTGGGTCCCCATGACGATGAGGTCATAACCTTTCTCCTGGGCTAAGCCAATGATTTCCCGGGCCGGATCTCCATCCTGGCAGACCCAATCGGCGTCCAGGCCAATGCCCTTAAGGTCTTGTCCGGACTTGGCCAGGAAGGTGTTGCAAAATTTCTTCTCATGGGCTTCGGCAGATTCCATGACCCCCGGGGTGGCCTGGCCCACCATGGGCCCGACGCCACTGTAGCATACATGTAAGAGCGTTACCTTGGACTTGAATGCCATGGCAATCTCAATCACCCGGGGGAGAACTGTCGCCGCAATTTCCGAGCCGTCCAGAGGAACCAAAATTTTCGAAAACATAACACCCTCCTGCTGAGTATTAGCCAGGTCCCTTACATAGGAACCTTATAGCCATAACCTTCTTGATTAATTAGTAAGAGCGATTTATTCGGAAGTCAATGCAGATTAGGGAAATCTTCGGCTACTGCTCCGGCTCCCGGTCCGAGTCCCGGTCACCCGCGGCCGCGGGGCCGCCTTTGTAGAGGTCACGCTGTAACGCCCGGTTGTAGCTGGTAAAATCACCTTCCCCGGTATCGCTCTCCAGGTGCTGGCTCATCATCTTCAGTTTGGCGTCCAGGTCATCCAGAAAATTTACCAGCAGGGCCTCCCGGGTCTTGGGGAGGATGGGGGAGCCGAACTCCATGGACCCGTGGTGGGATAAGATGATGTGCTCCAACTGCACCAGCAAGACGGGGTCCGAGAAGTTGAGGGCCTGGGCCTCGGAGCGGACCATCTCCCAACCCAGGACGACGTGGCCCAGGAGGTGGCCCGGCACGGTGCGTTCCGGTGCCTGCGGGTTGGCAAGTTCCTTGACTTTGCCCAGGTCGTGGAGCATGGCTCCGGCCAGGACCAGGTCCCGGTTCAGTTCGGGATAGATAGTGAGGGAGGCCAGGGCGTGGCGGGTCACGAACCAGGTGTGCTCCAGGAGACCGCCCAGGTAGGGATGGTGATAGCGCAGGGCGGCGGGGCAGACCTGGAACTCCTCCCGATAGCGGTCCAGGATCCTGAGGACCAACTCCCCCAGGGGCGGGCCGATCTGTTTTTCGGCTACTTGCCACAGCTCCTGCCACAAGGCCTGGCGGTCGTAGGGGGTAGCCTGGATGAGCAGCTCCGGGTCATACTCCTGGAGGTCCCGGCCCAGGTCCCGAAGGGCCGCCACGGTGTTGATATAACGGATGTTGAGTTGAAGTTCACCCTTGTAGGACTCAACCTGCGCCTGGACTCCCACATGATCTCCCGGGGCAAAGGGCCCGGGGCATTTGGCCAGCACTTTGTTCCAGACCCGGGCCACCATGGCGCCGCTCTTGTCCCCCAGGGCCAGGGAGAGGTAGGGATTACCGGACTTGTCCATGCGGGTCTCGGCCTGGCGCACCATGAAATACTGCTGCACCGCGTCGCCTTCCTTAAGTAGGGAAATCAGCTGATGGGGCATGACTCGAGCCTATGGAGGTAAGATGCGGCCATGATACTCCAGGACCAAAGGCGGGTCAAGGAGAGGTTTTGACGGCCTGTCTATATATAGAGAATATTTTGTGCATGTAATTATTGACAATCCGGCAAAGAGAATTATTTTAAAAATATTGAAAATAACCGGAAAAATGCCGATAAGGAAAATCAGGGAACCAGTCGATTAACTTTTTCCCTTGACAAGAGTCTAATAAGATGTAAAATAGCTAATTTAGTCTTTTCGACTCAGGGCAGCACCACAGGACGAAATTACATGGAAAAAGATTACCTGAAGAAGTTCATCGATCTGGGCGGCAGTGAGTTTCTGGCCTACGATCAGTTTGCCGTCCCCGAGGGGGATAGGGAAACCCTCCGGGCGCCCTTTGAGGCAGCGGCAGACGCGGAGTTGGACGTCTCCCAGCAACTGGATGCCACCGGCTATGGCCCCACCCCGGCCGAAGGCGCCGACGATGAACTCGATGATACCATCGAAGCCGACGAGATCCCCGAACACGAGGGTCTGGTGGCCGCCTACTTCCGTGAAATGCTGCGGTATTCCATCCTGTCCCCGGAAGAGGAGAGGGGTTTGGGGCGCATTATCAAAGAGGGCCAGGATCAAATTCTCACCGTGGTGTCCGTCGCGGTCTCCGAGTTGGAGGAAATCCGTTACCTGCAGAAGAAGCTCCAGCATTGGTTTCAGACCCCGGACAAGAGCGCCCAAGGGAAGGAAAAGCTCTTCAAGGTGATTCACCAGAGGCTCGGCCAGGTACAGAAACACCATCCGGAAGCCACCGAGGTCAAGGAACTGGCCAACAGCATCCAGGTGACGGAAGATGAAGTCAATCAGGCCCGGGACCAGATGATCAAGGCCAACCTGCGCCTGGTGGTGAGTATCGCCAAAAAGTACCTCCACCGGGGTCTCACCTTCTCGGATCTGATCCAGGAAGGCAACCTGGGTTTGATGAAAGCGGTGACCCGGTATGATTACACCACCGGTTACCGCCTGAGCACCTTTGCTTCTTGGTGGATCCGGCAGACCATAACCCGAGCCATCTATGACAAGACCCGGACCATCCGGATTCCGGTGCACCTGCAAGAGATCCGCAACCGGTGCTATCGGGCCTTCTATGACCTGCTCAAGGAACTGGGCCGGGACCCGAGCCTGAAAGAGATTGCCGAACGGTCCGGGGTGCCGGAGGAGAAAATCCTCCTGGTCACCAACCTGGCGGATGAACTTATTTCTCTGGAGACCCCGGTGGGCGACGAAGGGGACCGGCTGGGTGACTTCATCCGCAATGATAAGGCGGTATCCCCTTACGAGGCCATTCTCGAATCGCAGCTGGGTGAGAAGACCGACTCCATTTTGACCACCCTCACCGCTCGGGAAGAAAAGATCATGAAGATGCGGTTTGGGATCGGCGAGGAAGTGGAACACACTTTGGAAGAAATCGGCCGGGCCTTCAAAGTTTCCCGGGAACGCATCCGGCAGATTGAGAAAAAAGCCCTCAAGCGCTTAAAGCATCCCACCCGCAAAGCGGCGCTGGAAGATTTTCTGGAATAAGGTCGGGATTGACCAACGGCCCCGGCCGGAATCCTGGGAGGGACTTAACCATGGCAGGAATGAGCCCTGAGAAACTGGCTGAGGTAAAAGAGCGTTTGCTGGACCGGAAACGGCGCCTCTGGCAGGAGGTCAAGCAACAGCTCAAGAGCAATATCGGCGATGGCTATCAGGAGATGCTGGCCGCGGCCCGGGACGAAGAGGACCAGGCCACCGTCAGTCTCATGGCCGAAACCAATCTCACTCTCTTGGGACCGAAACGGCAGGAACTGGAAGCTATCGAAGAGGCCATGAACCGTATAGAGAGCGGCAACTACGGGTACTGTGAGGTCTGCGGACTGTCCATCGAACCGCGCCGGCTGGAGATCATGCCGGAGGCGCCTCTCTGCCGCAATTGCATGTCGCATCGGGAAAAGCTGGCCAAGGCCACGGCCCGCTGAGCGCCTGAGTTCTTAGGCAACGACGGGCGGGGGTTCATCCTCCCGCCCTTTTTTTGTGCCGACCCGGGCGAAGTACGCACCGGATACCGCCACGCCGCCTGGCGGCAAGGGGCTAAGCTCGCCGGGCTTGAGACCGGTTAGACCTTGGGCGCCTGGTGACAGCCCGCAAGGAATCAACCATGTTGACCATTATACTGATTTATTTGGGGCTGGGGGTCGCAGTCGGCATCCTGGCCGGCTTACTCGGGGTGGGCGGCGGGTTGATCATTGTGCCCATGGTGGTCTTCACCCTCACCTGGCAGGGGGTGCCGAGCCAACACCTGATGCACCTGGCCCTGGGCACCTCCCTGGCCAGCATCATCTTCACCTCGGTATCGAGTTTTTGGGCCCACCACAAACGGGGGGCGGTGCATTGGGAGGTGGTGCGCCGCATCGTCCTGGGTATCCTGACGGGGACCTTTCTCGGTGCGTGCCTGGCGGCTCGAATGTCCACCAATGTGCTCAAAGGCGTCTTTGTCGTCTTCCTTTTTTATATGGGGTTTCAGATGCTGACCAACAAGAAACCCAAGCCGACCCGGGGCCTGCCCGGAAGGCTGGGGATGTTCGGCGTCGGCAACGGCATCGGGGCGGTGTCGGCCCTGGTGGGGATCGGCGGCGGCTCGCTGTCGGTACCCTTCATGGTGTGGTGTAATGTAACGGTCCACGAGGCCATCGGGACCTCAGCGGCCATCGGCTTCCCCATTGCGGTCGCCGGAACGGTGGGCTACATCGTCAACGGGCTTGGCGCTGCCGATTTGCCGGCTTACTGTCTGGGGTATGTGTATCTACCGGCCCTGGCCGGCATCGTCGCCGCCAGTGTATTCACCGCGCCCCTGGGCGTCCGTCTGGCCCACAGCCTGCCAGTCGGCAAGCTCAAGCGGATCTTCGCCCTCCTGCTCTTCATCATGGGCACCAAAATGCTCATCGGCCTGTTTTAATACCAGATTGAGACCTCTGCTAAACAAAGGCTTATAAGTGGTTACTGTGGTGCACGGCATTGTTGCGCATTCAGGAAAGCGATGAACCCTTCTGAGTCCGATTACCTATCCCCCGGGGAAGGTCCCGGAGGTCCCTTTCAGGCCTTGCGTTATCTTTGAGGCCCGTCTTGCTGTAATAGCGGCTCAGGTGACCCCTTGCAGCACCAACATCTTCCTCAGGTTGTAGCATATCCCCTTCAGCCAGAAGTGACATCGATTGCGCACCCCTCCCCCATAACGGCAGCGCTCCATCCCCTAGTGGCGTTCAAAGTACCGAAAACCCGTTCTACGCCCCGGCGGATGGCTGGGGCGTCCCTGGGTGGGATGATACAGAGGTTCCAAGACCTTCTGGAAGGCCCGCCAGTCAATCTGGCCATCGATCTTCTTTAGAAAGTGCCCTTCCGGGACTCGACCCGTGGCCTCCAAGTCCCCAGAGCCCATTTGCCCCGATTATTTTCCCAGCATCTGCGACCTCCATATCTCTTTTGTCGCCGATTATCACGTTATATCAATATTTTAAACTGTTTGTTGCATTATTTTACCGCTATTTTCTCTGGGACTTTCGCAGAGGTTCCACTATATTATCGGGATAAGTGGCGGGCAAAAGCCGGGGCTCTATGCAGTGCACCCGGGCCCCACATAATCGACCCCATCGTTGTGCAGTCTTTCCATCCGGTAACAACGGCGCCCTGCCTGTTTGGCGGCGCAGAGAGCATTATCGGCCCGCTCCACCAGGGATTCCAGGGTGGGCATCTCGCCGGTGGCGCTGCTTATCCCCAGGCTGATGGTGGGGGTAATGGAGCCCCGTTCCGTGTTCAGGTTGGCCTCGCCGTTCTGCCGGACCAGGCGTACGGCCACTTTTTCCGCGCCATTCATATCGGTATCGGCCAGCAGAATGACAAACTTCTCTTCGGCATAACGTCCTAAAACATCAATGATGCGCAAATCCTTAAGAAAACGTTTGGCGGTAAGTCGCAAGGCCTGGTTGCCGACCTCGTAATCGTAATTGTCGCAGATGCCTTGGAAATGATCCACCTCCGCCATGAGAACCGACAGGGAGCGGTTGAAGCGGCGGGCCCGGTTGAGCTCCCGATTCCCTAAGGTAAAAAAGTGCCGCCGGTTATGGACCCCGGTTATGAGATCGGCGGTGGTCAGGCGCTGCGCCTCCAGGGACAGCCGACGGGTGCGCAGCAAGTTCTCTACCCGGGTTTGCAGTTCCAGATGATTGATCGGGGTCCAGATGATTTCGTCCACCGTCTGCCACAAGTGACGCGACACTGAAGCAGCATTCCGGCGCGCCGCCACCAGGAGAAACGGCAAGAATACCGGTTTGGCAGCCTCCCTCCTGGATTGAACTTCCTCCCAGGTCTGCTTCAGAGCGGACTCATCGACTATCCCCAGATCGAAAGAAAAATCGAGACTCTGATCGATCTCGGTCTCCAAGACCTGGTAATTGGTGGCCAACCTGTTTCTCATCAAGTCGGCACTTTTCTTCTCCTGCATAAGCATAACGATGCGATCCACGTCTTTTGCCCTCCCAGAGGCCGGCCCGCGCCGGGCTCGAACTTCCCGGATAAAATAGCTTCAACGGGGCTGATCCTGAGCCTCTGCACCGGCCCATGCCTGACCAAAGCTCGTTTATGCCGATGGTTCTCGGCCAGGACGAGCCTCAATGTCATCCACGCCGGCCCAGCCTGGCCGGACACCTGGCCTAAAGTCTCTTGTAATCCCCGTCGTATCCAGAGAACCGACCCCAACCCCGCTCTGCCTGGTTACTATCGTTCATCGGAATCTCTTGGTTCAAGCTTAAATCTAAAAAAGCCCCCCGGCCGCCGGGCCATCACTTTTGTGGCAGGCAGGAAAGCCTCATGGAGGGTAAAATATCGCCTGAAAGGGTCCCAGGGGGGCCCAATACTCCAGTCAACCAGACCCGTTTATTCAGGGCAGCCGCTGAAACCCTGCCGGGGTGCGGGCGATCAGGCCCTGCCGCAGCAGGCGGTCCAGGTGCTTGGCCACCATCTGGCCTTCCATGTGGTCATAGACGAACCGGGGTTGTTTCACTTTGCCATAGATAAGGCGGCGATGCACCAACCGGTCCAGGGACTGCGGGGCAGCCAGGGCTTCCAGCAGCCGGGCCTCCCGCTGCGCTATCACCTGGTGAAACGCGGCCAGCCCGGTGCGAAACTCCGGTTCGGTAAAGATGCCCTGCTCATGCGCCGTGATGAAGGTACGGGCGGGAAAGGCCCTCAGGTCGTTCAAGGTCGCATCAAAGGCCGCCAGGTCAGAGGCGGCATCCCCATACCACGGGCCAAAAGGGGTGAGATCCACGTCGGCCAGGAACAACACCTGCTGCCGGGGAAAATGGAAACAGCTATGCCCCGGGGTGTGCCCCGGCGCCGGGATGATCTCCAGGGTGACCTCCCCCAACTGGAACAGTTGGCCGGGGAAATACGGGGTGAAATGGGCCGGAGGCCGGAAATGGAAGTCCTGGATGAGGGTGCGCCGCCAGTAATCCTGGAAGTCGGGGTCGGTAATACCCATAAACCGAAACACGGCGTCCACCGAGGAAAAGGCCTCCTCTTCCAGAAGCGGGCCGTAGAAGTTCGCCTGGGGGAAGAGGTGGTTGTACTTCTGGTGGTCTTCGTGGAAATGGCTGAGAAAGACCCCGGTCACCCGCCGGGTGCGGGCCAGTTCCCGGAAATAGTCCTTATCGGCTGCGGGGTCCACCACCCAGGTTTCCGCCCCCTGGTCCACCACCAGGGAGTGGCAGTAGGGATAGCGCCCGCCTTTACGTCCGGGGACGAAGGTGAGGGGGCCAAAGCTGACGGGGCCGGCCGGAGCGGGCCGGGAGGAAAGTGCTGACGTGTTCATGATAGCAACGGGTTTTGCACGGCGGGCTGAGGGGATCGTAGAGCTGGGGGGCGCACCGACCTGACACCGCTCATGTACTGCAAAAATGCGTCACGCCAGCCGGATTGCGCCTTTAACGGACGCACCGGTGGTTCAAGCCCCCCTTACTCTTCCGGGATGATGTAGAGCAATTCGAAGCGGGAGGCCAATTCCTCCTTGGCCGCGCCTACCGCCTCCGGGGACAGGTTCTTGACCCGGAGGTACACGTCCCGGTAGCCCTCCTGGGACGTGGCATAGGAGGAGAGCAGGCTGACGAACCGGGCGCCCCGGGCCCGGAGCAGGTCCACCACTTCCTTGATGAGGCCGGGGCGGTCTTCCAGGCGCAGGGCAAACTGCACCCCGCCCTGGAGCATGCCGGTAATGTGCATGAAGGCCCGGAATACATCCGACTGGGTGATAATCCCCACCACCTTACCGGTCTCATCCAGCACCGGCAGGCCCGAGATGGTGTGCTCCAGCATGATCTGGGCGGCGCGTTCCACCGTGTCGTGCTGGGAGACGCTGATGGGATTGCGGCTCATGATTTCCTGGACCTGGAGTTCGGCCAGCAGGTAGTAAAGTTCATGCACGTCCAGGGAGGTGGCCTTGGAGGGAGAGGCCTCTTTCAGGTCCCGGTCGGTCACCATACCCACCAGCTTCCCCTGCGCCACCACCGGCAGCCGCCGGAAACGGCGCTCCTTCATGATATGAATGGCTTTAATCATCGAGGTGTCTTCGGTAATGGTGACGGGGTCTTGGGCCATCCAATCCTTGATCAGCATGTTCATTCTCCATTGAGATGCATTGCGGGTTGAGCGATAGGGCCGTGCCGGCCCGCCGGGCGCCTCGGGGCGGCGCCGGTTACAGACGCGGTTCTTCGCCCTTAAAGAAGCGTTCCAGGTTTTCCCGGTGACAGACCAGGATGAGGCCCGAGAGGGCGCCGGCCAGCAGCAAATAAGCCTTGGAATCGGAAAACAGCCCCACGGCCACCGGCAGCAGCCAGGCGCAGATCAGGGCGCTGACCGAGAATGTCCGGGTTTGGTACAGGGCCAGAATATAAACCGCCACCAGATTGAGGGCAGCCCAGGGGCTCAGCACCGCCACCACACCGAAGGTGGTGGCCACGGCTTTACCCCCCTTGAAACCCAGGTACAGAGGGAAGACATGGCCCGTGACTGCGGCAGCCGCCACCAGGGCCACACCCGCATCCTGCCAGGCCCCCAGCGAGGTGAGCATCAGTTGGGCCAAAGCCACCGGCAGGGCCCCCTTGGCCGCATCGCCCAATAAGGTGAGGGCCCCGGCCTTGCGGCCCAACAGGCGATAGACATTGGCGGTCCCCAGGTTGCCGCTGCCGAATTGGCGCGGGTCCGGCCCTCCCAGAGCCCGGGCCACCAAAAGGCCCGAGGGGACGGAGCCCACCAGATAAGCCAGGACCATGAGAGCCAACACCAAGTGCATCAGGCTGCCTTTCTCTCCAGAAATCGATCAATCGGCCCTCAGCCCCTGTTCCCTGCCCGAGAGCGCCGATTCTGGCAATTGTGCGCAAATTCCCGCTAAATGTCGATAAAAAAGTGGCCCGGCCGCAGTCCTCGCCGCGGTTACCCGATTTAATCCCAAACGCAGACAAACGGTAATTTTTCTGTAGGGGCGGACCTATGTGTCCGCCCTTGATTTAGGGCGCACACGCAGGTGCGCCCCTACAATTCAATCCTTTCATTCTTGATCGCAACCCGGTATTAATCACCACTATCTCTATAGGGGCCATGAAAAGCGGCGGCGCCAGCATGGTTGCCGGCTGGCCCCGGCCAGAACCGCACGAACCCTTACCGGTAATTTTCCGCCAGCACCTCGTAGTAAGCCTGGGGATGCTTGCAGGCCGGACAGGATTCTGGAGCCTCCTGGCCCTTGACGATGTAGCCGCAGTTGCGGCAGTGCCAGGTGACCGGTTCGCCACGATTGAACAGAGTTCCATTCTTGACATGGTCCGCCAGGGCCTGGTACCGGGATTCATGGAAGTGCTCCACCTTGGCGATCTCCCGGAAGGAGGCGGCGATGTCCTTGAAACCCTCCTGATCCGCCACGATGGCGGAATTCTGATACAGGGTGGTCCATTCGTAATGCTCGCCCTCAGCCGCGGCGATTAAATTACTCAGCGTGTCCCCCAGGTGAAAGGGATAGCCGGCCACGATCTCGGCGCTGCCTTCCCCCAAATGCTTGAAGAAAACCTTGGCGTGCTCCTTTTCATTTTCCGCGGTCTCGAGAAAAATAGCGGCAATATACTCATACCCCGCCTTCTTGGCTGCGCCGGCATAGTAGGTATAGCGGTTCCGGGCTTGTGACTCCCCGGCAAAGGCGATGAGCAGATTTTTTTCGGTCTGGGAACCCTTCAACTCCATGAACGAACCTCCCTCGGGAAATTTTACCCTGTTAAATGACTCGCATTTAAGATAAACGCTTTACCCCTGATTAGCCACCCCACCGGCCCTGAATTATCCTGCCTTAAGTCCGGAGTCCATCACCCAGTCAATCCCAGAAAAACTGGAGACCGGGCGGTGCAGTGATTCCCGGCGGCCGCCTCAGCCGAACATCAACCAGCCGGGTTTAAATATCAGCAACAGCCCGATCAGAAGCATCAAGACGCCGCCGATTACATGGGAGAGCCGCTTGTAACGGGTGGTCACGCCCGTCAACTGCAGCGTAATCATGGCCACCACGAACACGATGATGTCGTCGAGCATGAAAATCACGATGTAGAGCAGCAGATAGAGGTAGTACTGCCAGAACGGCATGGGGGTCAGACTCAGGATTTGGAGATAGATGACCGGGAAACCGGCGGAGCAGATTAATTCCACCAGATTCACCAGGAAGGACAGGAGCACGATCCCGCCCAGGGCCAGCCAGAATTTTTGCGTAGAAATGACGGCCTTGAGCCGATCCATGGTCCGCTGCCGCCGGGCCCCCTGGCTCAGGGTGCAGGCCCCGGAGACATCGGTCCAATATTCTTTCAGGTTATAGCCCCCGGCAAACAGGGCCACGCAACCGATAATGATCCGGATCCAGAAGATAAATCCCAAGAATACCAGAATGTTGAGCCAGGCGGTCATGAACAGAAAGTAAACGGCCCCCGAGGCCATGATAAAGGCGCTCCCCAGGACCCACATTTTCCTCCGGTCTTCCATGCCCAGCAGCAGGTTGATGAGAAAAATCAGCACCCACATGGCGCAGGGGTTAAAGCCGTCCAGGGCCCCGATGATGACGGTGATGGCGCCCAACGACAGATACTTGAGGTTGACCTGGCCAAAGATCGGCAGGGTCAGGGTCTCGGGGACCGCCGGTTTATCGGCGCCGCCAGGCAGGCTTGGTCCCAGCGCGGCCAGGAGGCCGGCCACCAGGTCGGGCGCCCCCCGACTCCGCGCATCATGGATGGCGGTCTCCATGGCCCGGCCGCTGGTCGATTCATCCTGCCAGCCGATGACGTATTGATTGCCTATGACGGTGAACGGCACCCCGGAAATATCGGCCTGCAGTAATTTTCCGACCTGCTGAAGTAATTCCAGGTTCTCCCGGCTTCCGGATACCTCCAGAGCGACCACCTTGACAGCCTGATCCCGGCGTTCCAGGGCGGCCAGAAACTCTTTCTCATGGACACAATGCGGACAGCCGGTGGTCCAGAAGAGATAGACCGTAACCGGTTTATCACGGGCATTCGTCGGCGGGGGGGCGCTCCAGCCAAGCAAGAGCAAGACAATGGTAAGATAGAAAAATAAGCCGGTTCTTTTCAACATGTCGGGACGGATAATTTTTTCTTAATTCAGAATAAGACCGTGGGGGGTTACTCACGGGTTGGTTATTGTTCCCAGAGAATCTGGCCGCAATCCTTCAGATCATAACCTCCCAGGGCCTTGGCGGCCTCCTGGAACTCCCGGGAGCGCATAACTTCCAGCAAGGTCTGAAAGCGGTGGTCGGCAAAGGTGGTCTCCGGCACCACCAGGTCATAGCGCTCGGGCAAGAGCGGCATAAAATCCAGTCCCAAAGCCTTCGCCGCCGCCATGATCCCCAGGCCCACGTCCGCAGTACCCGAAAAGACATTCACCGCCACGGCCATGTGGGTGTACTCCTCCCGGGCATAACCCTGAACCTGTTCGGCATCCAGCCCCGCTTCCTTCAGGAGGTAATCCAGGAGGAGACGGGTGCCGGCTCCCCGCTGGCGGTTGATGAACCGCACCCCGGGACGGGTCAAATCCCGGATAGTACTGATCTGTTTGGGGTTGCCCGGGGCCACCATCAGTCCCTGCTCCCGCCAAGCCAGGTTGACGAGTTTTAAGGGCACTTCCGCCAGGTACCGCTTGATAAAGGGCACGTTATAGGTGTTGGTCTCGGGGTCCAGCATGTGGCTGCCCCCCAGGTGGGCCCGGCCCTGGCGCAGGGCCATCAGCCCCCCCAGGCTGCCCACGTGCCCGGACGACAGGCGCAGGCGGTGGTCCCGGCGGCGCAGCATCGTGGCCAAAAGGTCAATGGTGTTGTCATGGCTGCCCAGCACCACCAGGGTGCCGTCAATATCCTCCGGCGCCACCAGCAGTTCCGCGGCCACCGGCCGGTCCTCCTCCAGGCCCTCGCTCAACTCCGGCACCACCAGCAGCCCGTCGGCCCGCACCAAAGAGGTGATGGTCCCGGCCCCCCGGGGCAGCGGCGTGGCGATGATCTTGTCCCCCACCCGGCCCAGGGTAACCCGGATGAATTCCGTCAGGCCAGGCTTGGACGGCAGATTCTGGGCCGGATACACCGCCAGGGTGGGCCGGGGGGCCAGGCGTTTACCCGCCAGACCGGCAATGAGGGGCGCGGCGAACTGCTCGAAAGACAATACCGCCGACACCGGATAGCCCGGGTTGCCCATGACCGGCTTCTCCGCCACCACCCCCAATACCGTGGGTTTACCCGGCATCATGGCCACCCCGTGCACCAGCACTTCGCCCAGGGAGTCGATGGCCTGGTAGGTGTAATCCTCGGTACCCGCCGAAGACCCGGCATTGATGAGCACCATATCCGCCGCGGCGATGGCCTCCTCTAACGCCGCAGCCAGGCCCCCCGGGTCGTCACGGACGATGGGCGCCACCACCGCCTCTCCGCCGGCTTCGGCCACCAGGCCCGCGAGGATAGTGGAATTGAACTCCGGCAGCCTGCCCTCGGGCAAGTCCCGGTCCAACTCCGTCACCGGCACCAGCTCAGTCCCGGTGGGGATGATGGCCACCCTGGGGCGGCGACGCACCATGAGCCGGGTTACCCCAGCGGCCAGCAAGGCCCCCTGGGCCCAGGGCGTAATCTCCACTCCCTCCGGGAGCACCATTTCCCCCCGTACAAGATCCTCGCCGACCCGGCGCACGTGCTGCCAGGGGAAGGTGGGAGCCTCCACCGTAATGGGGTCGGCCTCCGGGTCCGGGACCTGCTCCACCATGATCACCGCATCGGTCCCCGGGACCATGACATGCCCGGTGTTGATGGGAAAAGCCTCCTGGCCGATGGCCAACTGCCTGGGGCGATCCGGGGTGGCCCCGAAGGTTGCGGCTGCGGCCACCGCAAAGCCGTCCATGGCCGCCTGGTGGGCCGCCGGCGATGACCTCTTAGCCATAACCGGCCCTGCGGTCACCCTGCCGGCGGCCGCCGTCACCGGAACCTCCTCGGCCTTAGCCATGGCGTCCAGATCAAACCGGGACAACCAGAGCTCCCGGGCCTCCGCCAGCGACTTCATGCTGAGATAAATGCGCCGTTTCATGGTTTGAATCCTCTTACCGCGGTTCTGAAAAGTTCTGTAGTATTGGTGGCACAGGCGTCTCGCCTGTGCAGTGTAGCAGTGTAGGGTGCGCACTGCGCACCAACTTGGCTTTTCATCATTGACGGGTGGCCAAAGGCCCATAACCGACTGTAATCAATGATCGTTAATCTGAAGTGATTACCCGGGAAGCATTGTATCCCCAAACAGGAGATTAATAAAGGCCTGCTTGTACGGGATAAGCTCCTTGTCCCGGCGCATGACCAGGGCCAGATGGTCCGGCTTGAAGTAGTGCCCCAGGGGAATGAAGGCTACCTGGCGCAACCTCTCCGGCGGCAGGCCCCGGGCCAGGGTGGCGAAGGCGAGGCCCAGGCCCGTTTCCACATAGCGGGCGCTCAATTCCACGTTGGATGATTCCATGATGATACGAAAGGCCAGGCCCAATTTCCGGAACTGCTCTTCCAGGAGGCGCCGGTGGCCTGACTCAATGCCCCGGGGCGGCACAATCAGGGGATAGCCGGCGATCTGTCGCCAGGTGACCCGCCGCAACCGGGTGAGGCGATGGCCCACCGGGGCCATCAGGACCGTGTCCACCGGCTGCCAGGCCAAGGCCGCCAGATCCCGGGGGACCAGGGACTCCAGGGCCAGGCCGAAATCAATGTCACCGGCCTTTACCAGGGCAAAGACCGACGCCTGGTCGCGGTCCAGGAGGGTCAACTCCACCTGGGGATAGGCCTTGAGATAGGCCAGGAGGGTCTCGGGCAACAGGTGATAGAGGGTGGTGAAGGGCGCCGCCAGGCTCAAGGGACCCTGGGGGCGCCCCTCCAACTGGCGCAACTCGCCGGTGAGCGCCTCCCATTGGGCCAGAAGCCCCTGGGCACAGGCCAGCAGTTTTTCTCCCGCCACCGTGAGCTTGAGGCGGCGCTTACCCAGGCGCTCCAGGAGCCGGGTCCCCAGCTCGTCCTCCAAGGCCTTGACTTGCTGGCTCAAGGCCGACTGGGTCCGAAAGGTGGCCGCGGCCGCCTTGGTGAAGCTCCCCAGTTTCGCCACCTGGTAAAAGCCCAGAAGCTGCTGCCATTCCATAAGGTAAGTTAATCTATATCATAATAATTATTAATTTTACTTATCAATAGATTTATCAGAAACTCATGGGCAAGGCAAAGAAAATTCTCTCGGAGGTGCTATATGAAAGACTCCTTACAGCCCGGCCTCAAGTTCGAATTCCAGTTTCAGGTGCCGGAAAACAAGACGGTGCCTCATCTCTACCCCGAGTCCCCGGAGTTCCAACTCATGCCCCGGGTACTGGCCACCGGGTACATGGTGGGGCTGTTCGAATGGGCCTGCATCCAGGCCCTCAACCCCCATCTCGACTGGCCCCGGGAGCAGACCGTGGGCATCCACGTCGACCTGGACCATACGGCCGCCACCCCGCCGGGCCTGGTGGTCACGGTCAAAGGGACCCTGACCCAGGTTGAGGGGCGCAAGCTCACCTTTAGCCTTTCGGCCCACGACGGGGTGGACCGGATCTCCCAGGGCCACCACGTCCGCTTCGTCATCGACGCCGCCAAATTCAACGCCAAGGTTGCGGCCAAGGCCCGTCCCGCCGGGGCCGGGGAGGATTTTTGATAGAATATTACTTTTAAACCCACCACGAATCAGCCAGTCTGGCCGGCTGGTATTTCCTGCTTGTTTGCGGGCGGTTATCCTGATAAATTGAGACACTCTCCTCACGGTCACCGGACTCTCGTGGTGACCGCGGGAGGCGGCGCTGGCGAACTGAGCGCCGGGAACCTGAGCCGATAGGGCCCACAACCGCACGCTACCCTGGAGGGCCGGGAAACCATGCCTCCGTCCATGCTGACGATCAACGGCGCCAGGCTCACCTTCGAGTCCGGGCAGACTATTCTGGAGGCCGCCCGGGGGGCCGCCATCGAGGTCCCGACCTTATGTGATTATAAGGGCACCATTCCAAGCGGCGCCTGCCGGGTCTGCGTGGTCGAGGTGCAAGGGGCCCGCACCTTGCTCCCTGCCTGCGCCACCGCGGCGACCCCGGGGATGGTGGTCCAGACTGAATCGCCCCGGGTGGTGGCAGCCCGCCGGATGGTCATCGAACTGCTGCTGGCCTCGGGCAATCACCAGTGCCTGGTATGCGAGGCCAACGGCGAGTGTGAACTCCAGGCCCTGGCTTATCGCTACCAGGTGGAAACTCCCGCCTTCGCCAATCCTCCGGACACCCCTTACTACTACGAAGATGATAACAGCATGATCGTACGGGATTTTTCCAAGTGCGTCATGTGCGGCCGCTGCGTCCGGGCCTGCAATGAGCGGCAGGTCAACCAGGCCATCGCCATCGGCTATCGCGGGGCTCACAACAAGATTGTCGCCCGGGGGGATTATCCTTATATCAATTCGGATTGCGTCTTTTGTGGCGAGTGCGTACAGGCCTGTCCGGTGGGGGCGCTCTTGGACAAGCAGGCTCGAGGCCGGGGGCGTCCCTGGGAACTCACCCGGGTCCGAACCACCTGCCCCTACTGCGGGGTCGGCTGCCAGATGGACGTCCTGGTCAAAGACAACCGGATCGTAAAAGTCACCGGCGCCGATGCGGTGCCCAACGACGGCAAGCTCTGCGTCAAAGGCCGGTTCGGCTGGAACTTCGTGCACCATTCAGACCGCCTCACGACCCCCTTGATCAAAGAGAACGGCGTCTTTCGGGAAGCCAGTTGGGACGAGGCCCTGAATCTGGTGGCCTCCCGGCTGCGAGAGATCAGGGACCAGGCGGGCCCCGACAAAATCGGCGGCTGGTGCTCGGCCCGGGTCACCAATGAAGAAAACTACCTGATGCAGAAGCTCATGCGGGCGGTGATCGGCACCAATCACGTGGATCACTGCGCCCGTCTCTGACACAGCTCCACAGTGGCCGGTCTGGCTGCCACCTTCGGCTCGGGAGCCATGACCAATTCCATCGCTGAGTTGGAGGAAGCCGATTGTACCCTGGTGACGGGATCCAACACCACGGAAACCCATCCCGTGATCGCAACCCGCCTCAAGCGGGCTGTACGCCTGCACCACAAAAGCCTCATCGTTATCGACCCGCGCCGTATCGACCTGGTGCGCCACGCCACCATCTGGCTGCGCCAGCACCCCGGCACCGACGTCGCGGTCATCAACGGCCTGATGCACGTCATTATTGAAGAAAACCTGCACGACCAGGCCTATATTGCCGAGCGCACGGAAAACTTCGCCGCGCTCCGGGAAACGGTGGCCAGGTATACCCCGGAATACGTCGAACAGATCAGCGGGGTGCCCGCCGCGGACCTGCGCTGCGCCGCCCGCCTCTACGGCGCCGCCAAAGCCGCCGCCATCGTCTATGCCATGGGCATCACCCAGCACACCACCGGTACGGACAACGTCAAATCCCTGGCCAACCTGGCCATGCTCTGCGGCAACGTCGGCATCCGGGCCGGCGGGGTCAATCCCCTCCGGGGCCAAAACAATGTCCAGGGGGCCTGTGATATGGGCGGCCTGCCCAACGTGTTTTCAGGCTATCAGTCGGTAACCGATCCGGACCGCCGCTGGAAGATGGAGGCGGCCTGGGGAGTCCGCAATCTGCCGGATTGGCTGGGTCTGACTATGACCGAGATGCTGCCGGCGATTCCGGAGGGTAAAATTAAGGCCCTGTATATCATCGGGGAGAATCCGGTCATCTCGGACGCCGATGCCGATCAGGTGATTAACCCGCTCCAGCATCTGGATTTCCTGGTAGTTCAGGACATTTTTCTCACCGAAACCGGCAAGCTGGCCCATGTTGTCCTGCCCGCGGCCTCGTTCGCCGAAAAAGACGGCACCTTTACCAATACGGAGCGGCGGGTGGCCCGGGTGCGGCAGGTGATCCCTCCGGTAGGCGACTCCAGGCCCGACTGGCAGATCATTGCGGAAATTTCCCGGCGGCTGGGCCATCCCATGCCCTTTGCTGATCCCCAGGCCATCTTTGAGGAGATTCGCCGGGTCACCCCCTCCTATGCCGGCATTACCTATGATCGCCTGGAAACCGAAGGCGGGCTGCAGTGGCCGTGTCCCCATCCGGATCACCCCGGCACGGTCTATCTCCATCAGGGCCAATTTACCCGGGGGCGGGGGCAATTTTTTGCCATTGACTACCGGGAACCGGCGGAAATGCCCGACGCCGACTATCCCCTGGTCTTGACCACCGGCCGGGTGCTCTACCAGTATCACACCGGCACCATGAGCCGCCGGGCCCCGGGTTTGATGGAGAAAGCTCCGGAATGCCGGGTGGAAATTGCCGCCGGGGACGCCGCCCGCTTAGACATTACCGAGGGGGAGATGGTGCGGGTCAAGAGCCGCCGGGGAGAGCTGGTGGCCCGGGCTTTGGTGTCCACCAAGGCCGTGCCGGGGACCATCTTCATCCCCTTCCACTATTACGAAGCCGCGGTGAATAAACTCACCATCGCCGCCCTGGACCCGGTGGCCAAAATCCCGGAATACAAGGTCTGCGCCGTCAGAATTGAAAAGGTGAAAGCATGACTGCCCGCAGAGACGAATCGCACCCGCCGTTACCCGGTGGCGCCAGGGGGAAGGCCCCCGTGACCACCCCCTTGGGTCCCTGTGTCAGCGCCCCCACCACCCAGATCAAACAGGAAATCTGCGATCGCCTGGAAGCTATCATCCTGGGCCACCAAAAGCGCCCCGGGCCGCTGCTGCCGGTTTTGCAAGACGCCCAGGCAATCCTGGGTTGGATTCCCGTGCCCATGCAAGACGTCATTGCCGCGGAACTCAACCTCCCCGGCAGTGACATCTTCGGGACCATGAGTTTTTATTCCCTGTTAGCCTGGAAGCCCAAGGGGAAATACCTCATCAGGATGTGCCAGTCGCCGCCATGTCATATCAACGGGGCCGAAAATACCCTCCTGGCTTTGCAGGAAGAACTGGGCCTGACGGTGGGCCAGACCACGGCGGATGGCCTTTTTACCCTGGAGTTGTCGGCCTGCCTGGGGGTCTGCGAAGTGGCCCCGGCCATGCAGATCAATGAACTGGTCTTTGGCAACCTGACCCGGGAAAAAATCCGTCAAGTCTTGTCGGACTACCGGGCCGGCAAGGTGGCCGATTACCGGCAGCTGCCTTATTCGACCAAGGATTTCCGCCAGTATAAGCCAGGTCCCCAGGAGCCGGTGCTGCTGGATAATGTTGGCCTTATCGACCCCATGGATATCCAGACTTACCTGGCCCGGGGCGGTTACGCGGCCCTGAAGCAGGCCGTAACTGCCATGACCCCGGCCGCGGTTATCGAGGCGGTCAAGACCTCGGGGCTCCGGGGCCGCGGCGGAGCCGGGTTCCCCACCGGCCTCAAATGGTCGTTCACCCAGCCCCTGACGGTGACTCCCAAGTACATCGTCTGCAACGCCGACGAGGGGGAGCCGGGCACCATCAAAGACCGCTACCTCCTGGAGGGCGACCCCCATAAAATTCTGGAAGGCATGGCCATCGCGGGCTACGCCGTGGGGGCCAACCAGGGGTTCATCTACTGCCGGGGAGAATACCATCTTGCCCAGCACCGCCTGCAACAGGCCATTAAACAGACCACGGCCCAAGGCTTCCTGGGAGAACAGCTGTTTGGCACTGACTTTGCCTTTACCGTCGAACTTCGCTCCGGGTTCGGCAGCTACATCTGCGGGGAAGAAACGGCCCTCATCGAGTCCATCGAAGGCAAGCGGGGCTACCCCCGGCTCAAGCCCCCCTTCCCCGGGGTCTCGGGTCTCTGGGGCTGCCCCACGGTGGTAAACAACGTCGAGACCCTGGCCAGCGTCCCGGCCATAATCAACCGGGGTTGGGCCTGGTATAAGAGCCTGGGCACCGCCGATACCCCGGGCACCAAAATCTACCAGATCATCGGCCAGGTGCACACCCCCCGGATCGTGGAAACCCCGGTGGGCCTCACTCTTCGGGAGTTGATCCACACCTACGGCGGCGGCCTCCTCCCCGGCCGCAGCTTCAAGATGTGCCAGACCGGCGGCGCCTCCGCACCCCTGGTGACCGCGGCGCATCTGGATGTCCCCATGGACTTCGGCTCCATGGCCCAAGCCGGCGGCGCCTTGGGCTCCGGCACCATGCTGGTCATGGACGATTCCACCTGCGTGGTGGATTTCCTGCGCGCCGTGGCCGTCTTTTTCGAGCACGAATCCTGTGGGCAATGTACCCCGTGCCGGGAAGGCACGCCCCGCCTGCTCCAGACCATCAGCCGCATCTGCCGGGGCCGCGGTACGATGGAGGATCTGCCTTTCCTGGAACGGCTGGCGGCCACCTTACAAGACGCCTCTTTCTGCCCCCTGGGACAATCCGCCCCGGTCCCCTTGCTGAGCGCCTTGAAACATTTCCGCCCGGAAATTGACGCCCACATCCAGGAAAAAAGCTGCCCGGCCGGGGTCTGCCGGATGGGCGACGGCTAAACCGAACCTGAACCGCTCCCTTCTCAGACCATTTCGCAATCAATCGGTGGCATAGGCGTCTCGCCTGTGCAGGC
>JAUSOZ010000132.1 GCA_030655955.1 Deltaproteobacteria bacterium
CGTTCAAGGTCAGATTTTGAGGATTAATCCTGGGGGCCAGCCCCCAGACCCCCGGGGTTTATCGCTTTTAAGGCCAGGGAAGAGGTCAAAGAAGGAGAGGCGGAAACCAAGTGCTCCCGCCTCTTCCCCGGCCGTCTCCGAGGCGCTCGGGTCGCTCCCCAGCGTTGCCCTATCCTCCCCAGAGACAACTGCATAATATGACGATAGCCCTTAATAATCAACCGGACATTTTATGTGCTATGAAAACCGGACATCTGTTTGTGCTATTGACAAATCTGGTGATTGCCCTTGACGCCCGGGGCCAAAAGGAATAATATAAAAAAACTTACAGGTCCCATAGGGGAAGAGGGAAGACGGTGAAAAACCGTCGCGGTCCCGCCGCTGTAATTGGGGACGAAACCGGCTGAAGGCCACTGGGGTTGATGCAGACCCTGGGAAGGCGCCGGGAGTAGGATGATCCAAAAGCCAGAAAACCTGCCTGTAGGATGGACGGATAGGCCCGCGCGAAACGGGCCGGCCGCCGACGTGAGGACCAAGCAAGACGGGTGCAATCCTCAATTCCCTGGTGTAAGGGAATTGGGGTTTTTTATTTGGGGGCCAGGCAGTCCGGCTGGCAGACGGAAAATTCTCCTCCTCCCCGACCCCGGCCGGCTTGGCGAGTATGACTGCGGTTTTTTTCACGGGGTTTTGGCCCCACTTCTTATCCACGGCGCTCTGGCGGCCCTGGGGCTGGTGATTGGTAGCGCGATCCACCGGCCCCGGGGGCGCCAGATTTTTTTGTGGTTGTCAGCGCTTGACTGCAGCCCTGCCCTGAAAAGTTCCCGTAGGGGCGGTTCGCGAAACGCCCCTACCACGGCCTTTCATGGTTTACGGGTGAGCCCAAGGCTCATGGGCGACTGTTCCAAAAAGTCTTTGGTGGCACCGGTATCTTACCGGTGCGGATGCACAGGTTGAAAACCTGTGCCACCAGAGGCGGCGGGCACGGAGGCCCGCCCCACCAACCTTTTCATCCTTTACGGGTGGGCCAAAGGCTCATGAATGACTGTTCCGGGCCGAGACCGCCGGCTAAAGCCGGGCCGGCCCTGGCCGATGGCCAAATGATGCTTAAATTATGGGTGGCAAGGGATCAGGCGGGTGGTCGGCGCCGGTCTCTTGAACAAAAATCAGGAGAAGAACCGATGCCGGAGATTACGGTAAAAGGCATGAGTTGCGCCCACTGCGTCGCGGCCATGACCAAGGCTATGGAGAGTCTGCCGGGGGTGAGCAATGTGCAGGTTGACCTGGCCGGCGGCCGGGTGAGCTATGAGTGCGCCGCGCCCATCCCCCGGGAGGACCTGGACCGAGTGGTCAAGGCGGCGGGGTTTGAGTTGACCGGGGCCTAATACCAGGTTGAGACCTCTGCGAAAGTCTCATGTAGGATAGCCGCCCTCGGCTGTCCATACTCTAATTAGGCGCAGGCGAGGGCGCCTACGCTACATTTTGATGAGAAAGGATAGCGATAGAGACTTTCGCAGAGGTCTCAGGTTGCGCTCATAGAAGTAAGAAACGCTCACGGTCTGTAGGGGCGCACCCGCGTGTGCGCCCAACCTGAGGGCGGACACCTGGGTCCGTCCCTACAGAAGATGAATTACCCGTATGATTGCAGTTTTATATGAAAATAGCTCGGTGGGGCGGGCCTCCGTGCCCGCCAGCGAGAGGCGGCCAGGGACGACCGCCCCACCAACACCAGCCATTCTTCTTCTTTCGTTGTGTCCGCAAGGAAATGACCGTTGGTATAGGGTCAGACCGGCGGGAGTTCGGCCCGCCAGAAAATGTGGTGCGCCGGCTGCAAGGTTCCCCGGGGGCCCGCCGCCTGCCGGAGGAGGTGGGCAAATTCACTCTCCGGCAGGGCATGGTGCCGGCGGACGATCTTATAGCCCAGGTGAACCAGGAAGAAAGGCAGCCCGGTCTCCCGGGCGAAGGCCCTGAGGTCTTGTAGTGTGGCCTCCCGGCGCAGTTCATAGACCCAGGCCCGGCCACCCGGCGCCAGCACCCGCCGCAACTCCGTGAGCCCGGCCACCGGGCAGGGCCAGATGTGGAAACTGAAGCTGGCGACGACCTGGCCGAACACCCCGGCCGCAAACGGCAGGCGGCAGGCGTCGGCTACCAGCCACCGGGGCGCCGCCCGGGGCGCCAACCCCCTTTGCCGGGGCCGGGCCCGGCGGATCATGTCGGGCGAGAAATCCAGGCCCCAGAGGCTGAGGTCGGGGTGCGCCCTCGCCAGATAGCCCAGGAGATAGCCGGGGCCGGTGCCCACATCCAGGAGGCGGGTTCCCGGGGGCAGGCTCCCGGCCAGGTCATGGATGAGACGCCGGTAGATCAGGCGCATCATGGACCCGCGCGCCAGGCGGGCGTAAAGCCAGGGCGGAGGTTCCAGGTGTTCGCCCCGGGAAAGGGCAGTCAATGTCATCGGCGTCCTCCCTTGCCGCCGGCTTTCCGGCCTCCACCTGCCATCTTCACGTGAACCCAAGCTAAAATTATCAGCCCATTTCCGGGTCCGCGTTAACCGGGTCTATGGCAAAAGTTCGGCAGGACGGGGCCTCCGGGCCAGAGAAGTTCATCCGGTCCGGTGGCGGTAGGATGCATCTTATACTGAAGTTGCGCTCAAAAGGCTATTTTCTGTAGCCGCAGGCTTTAGCCTGTGCCACCCTTTGACTGCAATCTGAATATTATACCCAGGCGCTCTCAAACCGCAATTTTTTACCGAGACAGTCTCCCGTAGGGGCGGTTCGCGAACCGCCCCTACAGTGAATTTCATTCTTGGGGGTGGCCGATTCTTCGGCCATGACTGTTTAGCCTGCGCCTGCACAGGCGAGACGCCTATGCCACCAAGAAGATGCAAACACCGCGGTCTTTCCATTTGAATACTCTACTTTTGGCAGCAAATCGGTATCAGACCCACCCGGGATTACCGGGGCGGACCGGCGTATTTTTGCCCCATCCGCCGCGGTGGCGTGATACTTTTTTTCCCGAGGCGGCAGGCGGTTTTTTTCTAACCGCCAGCATTTTCCGGCCCCAATCAAGGCGGCCCACCGGGAGTTAAACCCACGGCCAGCCCCATTTCGCCCTTTCATTCTTGCTTGACTTCTTGAAGATGATTTTCTAATATGGACAAGTGGGTAATTTCACAATCTATGCACGAAATTTAGTGTATAAATATTCTGGATAAACGGAAGGTGCTTTTATGGCAGCTGAAACACGAGGTCCAGTAGGTCAAGTTATGGTGATCGGCGCCGGGATCGCCGGGGTGCAGGCGGCCCTGGACCTGGCTAACTCTGGTTTCTATGTCCATTTAGTGGAAAAGAAGTCGGCCATCGGCGGGGTCATGGCCCAGTTGGACAAGACTTTCCCCACCAATGATTGCTCCATGTGCATCATCTCGCCCAAATTGGTGGAATGCGGCCGGCACCTGAACATCGAGATCCACACCCTGTCCGAAGTCAAGGCCATGAGTGGTACGCCGGGGAATTTCACGGTCAGTGTGGAAAAAGAACCCCGTTATATCGACCCGAGCAAATGCACCGGGTGCGGGTCCTGCGCCGAGGTGTGCCCGGTGCGGGTGCCCGACGACTTCAACCTGGGGCTGGCGGAAGGCAGAGCGGTTTACCGGCTCTATCCCCAGGCTATTCCCGCCACCTTCGCCATCAAGAAAGCCGACCGGGCCCCGTGCGTCAGAGCCTGCCCGGCCAATCTCAGCGCCCAGGGTTACGTGCAACTGATTAAAGAGAAGAAATACCCCGAGGCCCTGGCCCTGATCATGGATCGGCTGCCCCTGCCGGGGACCATCGGCCGGGTCTGCCCCCACCCCTGTGAGACCGACTGCCGCCGCCAGGAAGTGGATGAGCCCATCGCCATCTGCAACCTGAAACGGTTTGTGGCCGACAACGTCGACTGGAGCACCCTGCCGGTGCCCGAGGTCCCCAAGAAAAGCCAGTCCGTGGCCGTCATCGGCGCCGGTCCCTCGGGCCTCAGCTGCGCCTACCATCTGGCCCTCCAGGGCTATAAGGCGGTGATCTTCGAGGCCGCCCCGGAAGCCGGCGGCTGGCTGCGCTACGGTATCCCGGAGTATCGGCTGCCCCGGGCCGTCTTGCAGCAGGAAGTTGATTACATCCAGCGCTGCGGGGTCGAGATTCACTGCAACTCCCCCATCGGCGGCGACCGCACCATCAACGACCTCCTGACCCGGGACGGTTTCAGCGCCGTCTTTCTCGGGGTGGGGGCCCAGGATTCCGTCCGCCTGCCGGTGCCGGGGTCCGAAGCCCAGGGCGTGCTCTGGGGCGTGGAATACCTGAAGGATTCGGCCTCAGGCCAGAAGTTCGACTTCGGCAAGAAAAAGGTTTTGGTTATCGGCGGCGGCAACGTGGCCATGGATGTGGCCCGCACCGCCCGGCGCCAGGGGGGTGACGTCACCCTCGTCTGCCTGGAAAGCCGGGAAGAGATGCCCGCCTCCCCCTGGGAAGTGGAAGAGGCCGAGCACGAGGGCGTTGCCATCGTCACCCGCTGGGGCGTCAAAGAGATCAACGCCACCGGCGGCAAGGTCAGCGGCCTTACCTTAAGAGCGGTGGAACGGGTCTTCGACGAGCAGGGCCGGTTCTCGCCCACCTATTTTGATGATAAAACCACGGCTCGGGAAGCCGACGTGGTCATCATGGCCATCGGCCAGAAGACCAACCTGAAGTTCATCACCGAGGCTGACGGCGTCAAGCTGACTCCCCGGGGCCTCATCGAGGCCGATCCGGTCACCAAGGCCACCTCTCGCGAGGGCGTGTTTGCCGGCGGCGACGTCGAGACCGGTCCCTTTATTGCCATCGCGGCCGTGGCCGCGGGCCGGGAAGCGGCCACCTCCATCGACCGCTATTTTTCCGGCCAGGACCTGAAGATTGGCCGGGACCTGCCGATCCGACCCATCCCCATGGCCGAAGGCCACTGGAACCCGGTTCCGGCGGATGCCCAGAAGCAGCCCCGGGCCCTCATGGCTACCATGCCGGTGGAGGAGTGGATCAAGGGCTTCAAGGAAATCAACCTGGGCTATAAAGAAGAGCAGGCCGTGGACGAAGCGGCCCGCTGCATCAATTGCGGCATTTGCTCCGAGTGCATGCAGTGCGTCGAGGCCTGCCAGGCCAAGGCGGTGGCCCACGAGTTGGGACCGGAAAAGCTGGAGTTGGAGGTGGGTGCGATCATCATGGCGCCGGGCTTTACGACCTTCGATCCCAAGAAATACGATTCCTATCATTACGCCCATTATCCCAACGTGGTGACCAGCATGGAGTTTGAGCGCATCTTGAGCGCCTCGGGACCCTTTGCCGGCCACCTGGTAAGGCCCTCGGACCACAAGGAGCCCCTGAAGATTGCCTGGCTCCAGTGCGTCGGGTCCCGGGACCTGAATCACTGCGACAACAGCTACTGTTCCTCGGTCTGCTGCATGTATGCCATCAAGCAGGCGGTTATCGCCAAGGAGCATTGCAAAGACTATACGCTGGACGCCTCCATTTTCTTCATGGACATGCGGACCCACGGCAAGGATTTCGAGAAATATTACTGGCGGGCCCAAGACGAACACGGCGTCCGGTTCCTGCGCTCCCGGGTCCACACCATTGATGCGGTGCCGGGCTCCGATGACGTGGCCATCCGCTATCTGTCGGAACAGGGCGAGTTGAAGACGGAAGTCTTCGACATGGTAGTTCTCTCCGTAGGCCTGGAAGCTTCCGTAGATGCCCTGCGGCTAGCCAATACCCTGGGGGTCGACGTCAAACCCGAGACCCGGTTTGCCGACACCTCGCCCTTTACGCCGGTGAACACCAGCAAACCCGGAGTTTATGTCTGCGGCGTGTTCCAGGGCCCGAAAGACATTCCGCAATCGGTCATGGAGGCCTCTGCCGCCTCCGCCGCTGCCGGGGAACTTTTGCATGCAGCCCGGGGAACGGCCGTCAAGAAACGGGAATTACCCCCGGAGATCGACGTGGAGGGGCAGGAACCTCGGGTAGGCGTCTTTGTCTGCAACTGCGGCATCAACATCGGCGGGGTCATCAATATCCCGGCCCTCACCGAATATGTCGCCACCTTGCCGGGGGTGGTCCTGGCGGACCAGAACCTGTTCACCTGTTCCGCCGACACCCAGGACAAGATCCTGGCGGCCATCACCGAACACAAGCTCAACCGGGTGGTAGTGGCCTCCTGCAGCCCCCGGACCCACATGGCCATGTTCCAGGAGACCATCCAGCAGGTAGGCCTCAACCCCTACCTCTTTGATATGGCCAACATCCGGGACCAGGACTCCTGGGTGCACATGCAAGAACCGGAAAAGGCCCTGGAAAAAGCCAAGGATCTGATCCGGGGCGCGGTGGCCCGGGTGAGGCAGTTGGAACCCCTGCACAAGCAGGCCTTCCCGGTCACCAAAGCTGCCCTGGTCATCGGCGGCGGCGTCGCCGGCATGGAATCGGCCCGGTCCGTCGCTGACATGGGCTTTCAGGTCTACCTGGTGGAGAAGGGCGACAAACTGGGCGGCCAGGCCTGGAACCTGGTGGTCAGCTCCCGGGGCTACAATTACCGGGGCTACCTGGAAGAACTGATCAAGAAGGTGGAGAATCATCCCAATATCGAGCTGCTGTTCAACTCCACCGTCAAGGCCACCAGCGGCTTTATCGGCAACTTCGCCTCCATGATCCAGACCCCCAAGGGCGAGCGCCAATTGGACCACGGCGTCACCATCATGGCCACGGGCGGTCAGCCGTACAAGCCGGAGGAATACCTCTACGGCCAGAACCCCAACGTCTTGACGCTCTTTGAGATCGACAAGCTCATTGCCGGCAAAGACGCCAAGGTGACCGGGGCCCAGCAGGCCGTCTTCATCCAGTGTGTCGGCTCCCGGGAACCGGAGCGGCCATACTGCAGCCGGCTCTGCTGCACCCACTCGGTGGAGTCCGCCATCGAACTGAAACGGATCAAACCCGATATGGATGTCTTCATCCTCTACCGGGATATGCGGACCTACGGCGAAAAGGAACTGCTCTATAAAGAGGCCCGGGAACTG
>JAUSOZ010000046.1 GCA_030655955.1 Deltaproteobacteria bacterium
TGGACAAGACCTTTCCCACCAACGACTGCGCCATGTGCATCCTGAGTCCCCGGATGCTGGAGATCGCCCGCCACCCCCTGATCACGATCCAGACGTCCACCCAGGCCATTGAGGTCCGGGGCCGGGCCGGGGATTTTCAGGTCCTTTTGAGCCGGAGGCCCCGGTTCGTGGACGTGGGCAAATGCACCGGCTGCGGCGAATGCGTCCGGGTGTGCCCCCAGAGTTTCCCGGACCCGTATAATCTCGGGCTCAGCCGGACCAAGGCCATTCATGTGCCTTTCCCCCAGGCCATCCCCCAGGCGGCTTACCTCAACCCGGAGGCCTGCCGGATTTTCCGGGGGAAGAGCTGCGAGGCCTGCATCAAGGTCTGCCCGGCCGGGGCCATAAATCTTAAAGACACGGCGGTGGAATGGACGGAGTCCGTGGGGGCCATCATTCTCGCCCTGGGTGCCACCCCGGCGCCGGCCGACACGTTTCCCGGGTATGGGCATCCCGACGTGGTGACCAGCGTGCAGTTCGAGCGACTGCTGAGCGCCACCGGTCCAGATGGCGGCAGGCTGCTGCGGCCGTCGGATCACACCGAACCGGCCCGCCTGGCCTTTATCCAGTGCGTGGGGTCCCGGGACCCCCAGGCCGGGGCGGCATATTGCTCCACGGTGTGCTGCATGGCCAGCCTCAAGGAAGCCTTGGTGGCCCGGGAAATCAGCGCCCGGCGGGTGGAATCCACCATTTTTTATATGGACCTGAGGGCCCAGGGCAAGGGGTATGAAGGCTATCTGGAGCAGGCCCGGGGTCACGGAGTCGGCCTGGTCCGCTCCCGGGTGACTGCCGTGGCTCCCCAGCCCCAGGGCGGGGTGCTGGTGCGCTTTACCGACGCCCACGGGCGGCCCCGGGAGCAGCCCTTTGATCTGGCGGTCTTGTCCGTGGGGCTGAGGCCCGGGGGCGCACTGCCGTCGTTGGCCCGGGGCCTGGGGGTGGGGCTCAATGAACACGGGTTCATCCAGACCTCGCCGCTGCTCCAGGTGACCACCACCCGGACGGGAGTGCTGGTGTGCGGCGCCGCCCGGGAACCCATGGACATCCCCGAGTCCGTGACCACCGCCAGTGCCGCGGCCGCGGTGGCCTCGCGCCTTATGACCACCGCCAGCCGTACCTGGGCCCCCAAGACCAAGCCGATTTTAAGCCGGGTGGCGGAATTTCCTCCCCGGATCGGGGTCTTTCTCTGTCACTGCGGCACCAATATCGCCAAGAGCATCGACCTGGCGAAACTATCCACGGCCGTGGCCCGGTTGCCCGGGGTGGCGCACGTGGAAGACAACCTGTTTTCCTGCGCGGTGGATTCCACTACCCGGATGCGGGAGACCATCCAGACCCAAAGGCTCAACCGGGTAGTGGTGGCCGCCTGCAGTCCCCGGACCCACGAAGGGGTCTTCCGGGAGGTCTTGGCCACCGCCGGCCTGAACCCGGGCTACCTTGCCTTTGCCAACATCAGGGAGCAATGCGCCTGGGTCCATCAGACGGAGCCGGACGCGGCCCTGAGCAAGGCCCTGGACCTGGTCGCCATGGCGGTCTCCCGGGCCGCGGTCCTGTCGCCCATCCAGCCCCAGAGCTTTCCGGTGATTCCCCGGGCCCTGGTGCTGGGGGGCGGCGTGGCCGGGATGAACGCCGCCCTGACCCTGGCGGACCAGGGTTTTCACACCTATCTGATTGAACGGGAGAACTCCCTGGGCGGCCTGGCCCGGGAGCTGTACTTTACCCTGGAAGGCTCGGACCCACAGGAATTTCTCCACCAGCTCCAGGCCGCGGTCTACCGCCACCCCAACATCGAAGTCCATACCCAGACCGAACTGCTTAAGCTCACGGGGCACGTGGGCCAATTTAAGAGCACGGTGCGCCGCCTTACCCAGGACGGCTCCAAGGCGCGGGAGCTGTCGCACGGGGTCATCGTCGTGGCCACCGGCGGCCGGGAGTTTCGGCCCCAGGGCCGCTATCTCTACGGAGAGGACCCCCGGGTGCTTACCCAGCGGGAGTTGGAGGGGAAGATCAATTTTGGCGACCTGAATCTACCCAAGGTGCGTTCCGTGGTGATGATCCAGTGCGTGGGGTCCCGGGAGCCGGACCACCCCTATTGCAGCCGCCTGTGCTGCTCCCAGGCTATCAAGAACGCCCTGCTGCTCAAGGAACGCTATCCCCTGATGGAAATTACCATCCTCTACCGGGACCTCCGGGCCTATGGGTTTCGGGAAGCCTACTATGTCAAGGCCAAGGACCAGGGGGTGACGTTCATTCCCTTTGAGGCGGCTGCCCCGCCCCGGGTGACCGCGGCCCGGCGGCGGCCCCTCACGGTCCGGGTGGAAGATGAGCTTTTGGGGCAGGTTGTGGCCCTGTCCGCAGACCTGGTGGTATTGAGTACGGGGATTGAACCTGCGTCGGGCCGCGAAGCCCTGGCCCGGCAACTCCGAGTGGCCCAGAACCTGGACGGGTGGTTCCAGGAAGCGCACCAGAAGCTCAGGCCGGTGGATTCGGCGACCGAAGGGGTGTTTCTCTGCGGGGTAGCCCATTATCCCAAGAGCCTGGGGGAGACCGCGGCCCAGGCCCAGGCCGCGGCGATTCGGGCCGCGGGGATTCTGTTCCAGACGGAACTGCTGGCCAGCGAAATGGTGGCCATGATCACCCCGGAGGCCTGCCGGCGCTGCCTGGCGTGCGTCGAACTCTGTCCCTTCGGGGCGGTGACGCTCTCGGATGGCAAACCCGAGGTGCGCCTCGAGGTTTGCCGGGGCTGCGGGGTTTGCGCCGCGGAGTGTCCCGCCGGGGCCATCCACATGAGCCGGGGCACCGAGCCGGAGTTGGCCGCCCAGATCGAGGCGGCCTGCGGCGGCCGGATGCGGACCGGCGGCGATTAATGGTCGGCAAAATTTTCCAGAGTAGTACACTAATATCAAGGGTGGCACAGGTTGTTGGCGGCATCGGTTTGCTGGTTTCCAATCTCCAGCTTGGAAACCCATTTGGGAGCAAAGCTCTGCTTTGCAAATCCCATTTATACCAAGTTGCCGTCAAACAAGTAATAATCCTAATTGTAGGGGATGTTCGCGAACCGCCCCTACGGCGGTTGCGACTATAAAGACAGTATTACCTCAATGTAGGCAACTTGGTATTATAACATATTAGCAAGTTATGACAATATGGTGCCCAAGCAGAGCTTGGGCC
>JAUSOZ010000052.1 GCA_030655955.1 Deltaproteobacteria bacterium
ATCCCTGGCACCGCATGCCCGCCAATTATGCCGGCTTGCTCCACCAGCGCTTCGAGCACGGCGGCGAAGGCCGATTTCGCCTGGCCGGCTTTGATCCGGACCTGGGACAAACCTTTCAGGGACCGGTAGCCGCCGAATTTAAGGGCGCAGCCCATACCCGCCCCCGGGGCGACCCCTTGGTCCTGGGCCGTCCAACCCCTTCCCATCTCGGCGATCACCACACCTATAGGGACGGCGGCCTGGCCCTCAGGGTCAGCATCAGCTACCCGCTGGCCGGAGACCGGTTTCTGTTGGCGCCTGGCGCCGAGGCCATCCGGGTGATTTCCAAAGCCCTGTGCCGCGACCCGCTCCAAGCCGTCACCTGGTTCGTGGACGGCCGGGAAGTCGCGGCCACCGGCCCGCCCTATGAACTGCCCCTGGACTTATCCCGGGGCCGCCACCGGCTCACCGTGGTTGGACCGGGCGGCCAAGGCGATGCCGTGGAGGTGGTCGTCCAATAAGGCCCGTCGACCCGGGGGCATTGATTTATTCTCTGCGGTGGTTTCCCAAGAATTATTGTTTGTGGGCGCGGACTTATACGAAGTTGCAGTGAAAAAACTATGAATATTCATGTCATTCTGAACGTAGCGCAGCGGAGTGAAGAATCTCGGCGGCTTTAAGAAAGAGATTCTTCACTGGGCTCAGAATGACAAAACATAGTCTTTTGATTGCTCGTTGCTATGAGCTGTCCGGCCTCTGGGTGGGAGCAATCCGGTCAAACCTTACTTGGGGACCGGATTTTCTATGGGCTCGATTTTAAGAGGTTGCTTGAGGGTGGCGTGGAGGGATTTTATTGCTTTCTGGGCCTCCTCTTGCGAGGAAAACGGCCCCAGCCAAACCTGATAGCGGTTTAAATCCCTGGGGTCTCGCTGAACAAAAGCCGGTTTTCCCTGCTTTTTCAACCTGTCCAGCAGCCTGACCGCGTCCGGGTATTTTCCATAACTGCCCGCCAAAATGCCGTAGTGCTGGCTTGGCTCCAGGGGTGGGAGAACCGTAACCTGCGGCTCCGGGCTGGGACCCGCTTCTTTGGGGGGACCCGCCGGTTCAATGCCGGGGGCAGCCGGCGGCTCTTTGGGGGTGGACTGTGCGGGTGCGGCCGCACGTGGTTCTGCCTTAACCGGAGCCGCCGCGGTGGGCGCTCCGGGGGCTGTGACCGGGCTGGGGCCGGTTTTCGGAGCGTTGCCCGTAGAGAGATAATACAGGACCGCCAGGAAGAGAATCAGTGTGGCCCCGACTGCCAGGCCACTTACCACCTTCTTGTTCATAGCGCTTTGGCCCGCCCCGCCGGCTTGCCGCTCCGGTAAATATCGGTATGACAGCCAGCCGGCAATTTTATGTAACGTTTATTTTATCAAGCTTTAGGGTGGAGAGGGTCACGGGTTCGGCCCAACGGGATCAGCGCCCCGCTGGCATCACCGTCCCTGCACCACCGATAGTCAACCGTTCTACCGCACCGGCCGGACCGGTTGGACCAGCGGCGGCGTGGTGATGAGGAGTTCCGGTGGCAGCATCATGCGTGGGGACCTGATTTCGTCATAGGTCAGGTAGCCTTTTTTGCCGGTGTCGCACTGCTCGAAAACCTCCAATCCCTTGGCTTTGTCGTTGGTTTTCGCCATGAACTCCTCTTTCGTAATCTTGCCGTCCTTGTCCGTGTCCAGGACCGAACACAAGGCGTCTCGATCCGCCTGCGCCTGCTTGTCCTGCGGGGTAGCGCAACCGGCCATCAAGAGTGCGGCTAACAAGAGCGCCAGAGCGATTCTGCCCGAATGTATCTTCATCTGTGGCCTCCTCAATTGTTTCTGGCAACCTTTGGACTTATTATACAATAGCACAAAAACATTGCCTCAAAAACTGTTAATCCCATTTCCGCCAGGAGAGAGCCTTGAAGACCCGGCTAGCCCGGCGCCTCATCCGTGAGCTTGACAGGCAGGCCTCGGTGGGTAACAATGAGCCTAAAGATGGCCGACGTAGTGGTAAAATCTTTTTGATAACTGCATAAGAGGTCAAGATTATGGAATTGTTATTTCGCCCCCGGCGCTTGCGGCGGCGGGAAGCCCTGCGCCGCATGGTGCGGGAGACGCATCTGCGCCCCGAAGACTTCATCTATCCCCTGTTTGCGGCCCCGGGCAGCCGGGTGCGCCAGGAAGTGGAATCCATGCCCGGCGTAGCCCGCCTGTCTGCGGACCTGCTGGTGGACGAGGCCAAGGCCGCTCTGGATGTCGGGGTGCCGGCGGTCCTCCTGTTCGGGCTGCCGACGCGTAAAGACGACACCGGCTCCGAGGCCGCCTCCCCCAAGGGCGCGGTGCAACAGGCGGTGCGGCTGCTCAAGAAAAAACTGCCCGAACTGGTGGTGATCACCGACGTCTGCCTCTGCGGCTACACCTCCCACGGCCACTGCGGGTTGCTCTCCGGCCGGGAGGTGGACAATGACGCCACCCTGGAGCTCCTGAGCCAGGTGGCGGTGTCCCACGCCGAAGCCGGGGCCGACATGGTGGCGCCATCCGACATGATGGACGGCAGGGTAGGGGCCCTACGAGAGGCCCTGGATGAGCGGGGCTTCGAGATGGTGCCCATCATGTCCTATGCGGTCAAGTACGCTTCCAGCTTCTACGGCCCCTTCAGGGACGCGGCGGAGTCCTCCCCGGCCTTCGGGGACCGCCGCTCCTACCAGATGGACCCGGCCAACATCCGTGAGGCCCTGCGCGAGGCGGCCCTGGACGTGGAGGAGGGCGCCGACATCCTCATGGTCAAGCCGGCTCTGCCTTACCTGGACGTCATCGCCCAGTTGGCCGTGGAGTTCGACCTGCCCCTGGCCGCCTACCAGGTGAGCGGCGAATACGCCATGATCAAGGCCGCGGCGGCTAACGGCTGGCTGGATGAAACCGCGGTGATGCTGGAATCGCTCCTGTCCATCAAACGAGCCGGAGCGGATTTGATTCTGACCTATTTCGCCAAACAGGCGGCGGCGTTGCTGGGAAGATGACAACAAATAGAAAGGTGAAGGAGTATTTGTCTCTCAATTGCACTTCATAATTGTTAATGAGTTTTTGGCTGGGTGACCCTTAATGGTTGGATCAAAGAAGGAAACCCAAGTCCCGGGAAAAAGCCCTGGTAGCACAGGCTTCCAGCCTGTGCAATCTTTTCAAGTCAGTCGGAGAAACCTGCCCCATTGGCAAGAGCCTGGCAGAGTTTATTTCATAACCTGGCGATGCCAAAAAGGCCAGCGCTTAAGCTTCGAAGAACGGACTATTACCCTAAGCGCCATTAGATATTGGGATACCATTAAATGGACGGTTTATACCGCAGTCGTGTTACCTGACCATATCCATGTCTTGGCTCAACCCCTACCGAAACAGGAAGGAGGTGTTTATAATCTGACTGAAATTCTCCATAGCGTCAAAAGTTTTAGCTCACAGAAAATTAACCAGCAAAGAGGAGAACAAGGTTCCCTCTGGCAAGCTGAGAGTTTTGACCGCATTGTCCGGGATGAGGCGGAGTTTCTGGAGAAATGGCAATACATCAGAAACAACCCAATAAAAATTGACTTGGCTCCATCTCCGGAAGATTACCCCTGGCTCTATGAAAAAGGAGAATGAACACAGGCTGGAAGCCTGTGCTACCAGGGGTCCAGGACTTTTGGGCCTTCCTTGCTTCGGAAGATTGCCTAAAGCATCCTTTCACTCCTACAGGGCACAATGATAATTGACAACGTAAATAACCCAAAGAATTTCGGTGGCGCAGGCTTCCAGCCCGTGCCATCTTTTCAAAATTACCCGGGTAAGCTGACCGGGCTGGACATGAGCTTGGGCTAATTCTTAAGAAGAGTTGTTAAATATAGTATGGAACATACTGAATTACCAACATATAATAACTTACAGAAATCATAATATTTTGATAACTTAATCCTGGCTTATGAATCATTCTATCAACAAATCTGAAAAAATTCCGCCCCTTCGCCTCCTGGCCTGGGAGGTGACCCGGCGCTGCAACCTGGCCTGTCTCCACTGCCGGGCCGCGGCGGGGTCCGGGCCTTATCCCGAGGAGCTGAGCACAGCGGAGGGGAAAAATCTCCTGGACGATCTGGCCAGCCTGGGTCAGGTGGTGGTCATTCTCACCGGCGGCGAGCCCCTGCTCCGGGACGACATCTTCGACCTGGCGGCTTACGGCGCCGCACTGGGACACCGCATGGTTATGGCGGTCAACGGGACGCTTTTGACCCCGGCCATCGCCGCCCGCCTCAAGGACGCCGGCATTCAACGGCTGTCCATCTCCATCGACGGGGCCAGCGCCCTCTCCCACGACCGCCTCCGGGCGGTAGAGGGCGCCTATGCCGGGGCCCTGGCCGGCATCGCCGCCTGTGGCGAGGCCGGGCTCCCCTTTCAGATCAACACCACGGTCACCCGGGCCAATCGGTTGGAGCTCCCGGCTATCCACGAATTGGCCCTGAATCTTGGGGCTGCGGCGCACCACGTCTTCGTGCTGGTGCCCACCGGACGGGGGGAGCTCATCCGGGAGGAACTGGTGACCCCGGAGGAATACGAAGCGACCCTGAACTGGCTTTTGGCCCGGCAACAAGACGGTAAGCTTTTCATCAAGCCCACCTGCGCCCCCCAGTACTACCGGCTCTGGCGCCAGGACGCGAGCGCCCGGGGCGAGCCCATCACCGCCGCCACCCACGGCATGGAGGCCATGACCAAGGGCTGCCTGGGCGGCCAGGGTTTCGCCTTTGTGTCTTATAAGGGGGAAGTGCAGCCCTGCGGCTACCTGGAGCTGGTGGCAGGCAACATCCGTCAGACCCCGTTTCCGGAAATCTGGGCTAATGCCGAACTGTTTCAGCAACTGCGCCGGGTGGACGACTATCATGGCAAGTGCCGCGCCTGCCAGTACCGCAAGGTCTGCGGCGGCTGCCGGGCCCGGGCCTATGCCCTGACCGGCGACGTGTTGGGGGACGACCCCATCTGCCCGTATGAACCCGTGGGCTAATATCTAACGCCAAAACCACAAGGCGGCAAAAGGCAATAATTCCCTATGGCCATACCCAAAACCCAGAACCCAAAACCCAAAACCCAGTCTTTAGACGACATGGACCGGGCCATCTTAAACGAGATCCAGTCGCATTTTCCCATTGATTCGCGGCCGTATGCTGAAATGGGGAGAAGGGTAGGGGCCTCGGAAGCGGAGGTTTTGGCCCGGGTCATGGCCATGGTAGAGGCCGGTATCATCCGACGCCTGGGGGCCAACTTTACCTCCCGCAAGCTGGGCTACACCAGCACCCTGTGCGCCGCCCGGGTAAAACCTGCGTCGCTGGACCATTTCGTGGCCGTGGTCAACCGCTACCCCGGGGTGACCCACAACTACCTGAGGCGGCACCGCTACAACGTCTGGTTTACCCTCATCGCCGAATCGGCAGAGCGTCTGAATGGGATCCTGGAGGAAATATCTGCGGCCGCGGAAGTAGAGGAGATCTTGAGCCTCCCGGCCCAGGAGGTCTTTAAGATCAAGGTTGATTTTCCGCTTTGAATGAGTTTAACCGCCGATGAACGCCGATGGACGTAGATAAAAATCTGTGTTTATCGGCGTTCATCGGCGGTCAGAAACTTCACCGCCCACGGTCAGTGGCACGCACAACACCGGGCAGGGCAGCAGGCGCACCACCTTTTCGGCGGTGGAGCCGAAAAAGACCTCCTCAATGGGTCCCCGGCCGCTGCGGCCATAGCCTCCCATGACAATCAAATCCGCTGCCAGGTCCCGGGCCACCACCGCAATTTCCTGAAAGGGAATGCCCACGGTCACCATGCTGGTTACCTCCAGGCTGTCGCAGCAACACTCCTGCAGAAATGCATCCAGGTGCAGTTGGGCCTCCTCCCGGAACCCCGGCAGGAGGCTGTCCGGTTCCACTTTCAGATGTTCGGCCACCCGGGCCACGATCCGCTGTTGGATGACGTGCAGGAGCACAATTTTGGCGCCGAATTGCCGGGCCAGATTTTGGGCCACCTTGAAGGCGGCGCCGGCGCAGGTGGAAAAGTCGGTGGCTACCAGAATGGCTTTGAAATCCATGGGGAAGTTGCTCCCTCCGTCGGGTAGGCAACCGCAAAGAGGCTGGCAATGTGGCGCCCGGCCCTCACGGTTAGGTTAATTTTGTCTTGATTTTCTGCGTAATTCTGGTCCGTTTCGGAGAGGGCGCCGCAGAACTTGAGATCGGCAATTTTCCTCTCTAGCGGGGCCGCAAACGACAGGGAACCCATAGCCAGCCAAATCGCCAGGCAACCTGCCAGGGCCTTGAGAGCGGTTTTATGATGCATATTCCCCCCTTGTCGGGATCTGGTTTCTCCGTGGTTAACCTGCTGCATTTTATGATAGTGTCAAAGGCGCCCGGCGTCAATCAGGCAGGGAACGGGTCAGGCTCCCTGGTGGAGGGCAGCCTGACCCGATGATGGCGGGGCTATTTTACTATGGCTTTGATTTTTGCAAGGACTTCGTCGGCGTTCTCGAAGGCGCCGATATGGACGAAGAGAATCTTGCCGGTTTTATCCAGAATGACGGTGACCGGGTAAGGGGTAAAATTCAAGGCCTTGCCAAAGGAATTGTCGGGATCGGGCACCAGGGGGAAGGGCACCTTGTGAAAGGCCTTCCACATCTTTAACTGGGGAGCCTCGTTGCCCTGGCCGGCGCCGACGATTTTCAGCTTGTCTTTCAGTTGGGGATCCGCTTGCACCTTGGCGAACAGGGCGTTCATCACCGGAGCCTGGGCCATGCAGTGCGGGCAGCTGGTGTTGAACTGCTCCACCAGCAGATAGGGGGCTTTGACGTCCTTTAAGGTAAAGGCGTCGGCCTTGGCCAGGCCCAGATATTTAGCCCCATCTTCGGTTAAGGGCGCCTTGAATTTGGCGATCCCCACCGACTGGCCGACCTTGGGTTCCGCTTCAGCTCCCGCCAGGGAAACGGCGCCCAGGAAAAAGACCAGGGCCAGAACGCAACTCAACACCAGAAGTTTATTCTTCATCATGCAAAAGCCCCCTTATGTACTTTTTACTGCATGATAAATCAACCATAGACAAAGGGCAAAGGAAAAGCGTCTCGGCTTAATTTTTTTCCGGCCAATGGTCAAAAATTGGCAAAATATTTAAATTTAACCCTGGTGGCCAGGGCCGCGGATTCAAACTCTCAATCTTAGCCCGCCAAACCAGCTGGGATTGCCGGGCCGCGAGGCTGGCGGCGACAACCCCGGGGAGGCGTCCTGGCCTCAGGGAAGCACGTACCCCCTTACCGTCAAATAGAAAGTGCCGGGCCGGACATCCCCTGAGTTGGGATTTGCCGGGGGCGACGGCATTTGGCGCACTTCCGGGGTGGGCGGAGAGGTAAAAACGACGCCGGGTACTAGGTTCGTGTCAGTAGATGCTCCCCCCCACACGGTTTGGGTGCCGGGATACATAACATCGTTTAAATTGGTGATGTACAGTCTGCTTGATTGAGGCCCTAGGAGGTAGAAGCGATAAGGGCCACTGTTGATGATGGTGGCATAAAACCGAACCCGAATTTCGGTCATGATAAAAGATTGACCCGGGGCCAGGGTAAAGATTGAGGTGGTGCCATCCGGCTTGGTCTGTTTCCAGTTCGGAGCGTCATAAGACAAATTTATAATTTGGCCGACCCGCCCCAGCATGATGGCCTCCGCCGGAGCCTGCCAGGGACCTGCCAGCAACCCCATAACTAAGGCCAACAACACCAGGAATCTACCCGTCTTCATTTTGGAGTCCTCCATGATGAATTTGTTCATATGCACGCTCAGTACCATACTTTTTAAGAAAGTACAATTGAAAATGAACAAAACTATAAATAGTTAAATAGTTAATATAATTGATAATAGAAGACATCTGGGGTGAAGGGCGGGTTATTCGGGGAAGAACCGGGCCTGGCGCCAATCCACCGGCACCCGGACCAGGGCGCCCTGGCGGTGCTGGTAGATCAGGTAGCCGTGGCGCACCCCGAACTCGAAGAGCCGGTAAGTGAGGAGCACATCCTGGGTGCAGTAGGAAGTCAACTCCTCCCATTTGCCGGCGGCATAGAGCTCCAGGGCCAGGAGACCGTCGCCGGTCTTTTTCTCCCCCAGGGTCTTTTCCGCCAGGTGATTGAGGGAGAGGCGGTGCCCCAGGAGGGTATGGACTTCCTCCAGGATATCCAGGGTGGGCAACTCCGCCAGCTTGACCTTGGTGTAGGGTTGCAGCACCCGGTAGTCGAAGCCCTTGATGTTAAAGCCCACTACCAGATCCAATTTCTTTAAACGCTGGGCCAGGCGCTCCAGATCGTGCTCCCGATAGGTGGTGGCGACCCCGGTATGGCTTTCGTGCATCACCGCCACGGAAACCCCCATGCGGTGGCACTGGCCCCAGCCGCCCACGTCGGCGGCGGAACAGCAGGTTTCCAGGTCCAGGACGCCGAGTTTACGCCTCCGGAACCAGTCGACCCCGGCCTCGCCCTCCGGGCCTTCGATGCTGGGAGGCTCCGCCACCTCGATATACAACTCCGCGGCCGGCAGTTCGGGCTCCTCCTCTCCCAAAAGGAGGGCAGCGATCTTCAGGGTGGCTTCCTTGTCCAGGGGCTTATTACCCGAGCCGCACTTGGGGGAATGGATGCACGAGGGGCAGCCGTCCTCGCAGGGGCAGGCGGCGGTCAGCGACAGGGCGCGCCGCACCAGGTCCTCCAGGATCTCGTAAGCCCGGGTCGACAGGCCGACGCCGCCGGGATAGCCGTCATAGATGAAGATGGCCGCCCGGCCCACCTGGGGATGCGCCGGGTGGGAGATGCCGCCGATGTCGTAGCGGTCCGCCAGGGCAAAGAGCGGGAACATGCTGATCAGGACGTGCTCCAGGGCGTGGATGCCCCCCATGAAGTGGCGGCCGGCGGCGTAAACCGAGTCTTTCACCGCGTCCGGGATTTCCAGCCACATGCCCACGGTTTCAAAGATCTGGGGCGGTAATTCGAGTTCGACCTGCCCCAGGAGTTCCTGCCCCGGCAGCCGCCGCTTTTCATAGCTCAACAGGTGCTCCGTGACCTTGAGCCGCCCGATGTGGGCAGTAAACCGGGCCACCTGCCGGGTCGCCAGCACCTCCAGGATTTCCGTCTCCTTGTCCGTCTGAATCCGCGTAAAATAGTTGGGCTCGATGGGGTTGACCCAGACGTTGCGCCGCTCCTGGTCCAGTTTCTCCACCACCCAGGTCTGGGCCTTGTGGAGATAAATGGCCCCGGTGTGGCACTCCCGCAATGCCCGGTGGCCGTCAATGGAGCCCAGGGGACGCTTCTTGCCGGTCTGGAAAATGGCGAAGCTCTCCCCGATACCCCGGATGTTCACTTCCTTCTGGGGGAAGCGGGCCCGGGCAAACCAGGCGTCCCCGGCGGCGGAATGCAGCAAATGGCGTTCCCGGGCCAGTTCCTCGATCACCGGCGCATACGCCTCGAGGTCGAAAAAGGCCTCGCCCCGGGTATCCAGCGGCAGTTCCTGGGCCGCACAGGGCAGGTGCGCCTTGACCACAAACGGGTTGTCCGGGGTCAGCACCGCGGTCTCCATGGGCCGGCCAAAGAATTCTTCCGGGTACTTGATGAAGTACTGGTCCAGGGCGTCGGCCTGGGCCACCAGGATGATGAGGGAGTCCCGGCCCTGGCGTCCCACCCGGCCGGCCCGCTGCCAGGTCGTCACCATGGTGCCGGGATAGCCCACCAGGATGCAGACGTCCAGGCCGCCGATGTCGATGCCCATCTCCAGGGCGCTGGTGGAGATCACGCCTTTCATCTTGCCGCTGGCCAGCGCCGCTTCAATCTCCCGGCGCTCCTCCGGCAAAAATCCGGCCCGATAAGAGCTGATGAACGGGCGCATCTCCGGCGCCAGGCGCTGGGACCAGACATGGATCAGCTCCGTAAGCTTTCTCGCCTGGGTGAAACAGATGGTGTTGAGACCCTTCCTGATGGCCCGGGCAAAAAGCTGGGCCGCGGTGACCGGGGCGCCGCCGGGGGGGTTGATAAACAGAAAGTGCCGCCCGGACTGGGGCGCGCCGCTCTCGGTAATGATTTCCACCTCCAGCCCCGTGAGCGACCGGATGAAAATTTCGGGCTGCGCGATGGTGGCCGACGACAAAATAAATTGCGGCTTCGAGCCGTAGTGGGCGCAGATACGCCGCAGGCGCCGCAGCACCTGGGCCATGTGGCTGCCCATGATGCCCCGGTAGGTGTGGACTTCGTCGATCACCACGAACCTGAGCCGGGCAAAGAAGCCGGACCACGAGGCGTGATAAGGCATCAGCCCCATGTGGAGCATGTCCGGGTTGGTGATGAGCACGTGGGGCGGGTGCGCCTTGATGGCCTGGCGCGCCGCCGGCGGCGTGTCGCCGTCATAAATCGCCGCGGTCAGGGTAGGGGAGGGCAGGGCCGCGTCCAACTCCTGCAGGGCTTTCAACTGGTCCTGCTCCAGGGCCTTCAAGGGAAACAGATACAGGGCGTGGCCCCGGGGTTCGGCCAGGAGCGCTTCCAATACCGGCAAATTGTAGATCAGCGTCTTGCCGCTGGCTGTAGGGGTGGCCACCAGCAGGTGCTTGCCCTCCCGAATGGCGGCCAGGGCCTCCCCCTGGTGGGAGTAGAGCCGGGGAATCCCCAACCGCTCCAAAGCCGCCAGCACCATGGGCGACAGCCCCGCATCCCCCACCGCGTACTCCACCGGCTTCTCAGGCAGATAATGATAATGGCTGAGAATGTCCCGGTGTTCAGCGGATTCTTTCAGCTGATTGATGAATTCCTGGAGCATTTTAAATGACGGTTTTCCGTTTTCGGTTTTAAGTTGTGTGTTACATGGATATAAAGTAGCCGCAGGCTGCCGCCGGCGCCGGCAGACATGTAGGGTGCGTCCTACGCACCATCTATCGATCCCAAGTGCGCTTTATTCTCGTTCCCAAATTGCACTTTTCGTACTCGTTCCCAAGTTGCACTTGGGAACGAATTTGGAGCCCAAGCTCAGCTTGGGCACATCATCACCATTCCCCAAGCCCAGCTTGGGAACGAGAAGATACCTGGTGGCACAGGCTTTCCAGCCTGTGCAGGTGCATAATAGAGTCCGCTGTTCCCCAGAACCTAAAACCCAGAACCCCTCACTTCGTTCCCACGTCCATGTGCGGCCAGTCGACGTTATAGCCGTAGTAGGCCCAGGATTGGGGGACGCGGCAGCCGACCCAGCCCGCGGCCCGGTAGACCCACATGGGCAGGTTCCGGGCGTCGATCTTGTGCATGGCGTCCCGGTTGTACTGGCGCAGCGATTTGCTGACGGGGTTGGGGATCCCGTCCACCACCCCGGCGTAGTTGAAATCATTGATGTCCATGGCCAGGCCCAGGCGGTGGTTGGAGTACGGGGCGTGGCGGCCGTGGTAGATGTCCGCCAGGCTGGCATAGGAGCATTGCGCCAGGGTGGCCGTCATGGAGGCCCCGTCGCGGTCGGGAAAGCTCAGGCATTCCGCCGATACCGGGCCCGAGGCGGCGCTCACCGCGTAGGTGTCTTCCCCGGAGCGCACCGTTAAGAGCGGCAGCCGTTTCGACGGGTCATACCAGCCCTCCCGGAAGATGTACTCCAGGAGCAGTGCCGCCAGGGGTGCGAACTTGCTGTTGACCTCCACCTGGATCATCTCCGGGCGGTATCGGGTCTTGTCGTTGATATCAGCCAGGGTGCGCACAAACCAGACGCAGCCCGACGGCCGGGGCTTGTTCAGGGCCACGGTCTGCCACTTTTTCTCGAAGCCGCTGTAAGTTTTGAGGCGCTGGGCCCGGGCCGGGACCCACACGGGGACCTCCAAAGTCACACCCACCGGGTCGCCCCCGGGCCAGCGGCGGCGGCGCAGCTCCTCCCAGGAGACTTCCTGCCCGGGGAGGAGCAGATTCATGGTCATATGGCGCAGGCCCACCAGACGACCCACCCCTATGAGGCGCTTGGCCAGGGCTACTTTCTGGAGAAAATCGATCTCCCGGTCCTTCTCCGACATCCGGGGGGCGTAGGTCAGGGCCGCCTGGCGCAGCAAGCGGGCCGTGCGCGGGGCCTGGGCCGCCTCCAGGATGCGAGAATGAGGCGGCGAAGAGGAGTCAGGCTGACGGGCGCCTCCGGTGGCCGCCGGGGCCGCGAACGCCAGCCAACCGCACAGCAGCAGAGCCGGAATCAGGCTCCAGGCCAGAACTTTTGCTTGCATGTTTAATTCTATGTGAATAGGGCGGTCCAGTCAATGCGATGAATTGGACCCGGCAGGGGAGGGGGAAGGTAGTGCAGCCAATGCCTGACCGAGAAGATCAGGGGGCTACCCCCAATATTATCGCCGCCTCATTAAGCCTCTTATCCAGGGTCCAGAGACCGGCTCCGGTCAACCTGGCCGAAGCCAGCAAATGCATATCGATGTACCCCAGACCTTTTCCCATAAGGCCATTATTGTCGATAAACTGCATTACTTCTTCATGCGCAGCCCGGATTGCCTCGGGAAGCCTCTGGAGAAGAGAGATAATCTCCGGCCGGTTCCGGAGATTACCACAGGCAAGTTCGCCGACAATGCAGGGATGGCACACCACCCGGCCCCCGTGCAGCAAGGTTTCCAGTCCGATGGCCCCCTGCCGCAGATGAGCTACCCAAACCGAAGTGTCAACCAGGACTACGTTATGACCCATCTCTTCCGCGGCGCTGGATCATCTCCAAGTGCTTTTCGGTTCCCGCCAGGGCGGCGAGCCTCTTGGCGCTTTCCCTGGCTATCAAGGCCTCCAGACCGAGCTTGACCAGGGAGGTTTTTTCCTTAATGCCGGTCAACTCCGCCGCCTTGGCCAGTAACTCGTCTTCGATGTTCAGGGTGGTTCGCATAACTTCTCCCTTAATCAGACGTAGATCTATATGCATTAATATGCATAAAACCATGCTCTGTCAAGGGGGTATTGGTGGCACCGGCTTTCCAGCCTGTGCCGGTGTAGGGTGCGCACGGCGCCCCAATATGGATATACAAGTAAAGAACCGGCAGAGCTTACGGCGGCGCTATCACCTCTGCGGGGACAACCGCCATAACGCTGACTTCAACTTCACTCCGCTTCCAAAATCAGGCACTTCAAATAGAGGCTCTCCGGCAGCGACAGCAGGGCCGGGTGGTCCTTGGCCGCGCCCCGGCGTTCCACCAGACGGGCCTGGCGGTGGGCGTCCGCCGCGGCTTCCCGCACAATGGCCAGAAACTCCGGTTCGCTCAGGTTATACGAGCAGGAGCAGGTGACCAGAACGCCCCCGGGGTTCAAGAGTTGAAAGGCCCGGCGATTTATCTCCTTATAACCTTTATACGCCGCGTCCCGGTCCCGGCGGCTCTTGGCAAAGGCCGGCGGGTCGAGCGAGATAAAATCGAAACGCCTCCCCGAGGCCACCGCCTCCTTCAGGAAGGTAAAGACGTTGGCCTTGACCAGGTCCAGGTTCTCATAGCCATTCAGGCTGGCGTTTTCCTGGGCTACGGCCAGGGCCGGGCCCGAGCTCTCCACCAGGGTAACCCGCTGGGCCCCGGGGGCCAGGTGCATGGCAAAGGCGCCCTGGTAGGCGAAGGCGTCCAGGACTTCCCCCCGAGCCAGTGCCACCGCAGCCAGGCGGTTTTCCCGCTGGTCCAGGAACAGCCCGGTTTTCTGGCCAGTCCTGACGTCAACCCACAGCTTTACAACACCCTCCCGGACTTCCACCCGGGGCGGCAACTGGCCCAAAACCGTTTCCACCCCAAGAGGCAGCCCCTCCTGGAGCCTCACCTCGGCGTCGTGGCGCAGGGTCAGGGATGGGGGAGTGAGGTGGGCCACCAGCAGGTCCATGATCTCCGGCAGCCGCCGCTCCATACCCGGATGCAGGGTCTGGAGAGCCAGGTGGCCGCCGTAGGAGTCCACCACCAGGCCCGGAAACCCGTCCGCCTCGCCGTAGATCAGGCGGCAGGCGTCGGTATCGGCCACCACCCGCCGCCGATAGTCCAGGGCCCGTTTGAGCCGGCTCTCCCAAAAGGCTCGGTCTACCGCCTCGTCGCCTGCGGTCACCATCCGCAGGGCGATGCGGGAGGCGGCGCTGTAAAAAGCCTGGCCCAGGAAGCGGCCTCCCGGGTCGGCCACGGCCACCAGATCACCCGCCGAAATTTCCGGCAGGTCTACCAGGTCATTGCGGTAGACCCAGGGGTGGCCGCTGCGGCGCCACCTGAGTCCCTTGGCCGTCAACCGCACCATCTGCAAGTGGTTGGGGCCGGGTGCTGCGTTCTTCATAAATTTCCCCGGTATTGTGGGCTCAGGCGTAGAAATTGAGCCGATTTAATAAGATAGGAGGGTAGGGGGGGGGTCAGGTGTCATCGCCCCTGGTATCTAAACGCTGCCACTGCTGTAGTTTCTGTAGTTCGGCGCATTTTTTCCGGATGAACCGGGCGGCAAAATCAGCATGCCCAAAATAACCGGGCGCCAGGGCCAGAATCCGGTCATGCATATCCTGAAGGAGGGCCGGGGCGTGAGACGCGGCAATAAAGTTGCGTTCTTGCCTTTGCGAGAAGATAATTTCCTCTCCCAGCGCCTCCACAATCTGGGCGGCCTGGGTTTTTAACTCCGGCGGCAGCGCCTCGGCCCGGACGGGAATGGCTATCCGGGCCTCAAGACAGACGAACCTGCGGTCGCCGACCAACGGCCGGGATAGGTCCCAAAATTCCAGGATCAGGCCATTGTCCAGAGTATGGCGGGCAAGCACGCGTGGGTTGTTCATCGCCCCGGACCAAGCCATTTTTTCATTTTTTTCATTAAAGTTCAATCCCGCCATCAATTAGGGTATAGTATAATTATCTTGTAATTATAGCAAAATCAGCCCAAAGGAGCACCATGCAGCGGAAAACCTGGATAATCGCCGTGGCCATCGTGGTCCTGGGCGGGGCTGTGGCCGGGGGCCTTTACTGGCGCTGGGCCAACTCTCCCCGCTACGCCTTGCAGCAGGCGGCCCTGGCCCTGCAAGCCCGGGACATGAATAAGTTCTTTAACTATGTGAATTTAAAAGATATATTAAATAATTTTGTCGATGCTTCCAGTAAGGATCTGGCGACTCCGGAAGACCAATCCGCCGATGAATGGACCAAGTTTTCCCGGCAACTGGGGCGCAAGTTCGCCAACCTATTCCTGCCCAAATTATTTGAGACCTTCGAGGCCCAGATACGGGCGGTGGTGGAACGCTACCTGCTCAACCTGGACTACTCCAAGATCCTGGTAATCGCCGCGGCCGCCACCGTGGCCCAGATCGACAGCCAGGGGGATGAAGCCGTGGTGACCCTGACTGACCCTAAGACCCGGGATACCTTTCAGTTTCACATGCGGCGTCAACCCAACCACGGTACCTGGCAGATCGTGTCGGTGAATTACGATGATCTCAAAAGGTTCTCCAAGCGGGAATTCTACCATTAGGCATAACGTCTGATAATATATATTATGTCAACTAAGATATGCTGACGGAAGAAAAGTGTCCCCGGTGCAGCTTCGCGACCCGGAGGCACCGCAACCCGGTGCCCACCGTGGATATCATCATTGAGTTGCAGGACCAGGGCCTGGTTTTGATTCAACGGGCCAATCCACCGCACGGTTGGGCCTTGCCCGGGGGATTTGTGGATTACGGCGAATCTCTGGAGGCCGCGGCCATACGCGAGGCCCGGGAGGAAACCGGACTCACGGTGACCCTACTGGGGCAGTTTCATACCTATTCGGACCCGCGGCGCGACCCCCGACAACACACCATCACCACCGTATACGTGGCCCAGGGTTTTGGCACCCCCAAAGCCGCCGATGACGCCCGGAACCTGGCGATCTTTGCGCCGGAGGCGTTGCCTGGGGTCCTGGCGTTTGATCACAGCCTTATCCTATCGGAATACCTCAAAGTTCGCCCTCAATGGCTGGCTAAACTTAAGAAGGCATCTGAGATATAGTGGGTAACATATTATTAAATCTCTATAAAATGGTCAGCACCGCTGCCGGTTTGGTGGGCTGGCCGTATTTTTTCTGGCACCTGAAATCCCGGGGTTTCGGGGAAAGTTTTAGGCCCCGCCTGGGGATACAGTTGCCGGCAGGGCCACTCCCCCAGGGCTCGCCCCGCCTGTGGCTCCATGGCGTCTCCGTAGGCGAAATCCAGGCTGTCATCCCCCTGGTTGCCGAACTCCGGACCCTCCTGCCCCGGGCCGCCTTTATCATCAGCACCGGCACCGAAACCGGGCAAATGCTGGCGCGTAAACACTTTTCCCCCCAAGGCGCCCTGGTCTGCTACTTTCCCCTGGACATTCCCTGGGCCGTCAGGCGCTATCTGGATTACCTGCGCCCCCAGGTTTTCGTCGGCCTGGAATCGGAGATCTGGCCGAACTTTTTGAGCCAGGCGCACCGACGGGGAGTGCGCCTGGCCTTGGTCAACGCCCGGCTCTCGGATAATTCCTTAAGAAGGTTTGTTAAATATAATCGCTATCTATCCGGTATATTTAATCTTTATGATGTAGTTGCCGCGGGGTCTCTGCCTGATTTCCAACGGTTTCAGCGTTTAGGTATTTCCCCGTCCCGCCTAAACCTCACCGGCAACCTGAAATACGACCGTTTGCTCCAAGGCCGGGACGAATCTCGACTCCAGGAATTTCGCGGTTTCCTGCAGGGAACTGAAACCGAACTGGGGCAGGCCCTCGGGCCGGTGTGGCTGGCGGCCTCCACCCATCCCGGCGAAGAGGAATTGGTGGTGGACGCCTTTCAGGAACTTTTGGCCCCCTACCCTGCTCTGCGACTGGTTTTGGCCCCCCGGCATCCCCAACGCGCTCCCGACCTGGCCCGCCTCCTGGCCCGGCGCGGCCTTAACTGCCAGTTGTGGACCGGGCTCAAGTCCGGCCGGGCGACCCGTACGCCTGCCGTGGTGATCGTCGACACCATCGGCGACCTCTTTACCCTATACGGCGCCGCCGACGTCGCCTTTGTGGGCGGGTCCCTGGTGCCCCATGGGGGCCAGAATATCCTGGAGCCCGCGGCCTGGGGCCGGGCGCCCATCTATGGCCCCCATATGGGAAATTTCCGCTGGGCCAAGCAGATCCTGGAGGAGGCTGGCGCCGGGATCATGGTCCACGACGCCGCTTCCCTGGCCCAGGCCGTCCGGCAGCTCCTGGACTCCCCCCAGGAGCGCGAGGATATGGGCCGGCGAGCCCAGGCGGCCTTGATCCCCCACCAGGGCGCGGCCCGTCGTCAGGCGGAGTTGATCGCCGGGCTGGTTGCATAAGAAAAATTCGGTGTGGAACCGGAGTCTTGGGGAAGGGTATTGCCGGAATCTATAAGCCTAAAACCGAGCCGGAGATCGTCCTAAACCACCGTCGCCCGGGCCAGGTGGGCATGCTCACAGGCACGGTACCCATCCGTGCGCCCCGCAAAAAAACGTGCCTCGATATCGGAGGGGCTCAGGTTCTCCTGGAGACGTAAGCCCAGGCAGGCAAGGTCCGCGGCCAGGGAGGCGGGATCAAAGCCCGTGAGCATCGGCTCGCCCACCCGCTCCACAAGTTGCATCATAATGTGCACGCGTCTGGCCACCCTCTCCGGGACAAAGGCCTCGGAATCCAGATAATCAAAGATGACGGTGCTCCCCGGGGGAGCCACCTCACTGATGCCCCGCAACGTGGCAAAGACCGCTTCCCGGGTGAGGTAATACGTAACGCCCAACCAGCTAAAGAAGCTGGAGGCCTGCGGGTCATAGGCCGAGCCCCCCAAGGCCTTGGCCAGATTCTCCCGGCTGAAATCCACCGGAATGAACTGCAGTTGAGGCGGTAGTTGGCGACCGGCGCTCTGGAGACGCTGGCGTTTATGGGCCTGGGTGGCAGGATGGTCAACCTCGAACACCTGCAACTGCTGCACCAAATCCGGACGCCGCACGGCAAAGGTATCCATGCCGGCCCCGAGGATCACATACTGCTTTACCTCCTGCTGCCTTACCGCCGTCTCCAGGATGTCTTCCGTATACCGTGCCCGGCTGAAGACGATGGCGGGGGCGCCGGCGCTTTGCATCCAGCCTGCCAGAGCGCTGGCGCGATCAGGACACGACGCCGCCCCGGCCGGATCAAAGCGCTGGAACGCCGCCAGGTGGCGCTCTTCGATAATCCGGAGTTCTTCCGCGGTTATCAGATGCTGCGCCAGAAAATCATCGAAAATCTTGGGGTGGTCGCAGGCGGCGTGGTAAGCCCGCATAAAGGCCGTCCCCATGGCGGTTTTACTCACCTGATTGGCTTCCATTACGTCTTACCTTTCCCTGCTGCCGCAAATCTCTGGTAAAGATCGGAGACTCCAGCAACATCCAAAAAGCGAATTTTTACTTTACCGGCATGATACCACAAACTTCTCCTCTGAGAACAATTCTCAACAGAACCATCAGAAAATCCCCGGTATGAAGCTCAGGAGTCCCGGGGCGAAAATTCCCGTTTATAGTAACCCAGGGTAAACCCTTGGTTCCACCTCAATCGCCTCGCTACGGGCGTTAGATGCAGCCGTTTTTTTTGCCATGAGCAACATATTGAAATTGCTAAGATAATTTGGTAAACAGCCAAACGCTGGTGCCAGGCCGTGCTGGCGCCCCCCCATGGACGGGGCGCGACGCACCGGCGGCCGGTTTCTTGATCGGTGATCCGGTCGCAAAAAAAGAAGGCCTCGGCTCCTAGCTATGGTATATTTAAAGGAAAACCATAGAAATTCGAGGTAGTCGTTGAAAGCGTTACTGGCATTGGAAGATGGCTTAACCTTATGGGGGCGGTCTTTCACCGGCCCCGGCGAGTCTTCCGGCGAGGTGGTGTTCAACACCGCCATGACCGGTTATCAGGAGGTCCTCACCGACCCGTCCTACAGGGGGCAGATCGTCACCATGACCTATCCCCTCATGGGGAATTACGGGGTCAATTCCGAGGATATTGAATCCCGGGGAATCCACGTGGAGGGGTTTATTGTCAAGGAGTACCACCCCTACCCTTCCAACTGGCGCGCCCAAGGCAACCTGGCGGATTACCTCAAGGCCGCCGGCAAGCTGGGGGTGGAGGGGCTCGATACCCGGGCCATTACCAAGCGCCTCCGGGAAGTGGGGGCCATGCGGGGGATCATCTCGACCCTGGATCTGGACCCGGCCTCCCTGGTGCGCCGGGCCCGGGAACTGCCCAGCATGGAGGGTCAGGACCTGGTGCCCCAGGTGACCTGTGCCCTCCCCTACTGGTGGCCCGATTTCCCGGCTGCGGGCGGCGCCACTCCGGACCTGGCCGCCTTGTGGGCCCAGAAGTCCGGCAAGAAAATAGTCCTCTATGACTACGGGGTTAAGTTCAATATTATCAGGAACTTAAAAAAGCGGGGCCTGGAAGTCCTGGTGGTGCCGGCCACCACCCCGGCTGCCGCGGTCCTGGCGCTGGCGCCCGACGGCATCATCCTCAGCAACGGTCCCGGGGACCCGGCCGCGGTCACCTATGCCGTGGACAACGTCCGCCAGTGCCTGGGGGCCCAGCCCCTGTTCGGCATCTGTCTGGGACACCAGCTCCTGGGGCTCGCCCTGGGTGGCCGGACCTTCAAACTCAAGTTCGGGCACCGGGGGGCCAACCAGCCGGTGAAGAATTTTGTCAGCGGCCGGGTGGAGATCACCTCCCAGAATCACGGCTTTGCCGTGGACCTGGCGTCCATCCCCGACCCGGCGGTGGAGCTGACCCACGTCAACCTCAACGACGGCACCTCTGAGGGGTTGCGCCATCCCGGACTCCGGGCCTTCTCGGTCCAGTACCACCCCGAGGCCTCCCCAGGCCCCCATGACGCCGATTACTTGTTCGATGAATTCTTGCAGATGGTGGAAAAGTCCTGAGCTGAGTAGTTATTCCGGTTATCTGGACCAGGCGCAGGGAGGCGCTCACCCGGCCCGAGCCGAGGCTCATTTTTCGATGAAAAAACCCGGCGTTATCATCGGCATCTTCCTGGCGGCTGCGGGTTTGGGGGCCGGGGCGTACTATTGGCAAAATTTGCGGCTGGCCGGGCCCGCGGTCCAGCCTCTGCCCCGGGACACAGCCGGGCTCCCGGAGGAGGGCAAAGGCCCCGGCGCCGGGAAATCCGCTGACCCGGCCGCCTTTCCCTTAAAGCTGCCGCCGGGATTTGCCTGGACGGTTTTCGCCCGGGAGGTGAAAGGTGCACGGGTTTTGGCCCTGGACCCCAATGGCACCCTCCTGGTCAGCCTCACCTCCCAGGGCCGGGTGGTGGCCTTGCCGCATACCAACAATGACGGCGTCGCCGATGCCGTGGTGACCGTCCTCGATGGGCTGAATAAGCCTCACGGCCTGGCCTTCGGTCCCGGGAAGGAGCCCCGGCTCTACGTGGCCGAGACCGGCCGGGTGGCGGCTTTCGATTACGACCCGGAACGTCTCACGGCCAGCAGCGAGCAGAAAATCGCCGACCTGCCTCCGGGCGGTCGCCATTTCACCCGGTCTCTGAAGTTCTTGCCCGGCCCCCGGGACCGGCGCCTGTTGATTTCCGTGGGCTCCAGTTGCGACGCCTGCGAGGAGGAAGACCCGCGGCGCGCCAAGATCCTGGCGGTGGACCCCGAGGACGGCGGCGAGCTTTCGACCTTTGCCTCGGGCCTGCGCAACTCGCTGTTCATGGCGGTCCATCCCCGGAGTAAGCACGTCTGGGCCACGGAAATGGGCCGGGACGATTTAGGGGACAATCTGCCCCCGGATGAAATTAACATCATCCTCAAAGGGGGGCATTACGGCTGGCCTTACTGTTACGGCAAGCGGCTCCATGACGATAAGAGCGATCCCGCCGGGGCCCACCGGAAATTTTGTAAGGACACCATCCCGTCTTTTATCGACCTCCCGGCGCATTCCGCGCCCCTGGGCCTGGCCTTCTTCCCGGCCGAATGGCCCCAACAGTTCCGCCACGACCTCCTGGTGGCCTACCACGGCGCCTCAAACCGCACCGGGCCCACGGGCAGAAAGGTGGTGCGCTATAAGCTCGATGCCGCCGGCAATTTCGTCGGCGTGGAGGATTTCATCACCGGCTGGCTGACGCCGGAAGGCGCCCTGGGGCGCCCGGTGGACATTCTGATCAAAGATGACGGGGTGATTTTTATTTCCGATGATAAGGCGGGGGTGGTGTATCGGGTGGTTTATGAGAAAATGGTGAAAGAGGGACTATAAATCGTGAGATTAGACATAGAAAGTTAGGAAGTGCTAAGAGGTAGTATATTGTGACAAAAATCCTTAGTCCAAATGAGATTATCCTTAAGATTCGACAATGGCTGATGGAAGATTATTGGGGACCGATCTATAAGCAAGTCAAAGAAAATATAGAGCTTATCAATGTGGTTCCTGGATTCCTAATAGCACCACAAGAAATCGTATTCTATTTGGGACCCACACACTTGGCTATAGAGTATGTCGGACCCGAGGTACTCAACGAGCTTCCGTCGGGAAAAGGGATTATGGATGGTCGTTTCTTCGACTTTTCAAACGAAGGCGGAAGTTTCCTTAACAAGATCATAGGGTTTGATTTCAGTGACGGAACAATACCGTTGATACTGCCACCGTTCACCGTAGATTTAATGATTCCCACCAATGCAGGTTTTGAAAAGTTAAGAGAGTTAAAATGGAACTTTGCCGCTCAAGAAATGATTCTTGGCTTAAACACAGGTGGACTAGAGGTTCATAAAGGTCAATTTACTCGGATTGTAAATGGGCGATTCTTTGATGCAGATGAGAGCGGCCTCCGTTCCAGGCACATAAAATGGTTAGATATGGCTCCTTTAACTTATGATGATAGTCATGAAAAATATGATTCCTTTGGGATTGATTTGAATGCCTTCCTTATGCTTGCTAAAAGAGATGCATTAGCACCTTATCCCATTCCATCAGATTTCAAATTCCAGAAGTTACCTAAAATTAATAGGTTCGTGGAACTTCTTGGAAAACGAGATATAAGAGAGACGGAGATAACATCTTTCCTTGCAGATAAAGAATTTCTATTTATTCTAACAATGCGGTTCAGTGCAGTTGATATTCAGCCAGAACGCATATGCAAATGGCAATATGGAGACCGTAAACCTATAAAACCTGATTTCTTTGTGATTGGTCCCGATGGATACGCGGATATTGTCGAATTTAAGCTTCCAGACCTTAAGGGTCCTCCTATAGTGGGTCAACCAAACAGAGAAACATTTTGTGCAGAAATAACCTCATACATTTCACAAACCAGAGTTTACCGCGAGTATTTTGACGATCCTCGTAACAGGGAATGGGTTCAATCAAAATATGGATTTAAAGTATATAAGCCCAAGAGGTATTTGATCATTGGTAGGCGTTGGCATTTTTCAAGTGACGAGTGGAGAGAAATTGCATCAGACCACAAGGATCTTTTTATACTCCCTTACGATGATCTGATCGATGGGGTGGTGGTACAATTTTATCAATGATTCCTACCTGAATTTAAGGTGGCGCCGCCCACCGCTATGCTATGCCACCAGGAGGAGCACATCTTATGCAGAAAAAAATCTGGTTCGCGTTGATTGTTCTCGTGGTGATGTCATTCGCAATTCCTCTAACCGCCTACGCCTCTGTGGTGGGCCGCTTCACCCTGATCAAGGGCCAGGTGACCGTTCTTAAGGGCGGCAAGCTCCCCGCCATTGCCGCCAAGGTCCAGGACGGGGTGGAGACCGGCGACGTGATCCGCACCAAGAGCGGGGCCAAGGCCCAACTGTCCATGGTGGATGCCTCCGTTATCACCCTGGCACCTGAGTCCCGCCTGGCCATCGCCGATTATCAATATAATCCCGCCCAGGGAGAACGCCGGGCCGTGTTGCGCCTCTTCCGGGGTCTGGTGCACACCGTGGTCAACCGGATTATCAAGACCGAAGAGCCGGATTTTCTCATGGAGACCCATACCGCCACCATCGGGGTGCGAGGCACCGACTGGTACACGCTCCTGGGCCCCAATTCCACCGGGGTGTATCTGCCTCGGGGTATTCTGGGCCTGAGTTCCAACCTCCCCACCGTTCCGGGCTCGCTCCGGCTTAAGTCCGGGCAATTCAGCCAGATTCTCCAGGGCCTACCACCCTCAATGCCCCAGGCCCTGACGCCGGAGATTCTGAAAATGCTGGAGAAATTGATGGACACCGGGCTGAGCGAAGGCGGGTTAGGGGTTGGCTCGCCTGCCCCGGGAACGGGGTCCCAATATAAGACTCCCTTGACCCTGCCGGGGAGCCCGGATCAGAAGCTTTTACAGCAAACCATTCCCCCGGTGCTCGCGCCCCAGCTACATACTCCGGCTCCGGTCCAACCGGCTCCGCCTCCGGTCCAGACGGGACCGCATGGGAGCCCGCATTAATGCCGCAGTTTGCCGCGGCTGGCAGCAATGATGCGGCGAGCTGAGACGAGTCGCAATCAATTGGCGACACAGGCGTTTCGCCTGTGCCGACGCCGGCGAAACGTCCATGACCCCGGGGTTGGTCACTCACGGAGATAAAAATCCCCCCTACCTCCACTTTAGAAAAGAGGGGCAAGACTGTAGCCTCCTTAAAGTCCCCCTTATTTAAAGGGGGATTTAGGGGGATTTGAAGTTTCACGGTCAAGTCTGTGTCTGCAAATAATTGCTTTTTGAAAGCACCTCGGTATTAGACCACGGGCCGCCGGTGGCCGGATGGCTTCACCCGCCCGGTGTTCTCCGGCGCCAGCGGCCGGGATTCCGGGCTCAGGGATTAAGGAAAAATCTACTGGCCTTGATAGCCGCAAAAGAATACTATTGATAGGACGTCTTCCAGGCGCTCCACCTGCCGGGCCGCATCATTGGCCCTATCCTGGAGAGGAAAATAAACCCGCTGAACAGCGCCTGCCAGGCGCCGTTAGGGTTACGGATAAGGGAAAGGAACATCGGGGCAGGGCCGGGATAACCGCTCTGGCCGGCGCCCTGATTCTCAACGACAACATGCCCAAACGCACCGACCTTAAGAAGATCCTGATCATCGGCTCAGGCCCCAACATCATC